>CAZPPH010000207.1:0-4757 GCA_964588375.1 uncultured Rhodobacterales bacterium | reverse complement strand
GCTCTCGCAGGGTCTTCAGAGGACCGAACCGCGCGGCACGCTCTCCCCGAGTCTGACCGTCGCCCATATGGGGTAGTGGTCCGACGCGACTCGCGCCGGGCCCGAGGTCACCACCCCATGATCGCAGACCGAGACGTCACACCCATGGGCGATGCCGTCGAGCGACGCGACCGGGCGCCGGGTCGGAAAGGACCTGCCCGGGTAGAGAATCGTGAAGGCGTCGGTCCAGGGCTCGCACCCGCGAATATCCGACCATTCATTGAAATCGCCCGCGATGATCGTGGACCGGGCGTCCGGCCCGATATGGCTGAGGATGGCGTTCATCTGCCTGTGGCGCCACCTGCGCATGAGGCCGAGATGCGTGCCGACGATGGACAGCCGGCCCACCCTGGCGAAGACCGCCCCGCGCGGCTCGAGGCCGGGCAGTTCGATGTGCCGGGTCGAGGCGACCTCGAGGCCCCGCCGCACGAGCACCGCGTTGCCGTGCCAGCCGAGGCTGACCTCGTTCTTCGCGAGCTCGACGACCGCGTAGTCGGTTTCGCGCTCGATCAGGGCCCGTGGTATCGCTGTCGGCCGCGCGCCGAGGCGGCGGTCGGCCTCCTGCAGGGTGACGATGTCGGCACCGATATCGTTCAGGATGTTCAGAATACGCGCCGGGTCGCGCCGCCGGTCCAGACCGACGGCCTTGCGCACATTGTAGCTGGCGATCTTCAGCTGCATTTCATCCGCGAACCCCGGTCTGGCAGGAAGGCCGAATTACCACGGATGACTTTCCATGTTGAGATGCACAGATGCGCCATGGTCGTCGCCATGAAACGGTGGTGGCCGGAAGGTCGAACACGCAGAGGACGCCGTGACCAGAGAATTCATCGTGCTGATTGCTATCGCAGCCCATATCGGCCTGCAATTGTCCTTCGTCGTCCGGGCCATCCTTCGACCGCACCGCGAGGCGCCGTCGCGTGCGGCCTGGGTTCTCGTAATCCTGACCATGCCGGTGATCGGCATGATCGCCTACGTTCTTTTCGGCGAGACGAATGTCGGCCGGGAGCGGCTGGCGAAATACCGGGACGTGTCGCGGAAGGTCCGCAGACTGGCCGCGCCCGCGCTCATGGACGGCGAGTTCGACGCCGTGAAGACCCATCATCGTCATATCTTCAGGCTGGGCCAGTCGGTGAACGGCCTTGGTCCGCTCGGCGGCAGCCGGGGGGAGGTGCTGGCGGATACGAACTCCGCCTTCGACGCCCTTGTCGCGGACATCGACGCCGCCGGCGAGACCGTCCATCTGATGTTCTACATCTGGCTCGACGACACCAACGGCCTGAGGGTCGCCGAGGCCGCGAAGAGAGCCGCCCGCCGAGGCGTCGCCGTGCGCGTGATGGCCGACGATATCGGCGCGCGCAGCTTCATACGTTCCGTCCATTGGCGGGACTTGCGGGCGGCCGGTGTTCTCGCGGTGTCATCGCTGCCGGTCAGCAGCCTCTTTCTGCACCCGATCCGCGGACGGGTCGATCTGAGGAACCATCGCAAGATTGCCGTGATCGACAACAAGATCGCGTATTGCGGAAGCCCCAATTGCGCCGACCCCGAGTTCCGCATCAAGAAGAGATTCGCGCCCTGGGTCGATATTGTCGTGCGGCTCGAGGGACCGGCGGCCATCCAGCAGCAGTATCTCTTCATACAGGACTGGATGGCTCATGCCGACGAGGACCTCACCTCGCTGGTCGGCGGAGTTCCCGCGCCGGACCGCAACGGCGAAGTCGTCACGCAGGCCATCGGGACAGGGCCTTCCGTCCGTCCGTCCGCGATGCCCGAGGTCTTCGAGGTCCTGATGCATGCGGCGAGAAAGGACCTGCTGATCACCACGCCGTATTACGTGCCTTCGGACGCCATGCACGACGGGCTTTGCCTGACCGCTCGACGCGGGGTCCGCACGGTCCTGATCGTGCCCCGGCATAACGATTCCTGGGTCGTCGCGGCAGCAAGCCGAAGCTACTACCGTGAACTGATCGAGGCCGGGGTCCGGATCTACGAGTATCCCGGCGGCCTTCTCCACGCGAAGATCCTGACGGTCGACGGAGAGGTCGCGCTGGTCGGCTCCGCCAACCTCGACAGACGGAGTTTCGAACTGAATTACGAAAGCAATGTCCTGCTGCAGGACGAGCGCCTGGCATCCCGTCTCGCGGCGCGGCAGGAGGAATACCGGGATGCGTCCATTCTGATCGACCGCGATGACCTCGCGAGCTGGAGCAAAGGCCGCCATCTCTGGAACAACACGATCGCGATGATGGGACCGATCCTTTAGGCGTTGTCGCTTGCGGACTCTCCCTCGCCCGCGTGCGAGGGGCCGGACAGCCTGTCGGACGGGCTTTCTTGCCTCGTGGCCGGTCGAAAGCGGGACCGGCGCGCGGGCAAGGGGTTCGTCATTCCCGAGGAGCCGAGGCAGACCGGGCGCGGGCGCGGCGCTAACGGTTCCGACCGTCCTCGCCAGCCCGCATGGGGAACCGCGCGGGGGCTTCGGAGTTTCGTCTGACAGGATGCAGGTCCGGGTGCGACGCATCGGAGCTTCATGCCCCCGGGCGCGCGGCATGGGTTCAACCGATGACAACCTTTCCTCGTGGACTCGAACAGAGAGAGGACGACAGATGACCAGAAACCGCTTCACGTCACCGGGGTACGGAGAGAACGAGCGGCGCATGGCCGAGGCGCTCGTCGAACTGGAGGCGCGTCGGCTCGAAGAAGACAAGGACGAGATCTGCGACTGCAAGGAGGGAATGTTCCCCGGTTTGACGCGTCGCGGCGTCCTGGCCGGAACCGCTTCGCTCGGGGGGGCGATGTTCGCCGCCGGCGCCGCGCGCGCGCAGGACGGGCAAGCGCCCCCGGGAGCCGAACTCAATCCTGTGCCCGATGATCCGACCAGCGTGCAGGGGCGTCCCGTTCTCGACGACGGCGGTTACGGCTCGCGCTCCCAGTTCGAGAGCGAGGTGCGGTGGCGCTATCCCACCGCCAGCGTGCAATCGAGCTGGTCGATGACGCCGCTCGCGTCCGGACACGGCATCATCACGCCGTCGGGCCTGCACTTCGAGCGGCACCACGCCGGCATTCCCACGATAGACCCGCTGGAGCACGAGCTCATCCTGCACGGCATGGTCGACGAGCCGATGCGGTTTACCATGGACGACCTCATGCGGCTGCCTTCGGTCAGCCGGATTCACTTCATCGAATGCTCGGGCAACACGCTGACCGAATGGGAGGAGCCCACCCTGAAGACTGTGCAGGGCACCCACGGTCTGACCTCCACGTCGGAATGGACAGGCGTGCCGCTTTCGACCGTTCTCGAAATCGCCGGCCTTCGCGACGGCGCGGCCTGGATTCTTGCCGAGGGGGCGGACGCCGCGGTGATGACGCGCTCGGTGACCGTCGACAAGGCGCTCGACGACGCGATCCTCGCCTATGCGCAGAACGGCGAGGCGCTGCGGCCCGAGCAGGGCTACCCCCTGCGGCTGCTGCTGCCGGGGTTCGAGGGCAACATGCAGATCAAGTGGCTGCGCCGCCTCGAGGTCAGCGACATGCCCTTCATGACCCGCGAGGAAACCTCGAAATACACCGACCTGATGCCGGACGGCACGGCCCGGCAGTTCACCTTCGAAATGGACGCGAAATCCGTCATCACCTTTCCCTCCGGGGCGATGAAGCTCCCGCGTCCGGGGTATTACGAGGTGACCGGCATCGCCTGGTCCGGCCGCGGCCGCGTGACGAGGGTCGAGGTCTCGGCCGATGGAGGCGAGAGCTGGCAGGAGGCTGAGCTTCAGGAGCCGGTGCTGTCCAGATGCCATACCCGGTTCCGCCTGCCCTGGGTCTGGACCGGTGAGGAGGCCGTGCTTCAGAGCCGGGTGACCGACGAGACCGGATACATCCAGCCCACGCTCGAGGAGCTTGTGGCCGTGCGCGGCACCAGTTCCGTCTACCATCTCAACGCGATCCAGAGCTGGCATGTGGCCGGCAACGGGGAGGTGACCAATGTTCATTCGTGAATTCGCTGTCGTCGCGATTTCGGGGGCTGCCACGCTCGCCTGGCTTTATCCCGGCGCTGCACAGGATCGGAGTGAGGACCTCGTTCCCCGCGAGGCGGCCGCGTTGCCGGAACGCCTGTCCGAGACGGGAGAGCGTGCGCCGGAGCCTGTCCCGTCCTCGAGCGCGAGCGATGTCGGCGAGATCGACCTGCAGGCGCTCATGCTCCACATCGGCCGGCCGGCGACGCAAGAAGAGGTCGCGGCGGTCGATATCGACGTCATGCCCGACGGCGTCGGCGCACCGGCGGGAAGCGGCACCTTCGAAGAGGGCGAGGACCTCTATGCGCTGCACTGCGCATCCTGCCACGGCGAGGATCTGCAGGGGATATCGGAACTGGGCGCGCCGCGACTGATCGGCGGTCGCGGGACCCTCGATACCGACAGTTCCGTCAAGACGGTCGAGAGCTACTGGCCCCATGCCAGCACCCTCTTCGACTACACGCACCGGGCGATGCCGCTCAATTCGCCGGGTTCGCTCGCTCCCGACGAGGTCTACGCGATCACCGCCTACATTCTCGGCCGTGCCGGTATCCTTGACGAGAATACGGAAATGAACGCGGGGACCTTCGGGGAGATCGAGATGCCGAATGTCGACGGCTTCGTTTCAGACCCCCGGCCTGATACTCCGGTCGGTATGACCGGCGGATCCGAGTGACCGTTCGCCGCCGCGATATCGGCGGGACGTTC
>CAZPPH010000206.1:0-4769 GCA_964588375.1 uncultured Rhodobacterales bacterium | reverse complement strand
TGGTCTCATCGCTTCTGAACGCGGGCATTTCGGTAGTGCTCGACTTCGCGGCCAACACCCCCGGGCAGCGCGCCTGGATGCGGGGCATCCTCGACGGAACCCAAGCGGCCCACCAGATGCATGTGATGAACATGCCGGACACTGTGTGCCTCGCCCGACTGCGCGCGCGCAACGTGACGGGAGACCATCCGTTCGCCGTGACCGAAGCGCAGTTCGAGGAATTCTCGGCGTACTTCGTGGCTCCGACGGAAGCGGAGGGCTTCAACGTCATTCTGCATGATGCGGGAGACGACCCCGCCCTCGACGGCTGAGACGACGACCGGGGCACTCGCATGGCAGAAAACGAGGGGTCTTTGTCCTAACGGACAGGTCGTCGTTCAGGGTAGTGTCAGATCATGGCACACAACGACCGACATCCGACATCGCAGCGCCCCCGAAGGGTTGTCATGGTCGCCTATCCCGGTGCCCACAATCTCGACGTGGTCGGACCACTGGAGATTCTGGCCACCACCGCGTATTTCGCCTCGGACGGCGAGGCGCATTACGACATCGCGATCGTCGCGGCCGAGGCCGGGCCGGTCGCGGCGAGTTCGGGTCTGACGATCACCGCTTCACTGTCCTTCGAGGACGTGCTGAGCGACCCGGACAACATCGACACGCTGATGATCGCGGGCGGGCACGGGTCGTCCAACGCCTTGAAGGACCCGGCGCTTCTGAGCTTCCTCCGCGCCGCCGCCCCTCGGGCCCGTCGGATCGCGTCTATCTGCACCGGGGCGCTTGTCCTCGCCGAAGCGGGCCTGCTGAACGGCAAGCGCGCCAGCACGCATTGGTTCTGGTGCCCGAAGATGGAAAGCGATTACCCGGAGGTTCAGGTCGACCGCGATGCGATCTACGTCCGGGACGGCGATATCTGGACCTCGGCCGGTGTGACCTCGGGAATGGACCTTGCCCTGGCGCTGGTCGAGGACGACCTCGGCCACGATGTTGCGCTGCAGGTGGCGCGTTTCAGCGTCATGTACATGATGCGTCCGGGCGGACAGTCACAATTCAGCGCACATCTTGTGGCGCAGCGGGCCGAGGACCCCGCGATCAATGCTTCGTTGGCATTCATCCTCGCGAACCCGGCAGACCCGCTCACCGTGACGGCCTTGGCCGCGCGCTCGGGTCTCTCCGAACGCACCTTCGCCCGCCGCTTCAAGGATGAGACCGGCGTGACGCCCGCGGCTTACGTGGAGACGGCACGGGTGCAGGCGGCACGGGTCGCGCTGGAGACCACGTCGCGCGGGATCGAACAGATCGCCATTGGCACCGGTTTCCAGACGGCCGAGCGGATGCGCCGGGCCTTCCAACGGCAGTTGGGCGTCTCGGCCTCGGAATACCGCGACCGGTTTCGCAAGCCGTCCGATGCACAGGCCCCGATCAGGGATGGCCCCGGCTAGACCAACCCATCCATCGGGAACCGCCAGGATTTCAAACCCCATGCAGGCAGGGTCTGCACGCCCTCACCCATTTGTCACCGGAAACGAACCATGAAACGCGTCACACTCTCACCCTGTCTTCTGCCCTCGCTTTTCGGCGCCTGTGGCGATGGCGGCGCGAACTACACCCCGATCCTCGACGGCGCGCCAACCGGGGCTTTCCGATCCGATCTGGCCGCCTGCCAGGCGCTCGCGCGGGATCAGCGCCGGTTCGACCACGAAACCGCCGGCGCGACCGTTCTCGGCGCTGGGGCCGGAGCGCTTCCGGGCATGGCTGACGATGACGGCGACGTCCTCGGAGGCGCTGCTGCCGGGGCCCTCGCCGGAGGCGTCGCAAGCGCCATCAGTGCGAGCGAAAGACGCGAGGAGATTGTCGTCCAATGCCTGCGCGGACGCGGGCACCGCGTGGTCGGATGACCACGGGCCCCAAGAGGAACCGGAAAGGACAGCCCCATGCACAGCCACATGCATCGCCGCCACCGCCGCCTGTCGGGTATCGTGTCCCTGTTCGACCTCGCCAGCAGGGCCTGGACGTCCCACCACGCGACATCCTCGCTTCCAACGTCGCCCCGATTGAGGCGTGACATCGGCCTGCCTGCGCTCGAGGAGGTCCCATCCCCTTGCACGCGGCTGCACCGAAAGACCTGAACGGCAATGAACCGGGAGTTGACCCCATGCAATCCATCCTGATCGCCGGCGCGACCGGCTATCTCGGCCGCTTTCTTTGTGCGGAATACCGCGCGCGCGGCTGCCACGTCACTGCGCTGGTGCGAAACCGGGCGCGCGCCGCCGATCTTGATGCCGACAGGCTGATCGAGGCCGAGGCGACGCGCCCCGACACCCTGACCGGGCTGATGCAGGGCATCGACCTTGTCGTCTCGGCGCTCGGGATCACGCGGCAGGCGGATGGGCTGAGCTATCGCGAGGTGGACTTCGGCGCCAACCTGAACCTTCTGCGCGAGGCCGAGAGGGCCGGTGTCGCGCGCTTCGCTTATGTCCACGTCCTGAACGCAGACCTGATGCGCCATGTGCCTCTGGTTGCCGCCAAGGCGGATTTTGTCGACGTGCTGCAGCGCTCGGAGATCGCCTCCACCGTGATCGCGCCCTCGGGGTATTTCTCCGACATGGGCGAATTCCTGTCGATGGCACGAAGGGGCCGCGTCTGGCTGTTCGGCTCAGGTCGCAACAGGATCAACCCCATCCATGGGGCGGACCTCGCGGCCGCGGTGGCCGACGCGACAGAGGCTGGACGTGCCTGGATCGATGTGGGCGGACCGGAAGTCCTGACCCAAGCAGAGATCGCAGCGCTGGCCTTCGCGGCGCTGCAACGCCCGAGGCGCATCACTCATCTGCCCGATGTGCTGCGCAAGGCGGCGCTGACCCTGTTGCCCTGGCTGACACCGCGTCGGATCCACGGCCCCGCGAGGTTCTTCCTGACCGCTATGGCGCAGGACATGGTTGGCGAAGCGTCCGGGTCTCGCAGGCTTTCCGACCATTTCCGGGCGTTGGCCGGTCCGACACGTTCCGCGAAACCCGAAGGAGTTTTCCAATGACCCTCACCCGTATCGGCGGCCTTGCCGCCCTGACTTGCGCCGCGACCTACATTTTCGGCTTCGCCCTGCTGGTCACCACTCTGGCGCCGCTTGGCTTTGGCACGAGTGCCATCGACCCGGCCGTTGTGGTGGCCTTCATGGATACGCGCGCCGGCCTGCTTATCGTGTGGAACAGCGTCATCTACATCCTGAACGCGCTGGCGCTGGTGGTTCTGGTCATTGCTCTGTCGGCAAGGCTGGAGGGCACGAGCCCCGGCTGGGCTGCCGTCACGCGCGGGCTGGGCCTCGTTTGGGCGGCACTGGTTCTGGGGGCGGGCATGATCGCGAATGTCGCCGTGGAGCGTGCCGCGCATCTCTACCCCACGGACCCGGGCCGCGCGGCGGACCTATGGGCCACCCTGCACGCGGTCGAGCTTGGCCTCGGTGGCGGCAACGAGATCGCGGGCGGCGTCTGGATCGGCTGCGTCAGCATTGCCGGATCGATCGGCCACAGCCTTCCGAAAATCACTGTCGGCCTCGGTTTGCTGACAGGCGCTGGCGGACTGCTTACCCTGATCCCGGCGCTTGGTGACATTGCTGGAGCGATCTTTGGGCTTGGCGCAATCGCATGGTTTATCGCGATTGGTCTGACGCTTTCGATCAACCGCAATACAGCTTCGGCGCAAGCACCCACAGCGGCCAAATAGGACAGGCGGATCGGATCGATGGCACTTGCCGAGGACCTGCAAGACCTGATCGACGCGGAATGCGCGAAGAAAAACACGCACGCATTGATCTTGCGGGTGCAATCCGCCGACGGACGGGTCGATTTCCGGGGCGGTGCCGGGGCCTCAACGCCCGATACGCGGTTCCCGGTTGCAAGCATCTCCAAGATGTTCACCGCGACACTGATCATGCAGCTTGCCGATGAAGGCCGGATCGACCTGGATCAATCCGTGCAGAGCCTCCTCACAGATGTCGACCTGACGGGCCTGCATGTCGTGAAGGGCGTGAATTACGAGGCAGACCTGACCGTCCGGCACCTGCTGCACCAGACCTCTGGCCTGGCAGACTACTACGAAAGCGATCTGGCCGCGGATCTGAAAGAGGGCAACGATCGCAGCTATGATCTGGACGATGTGTTGCGGATGACAAAGGCGCTGATGCCGCAATCCGCACCGGCGAGCGGAAGGTCCTTCTATTCCGACACCAATTACCAACTGCTTGGGGCCGTGATCGAAGCGGCGACGGGCCGGACCTATGATCATGCGCTGCAAGGCCGCATCTGCGAGCCGCTTGGGCTGAAGCAAACGGCGGTGCTGCAAGGCGCCGACGTCGGGCTTCCGATCTATCACGAAACCCGCGTCCTGACCGTTCCACGGATCCTGACCAGCATGGGTCCGGATGGCGGCATCGTCTCAACCATGGATGAACTGCTGACCTTCCTGCGGGCCTTCATGGGAAACCAGCTCTTCAAGCCAAAAAACGCCGCGCAAATGCGCCAATGGAACCGGCTCTTCTTTCCTGTGCAATACGGTCATGGCCTGATGCGGATCAAGCTGCCGCGCTGGATGACCCTGTTTCGCGCGACGCCCGAGTTGATCGGGCATTCCGGGGCCAGCGGGTCCTTTGCCTTCCATGCGCCGGAACCAGACATCTACGTGGTCGGAACCTTCAACCAGACCGACGCGCCGCAGCGACCTATCGGCTTCATGCTGCGGGTCTTGCGACTGGTCGCAAAACAGAGGGCGACGTGATG
>CAZPPH010000205.1:0-4780 GCA_964588375.1 uncultured Rhodobacterales bacterium | reverse complement strand
AAGACCGGTCTTCCTTGCGGCATGCCACGAAAAGCGCGCCCCGCGGCGGGGCGCTTCAGCTCCATCTCGCGCGGACCGATCCGGCAAGACCGTGGCACATGGACGACGCCCCCCGCAACGCGCTGAAATCAGGGAAGAACCCCCGGCTGCAAAGACGCGGCACCGGCGGTTTCCCGCCACTGGTCGCCGCCGCGCGCGCCTGCTAGAGGCTTTCGAAGACGCCCTGCCGGAGAGCCTCATGGACCTGCAAGACGAAATCACGATCGCCGCCCCGCGCCAGAGGGTCTACGACGCGCTGAACGACGCGGATGTTCTGCGCGACTGCATTCCGGGCTGCGAGGAACTCACGAAAATCTCCGACACCGAACTGACCGCCAAGGTCCGGCTGAAGATCGGACCGGTGAAGGCGCGCTTCAACGGCGATGTCGTGCTCGACCCCGCCGAGGCGCCGGCCGCCTTTTCGCTGACCGGGGTCGGCAACGGCGGCGTGGCGGGCTTCGCCAAGGGCGGGGCGAAGGTTGCGCTCGAGGAGACCGGACCCGAAGAGACGGTGCTGCGCTACGCTGCCCATGCAGAGGTCGGCGGCAAGCTCGCCCAGCTCGGCAACCGGCTGGTCGCCTCGACCGCCAAGAAGCTCTCGGCGCAATTCTTCGAGGCGTTCAAGGCGCGCGTCGAGGAGAGCTGAGCCCCGGCGGGGCGTGGTTCAAAGCCTGCGGTAGGCCCAGGCCGTCGTGCCGTCGGCGAGTTCGACCTCGATGCGCTCGTAGCGCTCGCCGAGCCGCTCGTAGAGGTCGAGGCGGCGCAGTTCGCGCGGGCTGACCTCGAAGAGCACGCCGTCGACCATGGCTCCCTCGGCGGGGAGAATGTTGCGGCCTTCGCGGCGATAGCCCGCAAGTGTGGCTGGCTCCGCATCCTGCAGCCCGAAGGTGACGACGAAACGGACGAAACCGCTCGTCAGGGTGCCATAGGCGAAGACGGGGTGCTCGGCCTCCTCTTCGAGGCTCGCGAGGAGGGCGGGGGCGGGGGGGCGCAGCCCTCCGGGCTGGATCTGGGTGAAGTAGAGTCCGCCCGCGACCACCACGATCACGAGAACGAGCGCGCCGAGCCACGCGCGGAGCCTCGACGCATCGAGGCCCGGAACGACTGCGAAAGAGCTGTTTGGCAACGCCCAGCGCCCCGGCCTCCGCGTCCGGACCTTACAATCGGGAAATCTGGTGGAGCCGAGGGGAATCGAACCCCTGACCTCGTCATTGCGAACGACGCGCTCTCCCAACTGAGCTACGGCCCCGATTGCGCGCTAATTGGCGGCAAACCCCTCTCCTGTCAAGCGACCCGGCGCGCCTTGCCCTCGGCTTCGGCGACGTGCTGTTTCACGGCGAGAAAGCTGTCGGGCGTGACGGAGATGGAATCGATTCCCGCCTCGACCAGCACCTGCGCGAACTCGGGATAGTTCGACGGTGCCTGACCGCAGAGCCCGACCTTGGCGCCCGCCTTGTGGGCGCGCTCGATGATGCTCTCGATCATCCAGCGCACCGCCGGGTGGCGTTCGTCGAAAAGGCCTGCGAGCCGGTCGCTGTCGCGGTCGATGCCGAGGGTCAGCTGCGTGAGGTCGTTCGAGCCGATGGAGAAGCCGTCGAAGCGCTTGGCGAACTCCTCGGCGAGGATCACGTTCGAGGGCACTTCGCACATGACGTAGACCTCGAGGCCGTCCTTGCCGCGCTCGAGCCCCTCTGCCTTCATCACCTCGAGCACCTTGTCGGCTTCCTCGGGCGTGCGGCAGAACGGGATCATCACCAGCACGTTGTCGAACCCCATTTCCTCGCGGAGCTTGTGGACCGCGCGGCATTCGAGGCGGAAGCCGTCGGCATAGCCCTCGTCGTAGTAGCGCGAGGCGCCCCGCCAGCCGATCATCGGATTCTCCTCGTGGGGCTCGAACTGGCGGCCACCGAGAAGATCGGCGTATTCGTTCGTCTTGAAGTCCGACATCCGAAGGATCATCGGGTTCGGGTAGGCCACGGCGGCGATGCGCGACAGGCCGATGGCGAGCTGGTCGACGAAATACTGCGGCTTGTCGTCATAAGCCGAGGTCAGCGTCTCGATTTCCTCGCGCACCGCTTCGTCGCGGATTTCGTCGAAATGCAGAAGCGCCTCGGGGTGGACCCTGATGGCGTTCGAGACGACGAATTCCATCCGCGCGAGGCCGACGCCGGCGGCCGGCAGCTTCCACCAGCGCGCCGCCGTCTGGGGGTTGGCGAGGTTCAGCATGATGCGGGTCTTCGTCTCCGGCACATGGCCGATGTCGAGGTCCTCGACCTTGTACTCCGCCTCGCCTGCGTAGACGAAGCCGGTATCGCCCTCGGCGCAGGAGATGGTGACTTCCTGCTCGGTGTGGAGAAGATGGGTTGCGTCGCCGCAGCCGACGATGGCGGGCACCCCGAGTTCGCGCGAGACGATGGCGGCATGGGAGGTGCGCCCGCCGTGGTCGGTCACGATGGCGCTGGCCTTTTTCATGATCGGCACCCAGTCGGGGTCGGTGGTGCCGGTGACCAGAACCGAGCCCTCGACGAACTTGTCGATATCCTTGACGTTCTCGATGAGACAGACCCGGCCGGTGGTGATCGCAGAGCCGACCGAGATGCCGGTGACCAGCGTCTCTCCGTGATCGCCGATGGAATAGGACTTGAGATTTCCGGCATCCATCCGGCTCTGCACCGTCTCGGGGCGGGCCTGGACGATGAAGAGCTCGCGGGTGCCGCCGTCACGGGCCCATTCCATGTCCATCGGCAGCCCGTAGTGCTCCTCGATGGTCTTGGCCATGCGGGCGAGCTCGATGATCTCGTCGTCGTCGAGCACGTATTGTCCGCGCTCGGCCTTCGAGGTGGGCACGTTGCGGATCGTCTCCCCCTCGCGGGTGGAGTAGATCATCTTCTTTTCCTTCGCGCCGAGGGTCTTGGCGACGATGGGCCTGAGCTTTTCGTTGTCGAGGAAGGGCTTGTAGACCTGGAATTCGTCGGGCGTGACGGCGCCCTGCACGACGTTCTCGCCGAGACCCCAGGCGGCGTTGATGAGCACGACCTTGTCGAAGCCCGATTCGGTGTCGATGGAGAACATCACGCCGGAGCCCCCGGTGTCGGAGCGCACCATCTGCTGGACGCCCACGGAGAGGGCCACCTCGAGGTGATCGAAGCCCTTCGCCGTGCGATAGCTGATCGCCCGGTCGGTGAAGAGCGAGGCGTAGCAATTGCGGCAGGCGGCCAGAAGCTCGTCCTCGCCCTCGACGTTGAGGTAGGTCTCCTGCTGGCCCGCGAAGCTGGCATCCGGCAGGTCCTCGGCGGTGGCCGAGGAGCGCACGGCCACCGAGAGGT
Source organism: uncultured Rhodobacterales bacterium (assembly GCA_964588375.1). GTDB lineage: Bacteria > Pseudomonadota > Alphaproteobacteria > Rhodobacterales > Rhodobacteraceae > JASJAR01. The sequence continues at coordinate 1,415 of CAZPPH010000205.1, read as the reverse complement.
TCTCGATGCCGGCGCGCTCGGAAAGTTCGCGGTAGGCCTGGCGGATGTCGGCCTCGGTATCGGCTGGCCAGTCGCCATGGGCGATGGCTTCGCGAATCGCCCGGCCGGTTTCGGCGAGGGTTTTCTTGCCGTCGGTCAACTCGCCCAGACGGGCGTCGAGCACCGAGGTGAGGTCGTTATCGATGATGAAACGGCGGAAGGCATCCGACGTGGTGGCGAAGCCCGGCGGCACCCTGATGCCCTTCGCGCCAAGGGTTTGCACCATTTCGCCCAAGGACGAGTTCTTGCCGCCCACAAGGGCGACGTCTTCCCGCTTGAGGTTGTCGAAGAAGATTACGGCTTTCGTGTCGGTCGTCATGGAAATGCCTTTCGCGCTGATCCCGTGAGTTGCCGGGATCGTGCGGGAAGATGCGCGCGGCAGCGTTGATCGGTATCAAGGCGCGGACGGAGGCTTTCGGCGAATGATCGGCCGGAATGGCGGAGGAGACCGGGATGAGCGACCAGACTTTCTACGAGCTTGCGGACGAGATCGAATCCGCACTCGCAATCGACGACGACCTTGCGCGGCGGGCGATCGGCGCGGTTGCGAAGATCGATGCCGCCCATGTCGACGCCTTCGTGGGTTCGGACCTCGACTCGACGGACAGGATTCTCGGGCTCATCTATCACGTTCTTCCGGGCTGGACCGTCAGCGTGAAGGGCAAGGCATGGCAGCCGAACGGGCACTGGTCCTGCTCTCTGAGGCAGACCACCAGCCGCGACAGCGACGAATACGTCGGGATCGGCCGGGGGCCGACGCTGCCGCACTCGCTGCTGGCCGCACTCTTCCGGGTGCTGGGGCAGCGGGGGTGAGATAGCCGAAGCCAGCGCGACGCACCGCGTCCTCTCTTCCCTCGAACCGACAGGCGTGAGAGGCTTCGAGCGTTCACGGCCAGCTTGGAGGTTTTCATGGGACTCCTCTCTCTTCTGACTTCGCGGCTCGGGGTAGCCGACCCCATCGAGACGGACAGGCTCGGCGAACGCTACGAAGAACTTCGCCGTCACGTACTGGGCGCCGCGACGGCCGCCGAACCCGGGACTGAACCCTTCCGGCACTGTTATATCGAACAGGTCTTCCCGGACTGGTTCTATGGCGACTTGATGAAACTCAAGCGGGGATTGATCGCGTCGGGTCGGATCCGGGCACGAACGCAGGACAACGCCACCTTCGTCAACCGCCGCTCACCGCTCGCCAACGCGACCGCACCCGAAGCGCGGATGTTCAGAGCGCTGTTCGAGGATGACGCGATCAGGCGGGCGCTACTGTCGAAATTCTATCTCGATGTCGGACCGGAGCTTCTCGGACACGTCGGCATTCACCACGACGAATTCGAGTTCGTTTTCTGCGCGCCCGATCTCTTCCAGAACATTCACGT
>CAZPPH010000204.1:0-4829 GCA_964588375.1 uncultured Rhodobacterales bacterium | reverse complement strand
CTCAGAACCGGATCAGGCGGAACACGGCCGAGGCGCTCCAGCCCGCCGCGATGGCGATTGCGAGCGACATCAGCCCGTAGACGAGCGGCTGGTTGTGGGCGAGGTTGAACAGGAAGCGTTCCAGCCCGACCTTCCGGACATCGATCTCGGTTTCGTAGATGTCGAGCACTTCGCCGCCCCGGGTCAGCAGGAACCGCGCGACGTAATCGCCCTCGGTGAGATTGGCCGGCAAAGCGATCGATGTGCGGAAAAGCGTCGATTCCCGCACCTCGACCGCGCCCATCTGAAGCTGGTAGCGGTTCTGCCGTGTGCGGATGCGTATCAGGGCCTCGACGAAATCCGCGCCCTCGGTGACCCCGAGGCCCACCGACCGGATCGCGCGGGGGATCGAGACCTTGTTGCGAAGATCCTCGACATCGCTGATGACCTCCTCCCACGGGCCGGAGGTGGCAACCGCGTAGAAGGTCGGGGCGGCGTCGATCTCCACCGCGTCGGTGTTGATCCAGATCCCGAAACGGCGCTCCTTGCGGCGCACGGTAACGGGCTCGGACGGGCCCGAGACCGTGATGATCACATGCAGCGGGCTCTCCGGGGCGATCGGCGCCTCACGCTTCACCGCGCCGAAGATGAGAATCTCGGAGCCGTCGAAGCTCGTGGTGATCGAGACACGGTTCTGGCTGAGGCCCGCGATGACCTCCTCGGCGGCGGCCGGCAGGGCGAGAACCAGAAGGAAGAGAGCCGCGCGGATCATCAGTGGCCCCCGTTTCCGAGCGAATAGAGCTCGGACGGCATCAGCAGGAGGTCGAGCGCGAGCTTGCCGCAGACCGCAAGCACCATCACCGCCAGCCATATGCGAAGTTGCTCGGCCTTCATCCGCGTCCCGATCCGGGTGCCGACCTGGGCGCCGATCACCCCGCCGATGAGCAACAGGACGGCGAGCACGACGTCGACGGTGAAGTTCGTCGTCGCGTGGAGAAGCGTGGTGAAGCCGGTGACGAAGATGATCTGGAAGAGCGAGGTGCCGACGACGACCTTGGTCGGCATGCCGAGCAGATAGATCATCGCCGGCACCATGATGAAGCCGCCGCCGACGCCCATGATCGCGGCGAGCACGCCGACGCAGATGCCGACGAGCACCGGCGGGATCACCGAGATGTAGAGCCCCGAGGTGCGAAAGCGCATCTTGAACGGCAGGGCATGGGCGATCCCGTGCTTGCGGCGGGTGGGTGTGCCGGACCCCGAGCGCGACCTGCGGATCGCCCGCAGGCTCTCGATGAACATCAGCCCGCCGATGATGCCGAGAAAGATGACGTAGGACAGGCGCACGAGCAGATCGACCTGGCCGAGTCCGCGGAGGTAATTGAACAGCTGCACCCCGAGCGCGGCGCCGATGAGGCCTCCCACGAGCAGGACCGTGCCCATCCGAAGATCGACCGTCTTCCGCCTGAGATGCGCCAGCGCGCCGGAGAAGGACGAGGCGACGATCTGGTTTGCCTCGGTTGCCACCGCGACCGCCGGCGGGATCCCGATGAAGAACAGCAGGGGCGTCATCAGGAAGCCGCCCCCGACGCCGAACATCCCCGAAAGCACGCCCACCAAACCGCCCAGCCCCAGAAGGAGGAAGGCGTTGACCGATACTTCGGCGATGGGAAGATAGATCTGCATGCGTGCCGGGGGCCTCGTCGTGTCTTCCCTTACAGCCGACCTGCGGCACGGAACAAGACCAAACCTTGCGGCAAATCGGAGCGATCACGCCGCGAGATGGCGCCTCAGTATCCGTTCGAGCTTCTTCGCTCCCATCGGGGCCATGGCCTTTGTGTGTTCGTGGCTGATCGCCTCGTCGCCAAGACCGGCGGCCATGTTGGTGATCGTCGAGATCGCCGCGACCCTGAGGCCGAGAAACCGCGCGAGGATCACCTCGGGGACCGTGGACATGCCGACCGCGTCCGCCCCGAGCGTCCGGATGGCCCGGATTTCGGCGGGTGTCTCGAAAGAGGGGCCGGAGTACCAGGCGTAGACGCCTTCTTCGAGTGCCACGCCCTCGGCGTCGGCCGCGGCCTTGAGCCCGGAGCGCAGCCCCGGGTCGTAGGCGTCTCCCATCGGCACGAACCGCGCCTCGGAGGGCTCTCCGATCAGCGGGTTCAGGCCGGAGAAGTTGATGTGGTCCGAAAACAGCATCAGTTCGCCCGGCGGGATGTCGGGCCGCATGGAGCCCGCGGCGTTCGTGAGAACGAGCGTTTCGGCGCCGAGTGCGGCGAGCACCTCGAGCGGCAGGCGCATCGCGTCGCCGCGCCCGCTCTCGTAATAATGCGCCCGGCCGCCGAAGACCGCGACGCGGGTGGCTTCCAGAGTGCCGACGACGAGTTTTGGCGTATGGCCCGAGACACCTGCATGGGGAAAACCCGGCAATTCGTCGTAGTCGATCGAGACCCCGTCGACAGCCTCGGCGAGATGGCCGAGGCCCGAGCCGAGCACGAGCCCCATGGCGGGCGGCTCGTTGCCCGCTCGGTTGCGGATCAGGCCCGCGAGATCTTCAGCGCTCCTTGACATAAGGCGCTCCGCCCGCTTTCGGCGGGATCGCCTTGCCCACGAAACCGGCCAGGATGATGACCGTCAGGACATAGGGCAGCGCGTCCAGGAACTGGACCGGAACGCGGAACTGCAGGATCGTCTGAACGACATCCGGCCTCAGCGAGAGCGCCTGCAGGAAGCCGAAGAGCATCGTGGCGTAGAGCGCATACCACGGCCGCCACTTGGCGAAGATGAGGGCGGCGAGCGCGATGTAGCCCCGGCCCGACGACATGTCCTTGACGAAACCCGCCTGCAGACCGGTGGCGAGATAGGCGCCGGCGAGTCCGCAAAGAATGCCGCAGATGCCGACCGCGGCGTAGCGCAGCGCGTAGACGCTGATCCCGGCCGTGTCGACCGCGGCGGGATTCTCCCCGACGGCGCGCAGCCGAAGACCGAAGCGGGTGCGGAACAGCACCCACCAGGTCAGCGGGACGCAGAGAAAGCCGACGTAAACGAGAATCGTGTGACCCGATATGAGATCTGCATAGATCTGCCCGAAGATCGGCACGCCCGACAGCGCCTCCGCGAAGGGCAGCTCGATCGACTCGAACCGCGCACCGCCGACGAGCGACGGCGTGCGCCCACCCTGTTGAAACCAGTCCTGGGCGATCAGGACCGTCAGTCCCGCGGCAAGAAAGTTGATCGCCACGCCGGAGATGAGCTGGTTGCCCCGGAAAGTGATCGAGGCGATGCCGTGGATCGCCGAGAGCGCCACGGACGCGGCGATGCCCGCGAGAAGCCCGAGCCAGACCGAGCCGGTGATCGCGGCGAAGGCTGCGGAAAAGAAGGCGGCCGCGAGCATCTTGCCCTCGAGGCCGATGTCGAAGATGCCCGCGCGCTCGGAGAAAAGCCCGGCGAGACAGGCGAAGAGCAGGGGAATCGCGAGGCGGATCGTCGTGTCGAGGACGGGGATGAGAACGTCCATCGCTCAGCCTTTCCCGGTATGGCGGTGAGTTGCGCTGTCGCTCATTCCGCGGGTTTCCGTTCCGGTTTCGGAGAGGGCTTCCGCTCCTGCCGGCGCTTCCGGGCGAGAAAGGCGCGTTCGACGGGCATGCGCACCATGTTGTCGAGCGCCCCGGTGAACAGGATCACCAGCGCCTGGATCACGACGATGAGTTCGCGGGGAATGTTCGTCCAGAGGCTGAGTTCCGCGCCGCCCTGGTAGAGAAAGCCGAAGAGCAGGGCGGCGAGGAACACGCCCACCGGGTGCGACCGGCCCATCAGCGCCACGGCGATGCCGATGAAGCCCGCGCCCTCGACGGCGTTCATCACGAGCCGCTGGCTTTCGCCCATGACGTTGTTGATCGCCATCGCCCCGGCGAGGCCGCCCGAGATGAGCATCGCGATCATCGTGATCCTGAACGGGGAGATCCCGGCGTAGACGGCGCCGGTCTGCGAATGACCGAAAGCGCGGATCTCGTAGCCGAGCCGGGTGCGCCACATGAGAAGCCAGACGAGAAAGCACGCGAGGATCGCCACGAAAAAGCTGACGTTGACCGGCGGAGCCGAAGAGAAGGGAATGCCGAAAATCCCGAGAATTTCGGAGAACCGCGGCAGTTCGGCTCCGGGGGGAAAGGTCGCCGAGGCGGGATCCATCGACCCCTGGGGCTTCAGCACGTTGACGAGAAGGTAGTTCAGCACGGAGAACGCGATGAAGTTGAACATGATCGTGGTGATCACGATGTGGCTGCCCCGCGCGGCCTGGAGATAGGCGGGGATCGCCGCCCAGAGCGCGCCGAAGAGCGCACCGCCGAGCAGGGCCGCGGGCAGGGCGAGCGTCCAGTGCGGCCACGGGATCGCGAGGCAGACGAGTGCCACCCCGAGCCCGCCGATCATCGCCTGTCCCTCGCCGCCGATGTTGAACATCCGCGCCTGGAACGCCACCGAAACGGCGAGGCCCGTGAAGATGAAATTCGTGGTGTAGTAGAGCGTGTAGCCCCAGCCGTAGGACGACGTCAGCGAGCCCTCGATCATCACCCCGATCGCCTCGACCGGGTTCTCGCCGATGGCGAGAATGACAAGGCCCGAGAAAAAGAAGGCGATGAGGATGCTGATGAGCGGGACGAGAAGGACATCGGCCCATTTCGGCATCGTGTCCATGGCTAGCTCCCTCTCGCGGCGCGATCGAGGTTGCGCTCGATGGCCTCCGCCTCGCTGACCCCGTCGGGAACGCTGTCGACCCCGGCCATCAGGAGGCCGAGCTCGCGCTCGTCGGTTTCCGACGGCAGGCGCTCGCCCATGATCCGGCCGTCGAACAT
>CAZPPH010000203.1:0-4959 GCA_964588375.1 uncultured Rhodobacterales bacterium | reverse complement strand
TGGACGATCGTGAAGTCCGACTGCAAGAAGCGCGCCCGGCTGAATTGCATGAAACACTTCCTGTCGACGCTCGACTACCCCGACAAGGACGAGACGGTGGCGACACCGCCCGACCCGAAGATCGTGGGACGGGCGAACCACGTGCTCCACCGAAGCGAACAGATCCTCGCCACGGCTCTCCATCCCGACACGCGGCGCGCCCGGCACTAGCGCGTGTCGCTCGGGAGTGAGACGGGTCTCGAGCTTCGCGGACGGGCGACAGCCCGGAGTTGCAGCGGATCGGGTGAATGCGGATGGACGCGACCCGTTCGAGGAGCGCAGCGCGCGGAAAGGCGCGCGGCTGCAGGGCCCTCGCCGTTTTTCCCGGGGGCCTCAGGGGGATGCCGAGCCCTCCGCGCGAAGTCGTGATATCTCGGCGCGAAGCGCCCTGACCTCGGTCAGGACCGCTCGCGTGTCGTCCCGCATCGCCTCGCGCTCGTCATGGGCGTCGGCCGAAGCCTGCGATTGCATGGCATCGACGATGACGCCGATGAAGAGGTTCAGAACCGCGAAGGCGGTCATCACGATGAAGGGCACGAAGAGCGCCCAGGCCCATGGATAGACGTCCATGACCGGCCGGGCGATGCCCATCGACCAGCTTTCGAGCGTCATGATCTGGAAGAGGGTGTAGGCCGAGGAGCCGAGCGTGCCGAACCACGCGGGGAAGGTCTCGGCGAAGAGCTTCGTCGAGATCACCGAGAAGACGAAGAAGATCAGCCCCAGAAGCATGACGATCGAGCCCATGCCGGGCAGCGCCTGCAAAAGCCCGGTGACCACCCGGCGCATGGCCGGGACGGCGGCGACGAGGCGCAGGATCCGCAGGATGCGGAAGGCGCGCAGGATCGAGAGCGGCCCGGTGGCCGGCAGGAGGGCGATGGTGATGACCGTCAGGTCGAAGATCCGCCAGGGGTCGCGCCAGAAGCCCTTCGGGTCGGCGAGGAACCTCAGCACGATCTCGACGACGAAAATGCCGAGGATCACGGTATCCGCGGCGATGAGGAGCGGCCCCCAGGTCGCCATGATCTCCGACGAGGTCTCCATCGCGAGGATGATCGCATTGACGACGATGAGCGCGATGATCGTCGCCTCGAAGGCGGGTTTTGCGACGAGGCGGCGAAGGCGGTCCTGCATCATGGTCTCCCGGGTCCGGTGCTGATGCGCCTCAATTGCCATGCTGGCCACGCTTTGCAAGCATCGCCTTCCCGAACTTGCCAGAGGTCGCTTCTCGTGGCATTTTGTTAACCTGAAGAGCGCGACAATGCGCCGAGGCGAGGCAGAATTCGGAGTGCGGCAATGGGCAGGCTGACAGCCTTCATGGCGATATTTCTCATTCCCGGCGCAGTGGCGGCGGGCGACATCGAGCGGGCCTGTCTCGGCTCGGAACGCGCGGGCGGCAACCGCTCGCTCTGCGGCTGCATCCAGGACGCCGCCGACCTGACCCTGTCGACGCGTGACCAGCGCCGGGCGGCCGGGTTCTTCCGCGACCCGCACCAGGCGCAGGAGACGCGTCAGTCGGACCGGATATTCTGGGACCGCTACCAGAAGTTCGGGCAGACCGCCGAGGCCTTCTGTCAGAACTGACCCTCGCGCAATGCGCCGGCAAGGCCTTCGGCGGCATGCTCGACGAGATCGAGCGCGCCCTCGAAGTCACGGGTGAAATAGGGGTCGGGCACGTCCGGGCCTCCGTCCCGCGCGAACTCCATCATCCGGCGGACCGGCGTCGTGTTGCCGGCGGGACGCAGTGCTTCGAGGTCCGCGGCATTTTCCCCATCCATCGCGACGATGAGGTCGAAGCGGACGAAGTCCTCGGGCGTCACCTGCCGTGCCCGCAGCCCCGAAAGGTCTATCCCGCGCGCAAGGGCGGCCCGTGTCGCCGGCGGATAGGGCGGCTTGCCGAGATGCCAGTCGCCGGTGCCGGCGCTGTCGACCTCGACCGCAAGTCCCTCTGCCTCGGCAAGGCGTCGGAACACGCCCTCTGCTGTTGGCGAGCGGCAGATATTGCCGAGGCAGACGAAGAGGATGCGTGTCATCTTTCTCCCCTGGAGCGGGTCGGGTTCATTCGCGGTCAGCGGTTCGAGTCCGGATGTCCGGAAAGCTCAGGACCGGTTGCCGCCTCTGGCCGAAACGCTCTAGCCGTCCCCGGGGGCTTGCGAAAGCCGTTCGGGAGGACTTCTTTCGTCGCATGAGACTCGTCGTTCTCACAGGCGCCGGCATCTCCGCGGAAAGCGGTCTCGGCACATTCCGCGACGCGGGCGGGCTCTGGTCGCACTACGCGCTCGAAGAGGTCGCGACCCCCGAGGGCTTCGCGCGCGACCCCGCGAAGGTGCACGGGTTCTACAACGCGCGCCGGGAGAACGCGCTTCATGCCATGCCGAACCCCGCGCATCACGCCCTCGCGGCGCTCGGGCGGCGTGAGGGTGTCGACCTCACGCTGGTGACCCAGAATATCGACGATCTGCACGAGCGGGCGGGTTCGCTTCGGGTCATCCACATGCATGGAGAAATCCTGCGCGCGCTCTGCGCTGCCTGCGGCGCGCGCTGGGACGCACCGGCAGTGATGGAGGCCGCAGACCTCTGCCCCGACTGCGCCGTGCCGGCCACCCGGCCCGACGTCGTGTGGTTCGGTGAAATTCCCTACCACATGGACCGTATCGCCGGGGCCATCGAGACCGCCGATCTTTTCGCGGCCATCGGGACGAGCGGCGAGGTCTACCCGGCGGCGGGCCTGGCCGCCGAGGCGCGGCGAGCCGGCGCGGAGACCGTCGAGATCAATCTCGAGCCAACCGGCGGGCCGTTCCACCGCCGGATCACGGGGCCCGCGAGCGAGACGGTGCCCGCCTGGGTGGCCGAGGTCGGCGGGGGCCGCCGATAGGCGGCCCCGACCCCTCAGTTCATCGCGCCGTGCCCGTCCATGCGTTCGAGATCGACGGGAATATCCAGAGTCATTTCCCCGGCGATCTCGAAGATGAACGTGACATCGATCGACCTGCCCTGTTCGAAGGGGGCCTTGAGCCCCATGAACATGACATGGTCGCCGCCCCGCGCGAGCATGTGCGTGCCGCCGGCGGGAATCGCGAACCCGTCCTCGACCTCGATCATGCGCATGACGCCGTTCGCGTCTTCGAGATGGGTATGGAGTTCCACGCGCTCGGCGACGTCGGAGGCGACCGCGACGAGGCGGTCGTCGGTGTCGGAGGTATTGGTGATGCTCATGAACGCCGCCCCGGCCATGGTATTGGAGGCGCGGGCATAGGCGTCGTCGATCGTGATGTGGGAGATGTCCCCGGCAAGGGCGGGAAGGGCGAAGGCCGCCGTGGCGGCGGCAATGATGAATGATTTCATGGTGTCTGGTCCTGTCTGCGAGGAAAAAAGGGGAGTCTCGATCGGCTCAGACAGGAGGCGCGCGCGGCCAGTGCTGGCTGCTCGACCGGGTGAACGGTCGAAAGCCGTGGACGGGCAGCGCGATGCGCAGGGGTTTGCCGGCCGGTGCGGCGATTGTCCCGGGCTCCGCGAGACCGCCGAGACCGAAACCCGGCATGCAGTCGGGACAATCCGGGTGCGGCACGACGGGCACGCCCCGCCGGTCGGTCAGGACCGTCTCGAGGCCGGCTTCGGAACACAGAACGACCGCACCGGCCACCCGCGCCATGGTGCCCGTGGCCCAGCCGTGGGCCGGCAGGGACGCGAAAACAGCCATCAGAAGCAGGCCGCAGAGAGTGTGGCGCAATATCATGGAGGTCGAGACTAGCCGCGATTCGCCGGCAGGTCCTTGCGACAAATGAAAACAGCCCCGGGCAATACCCGGGGCCGCCAAGACATTCGTCGGCGATCAGGCCGCGGCCTGTGCCTTCGCGATATCCTTCTTGATCTTCAGCGCCTTCGAGGAAAGCTCGACATCCTTCGCCTTGGCGAGGAACCCGTCGAGCCCGCCGCGGGCGTCGACCGTGCGCAGGGCCGAAGCGGATACGCGCAGACGGAACGTCCGCCCGAGCGCTTCCGACATCAGCGCGGTCTCGTTCAGGTTCGGAAGGAACCGGCGCCTGGTCTTGTTGTTGGCGTGGCTGACATTGTTGCCAACCATCGGCCCTTTTCCGGTCAGTTCGCAGCGGCGCGACATCGCATCACCCTTTATCCTGGCTTGGGGCGCCCATCGCCCCGGCGGCATGGGCGCCGGCCTGGTCAGGCGGCGCCCGAAAAATTGTCTGCGGGCATTACCGCCCGCGCCGTGACCCGTCAAGCCCTCACCGCCTGCCACGTAGTGGTTCCAAGCCCCAGGGCACCATGGTAACGGACCCTCGACGAGACCACGAGGGAAACCCGGCAGATGAGCATCATGGAGGACATCGCGGACGGGCTTGCGACGAAAGCCCTGAAGATCGCGATCGCGGAAGATGACGACAAGATCGTGCGACTGATGGCCGATGCCATCGCGAACTCCTCGCCCACGCTGGAAGAGGCGTTTCTGACCGCGGTGCGCTTCAGGCGCGGCGAACACCGCGCGATGGAGGTGCTGGAAAGCTACAAGCCCGCCGGCGACTGACGCGGCAGACCGAGGCGCGCCGCCGCTTCGCGGGCCGCCGACGCCGGAGAGCGGCGGCCCTCGGCGACCGCGTCCGCGAGCGCCGCAACCTCGGCCCCGCCCGGAGCCCCGGTCGCGAGGCGCACGACCTCGCGGCGGAACTCCTCCTCGAACCAGCGCCGGGCCTGGCCCCGGCGGCGCGCGGCCCAGGCGCCGCTTTCCTGCCTGTGGGCGGCAAGCTCCTCCATCGCCTGCCGGGCCTCGGCGAGGCCCGCGCCGGTGAGCGCCGAGACGGTCTCGACCCGCGGCCAGCCCTGCGGGTCGCCCGGCCGGGGGCGCATCAGCCGCAAGGCGCCGGCGTAATCCGCCGCCGTGCGCCGCGCCGCCGCCTCGAGGTCGCC
>CAZPPH010000202.1:0-4989 GCA_964588375.1 uncultured Rhodobacterales bacterium | reverse complement strand
ACCGGGCCGAGCACGGCGGTGCGCCAGAGCACCCAGCAGGCGTAAAGCAGGCCGAACATCGCGAAGTGATAGGCGGCCATCGCCACGAGAAACGCCGCGCGGTCCTCGAACGGCACCGTCTCGCGGCTCATGCGCAGGTCGAAATTCGCGCCGAGCAGAAGCATCACCACCACCGCGAGCGCGGCCATCAGGATCGTCCGTCCGGTGCGCTGCTCCTCTCTCAGCTTGCGGTAGGCCGCGAGCATGATCGCCCCGCCCGCCCCGAGCGCGGCCGCGGGCGTGGGGTTGGTGATGCCCCCGAGGATCGAGCCCAGCACCGCGACGATGAGAACGAGCGGCGGGAAGACCACGCGAATGAGGTCATTCTGGCCGAGGCGCCCGGCGGCGACGCGCAACCCGTAGAGCGTCGCAAGGATCGGGATCGCCAGCGCCAGCGTGCGCGTGCCGGGGCTTGCCACGGGCGACAGCGCGACCCAGTCCACCGCGAGCGCTCCGATGATTCCCGCGGCTCCCACCACGAGCGGCCATCCCGGCCGCGACGGCGCCACGCCCCGCGCAAGCGCGAGGACGATGGCGAGAAAGCCGAAGATCGCCGCGAAGGCCGGACCGATGGGCGCGGCGCCGGCGAGCTTCGCCGCTTCGGCCGCGACGATCTCGTCGCCGGTGAGGTCGCGTGGCGCCTCCGCCTGCCCCCCGCCCTCTTCGAGCGCGGCCACCGAGGCGTCCCAGCGCTCCTGCCCGTGCAGCTCGATCATCGCCTCCCGGCATTCGTCCGAGACGTTGGTCCTCAGAAGGTTCGTCCGCTCGCCGACGGTATTCTCCCGCACGGTGAGGTCCTGGCTGCCGACGATTCCCACCTGACCCGCCCCGATGAGCAGGGCGAGAACGAGCACCGGCACCGCGAGATACCAGGTCAGCGCTTCGCCCGGGGTGACATATTCCGAACCGATCGCCCCGCCATCCACCGGCGGGGCCTTCGCGGGATTGAGCACCGCGTAGCCGAAGGCATAGGCCGCGTAGAGCCCCGCGAGCAGAATGCCGGGCAGGAGGGCGGCCTGAAAGAGCGTGCCCACCGACAGCACCGCCGGCTCGCCCAGAAGCGTCAGAGCGTCGTTGCAGCCGGCGAGCAGCGCCCGCTGCTGCTGGCCGGACGCGTAGAGGTCGCCCGCGAGCGAGCCGAGCAGCACCAGGACGATCGACGGCGGGATGATCTGCCCAAGGGTGCCGGAGGCCGCGATCACGCCCGTCGACAATTCCGGCGCATAGCCCGCTCTCAGCATCGTCGGCAGGGCGAGAAGCCCCATGGTCACCACCGTCGCCCCGACGATGCCGGTCGAGGCGGCGAGAAACGCGCCGACCACGACGATGGAGACCGCGAGCCCCCCCGGAAGCGGCCCGAAGACCCGCGCCATCGTGGTCAGAAGATCCTCGGCGATGCGCGAGCGTTCGAGGGTGATGCCCATCATCACGAACATCAGCACCGCCAGCAGCGTCTCGATCGACGCCCCGGCGATGACCCTCTCGTTCATCCGGTTGACGATGAAGGAGATGTTGCGGTTGAGCGCCTCCTCCCAGCCGCGCGGGAACAGCGGCTCCTCGATCCGGGGCAATTCCGGGTATCTGAAGACCGAGATCGCCTCGCGCGCCACCCCCTCGGCCAGCAGCGCGTTGTATTGGCCCGAGAACGTGTCGATGGCCTGGTGAACGAGCAGCCCCGCGCTGTCGAGGGCGGCGATGATCGCGAAGGAGACCATCGCCGAGCCGGCGATGGCGAAGGCCACCGGAAAGCCCGTCATGATGCCCGCGAAGAGCGTGAGGAACACGATGATGAGACCGACTTCGATCCCGTCGAGGCCGAAGGGCATCAGCGGTTCTCCCCGCGGGCGAGATCCTGCGGCCCGGCCATCTCGACCTCGCCGGGTTCGAGCCGGTCGCGGTCGAGACCCCGGCCCGCCTCCTCCTCACCGCCGGTGAACTCCAGATATGCGCGGTAGAACACCGCCAGAGCCTGCACGAGCATCATGAAGGCGAAGACCACGATGAGCACCTTGAAGACGAAGTAGGCATCGAACCCGTTGGGCGAGAAGCCGATGGTCTCGGGCTGCCAGCGGAAGGCGCGCGCCTTGCGGATCATCGCCTCCAGCGTGTCGGTGGCGTTGACCTTGGGGTTCACGAGGTGGCGCCACATGAAGAACCAGGCATAGTGCCAGATGACCAGAAGGGCCGGGATCATGAAGACCAGCGCCCCGAACATGTCGATCGCCCGTCTGGTGCCGTAGCGCGCACGGGCGTAGAAGAGGTCGACCCTGACATGCCCGCCCTGCACGAAGGTGTAGGCGCAGCAGAGCACGACGACGAGCGCGTTGTGGAGCTTCAGGCTGTCGCCCCACCAGCCGAGCGGGCGCTCGAAGCCGAGGCCCGCGGGGCCGAGGCCGATGTCGGAGACCCGGAAGACGGCCTGCAGGAAGATCACCATGATCTGCTGAACGACGAGCAGGAGCCCCGCCCAGGCCGCGACCCGCCCGACGCCGTTGGCGAACCCTTCCAGAACGGCGACGACGCGCCAGAGAAACTCCCGGTCGACGAGTCCGGCGATGAAGATGCCCGTGGAAACCATTGCGAAGAGGACGAAAAGCTCCGCCGACGCACCGTAATAGATGATCCGCATCACCGCTTCGCCGTCCGCGAAATTCCAGACCTCGAGAGGGTTCACGATGACATGAAAGAGCCCGCTCAGCGCGGACCCGACATGGTCGATGATCGAGGCCAGAGCCGTCATCCGCGTCTCCGGAACGGGCCGCGGTCACCCCGCGGCCCGGACCTTGTCAGAGGCCGAGCACCTCGGCGCGCTTGCCCGTGTAGACCGCGTCGGTGCGCGAGAGCCACCCGGAGGTCGCCTCCATCGACGCGAGGACGGAATCGTGGATCTTGGCGAACGTCGGGTCGGAGCGATAGCCCTCCATGACCCCGTTCGCCGCCTCCCCGAAGGCCGCCCAGACATCGTCGGAAAACTCCCGGACCTGGGTTCCGCCGGCGATCAGCCGCTGGAGCGCCGGGCCGTTGTTGCCGGTGAACTGCGCATAGTTCGCCTGGTGCGATTCCGCCGCGGCCACCTCGATTGCGCGCTGGAACTGCCGCGAGAGACCGTTGTAGCGGTCGAGGTTGACCGACACCGAGAGCGCCGCGCCGGGCTCGTGGAAGCCGGCGGGGTAATAGTAGTCGCAGACCTCGTGAAGCCCGAGCGATTCGTCGGACCAGGGGCCTGTCCACTCGGTGGCGTCGAGCGCACCCGACGCGAGCGCCTGGTAGATCTCGGCGGGGGGAAGCACCTGCACCGACGCGCCCATCGCGCCGACCGTCTGGCCGCCGAGCCCGGGCATCCGGAACTTGAGACCCTGGAAATCCTCCGGGCTCTCGATCGGCTCGCGGTACCAGCCGCCGCCCTGGGGGCCGGTCTGGCCGGCGATGAAGTTCTTCAGCCCGTAGATCTGGCACAACTCGTCGTGCAGGGCCTTTCCCTCGCCATTGTAGTACCACAGCATCATCTCCGGCGCGGTCATCCCGAACGGAACGGCGGTGAAGAACGCCAGCGCGGGGTCGGTGTTGATGAAGTAGTAATCGGCGGCATGGTACATGTCCGCCTGCCCCGAGGCGGTGGCATCGAAGCTTTCGAGCGCGCCGACGAGTTCTCCGCCGGCCTTGGCGTCGATCGTGAGCAGCCCGCCGGTGATGTCGGCGACGCTGTTCGAAAACCGCTCGACGGCGTCCCAGACGCCGGCCGCACCGCGCGGCCAGCTCGTGACCATGACAAGTTGTTCCCGGCCCTGGCTGATGGCCGGTGCGGCCAGCGACGAGGCTGCGACGGCAGAGCCGCCCAGCGCCGAGGCGCGCAGGAATTTGCGACGATCCATGTAAGTATCCTCCCGATTTCTTCTGTTTTTCCGCGCCCGCATGCGAGGCTCGCGCTTTGGTGGTGTCCCGGAGGTTAGCGGCGGAACAGCCAGAGAAAAACGGGAAAATGGACGCGGGCCCGGGAAATTCCGCGCATTCCGACGTCGCATCGCCACCGCATCTCAGCACTTCGCGACGCCGCCGGTCCCGCAGAATGCGGTGCGCGGGCGCCGATGCGTCAGACCCCGGTCACTCCCGCGGTCTGACAATAGACGATGAAACCGAGCACCAGGAAGACCGCCAGGGCAAGCGCCCGGGCGGCGGGCAGGCTCAGGTAGGAGGAAAGATCACGTCGCATCATGGGTCTCCCGCGCTGCACCGGACCCGCCGGTGCGGGGATTGAACTGTACCGTTCAGTCTATCACGGCGGATCGAAAGATCAAGCCTCCGCTTTCACCGGCCGCAATCGCAGAAATGTCCGCCACCATCCCGCTCACGCAATCTTCGCAAAGGCCAGCGCCCGGCCTGCGCAGCTTTCGGTCGGTGAATTCGCGGTTGACGACCCCGCCGCCCCTCCGTAAGGATGCCTCTCGCGTGATAAGGAGCACCTGACGTGTCGGGCATTCTCGTAATCGTAGGAACATGGCGCATGGGCCGGTAACGGAACCATTCTTTTACCCCATGCGCCCCCGGAAACCCTCCGGGGGCTTTTTTTTGCGCAGGGCGCGGCAGATTGGCGGAGCGGATGATGGTGAAGCAGGGCAGGATAACGGGCCAGATGACCGGGGCCCAGATGGTGGTTCAGGCACTGAAGGATCAGGGCGTCGAGGTGGTGTTCGGCTACCCCGGCGGCGCGGTGCTGCCGATCTACGACGAGGTCTTCCAGCAGAACGAAATCCGCCACGTGCTCGTGCGCCACGAACAGGGCGCGGTTCACGCCGCCGAAGGCTACGCGCGCTCGACCGGCAAGGTCGGCGTCGCCCTCGTCACCTCGGGCCCCGGTGCCACCAACGCCGTGACCGGCCTCACCGACGCGCTGATGGACTCGATCCCGATCATCGTGCTGTCGGGCCAGGTGCCGACCTTCATGATCGGCAA
>CAZPPH010000201.1:0-4990 GCA_964588375.1 uncultured Rhodobacterales bacterium | reverse complement strand
CTTCTGGTGCTGATCGCGCCGCCTCTCGCCGAGGTCGCCCTGCGCTTCGGCTCCTTCGAGTTCTTCTGGCTCGCGGTCTTCGGCATCGTGATCTCGGGCCAGCTCACGGGAAACACGCAACCTCTGAGGGGCTACATCGCCGGTATCCTCGGGCTGATGGTCGCCATGATCGGATCGGACGGAATCCACGCCCACGTCCGTTTCAACCTCGGCATATCCGACCTCAATGGCGGCATCGGACTGATCCCGGCCATGGTCGGCGCCTTCGGGTTCGCCGAGGTCCTGACCGTGATGTGGCGACGGCGCGCGACGCTCGTGAAGGATACCTCGCTGAAGGACCGGGTGCTGCCCCGGCTCTCCGACCTCTGGCGCTTCAAGTTCACCATCGGCCGGTCGGGCATAATCGGCACCCTCGTCGGCATCATTCCCGGTGTCGGCGAGGACATCGGGGCCTGGGCGTCCTATGCCACCGCGAAGCGGCTGAGCCGCGGGTCGGCCGAATACGGCAATGGCTCGACCGAGGGGCTGACCGCCGCCGAGACCGGCAACAGCGCGGTGGTTCCCGGCTCGCTCATTCCCGCGCTGACGCTCGCCGTGCCCGGCTCGGCACCGGCGGCCGTGCTGATCGCAGCACTCTTCATCCACGGCATCCGCCCCGGCCCGATGATCATGATCGAGCAGCCGACCTTCATCTTCTCGATCGCCGCGATGCTTCTGCTCGCGACCGTCGCGATCGCGATCTACGGGCTCTCGCTCACCCGGCTCTTCATTCTCGTGCTGCGCATTCCGCGCGAATACCTGATGCCGCTCGTCTTCGTCCTCTGCGTGATCGGACCCTACGCGCTGACCCAGCGGACCTTCGAGATCTGGGTGATGGTGGCCTTCGGGCTCATCGGGTTCGTGCTGCGGCAGATGAACTATCCGATGGCGCCGCTGGTGCTGGGCATCATCCTCGGCGATCTTCTCGACAAGAGCCTCCGCCGCGGGCTGACGCTGACCGACGGCGACATCGCTCCGTTCTTCACCCGCCCGATTTCCGCGGCTTTCGTCGCGATCATCGCCTTGACCCTTCTGGCCGGGGCGGCACCTGTCCGTCGCGCGTTCGGTTCCATCGTCGAAACCGCGCTCGGTCGGGCAGGAGGGCAGGACCGATGACGGCAAGGGACCACGACAGCGCCACGGAACAGACGCCCCCGGCAGCCCCGATCCGGCGGGACGCGGCGGCCTCGAAGCGGCGCATCCTCGCCGCCGCGCTGAAGGAATTTTCCGACAAGGGGCGGGAAGGGGCGCGGATCGAGGCCATCGCGCAGCGCGCGCAGGTCAGCAAGCCGATGCTCTACAGCTATTTCGGCGACAAGGAGGGGCTCTACGAGGCAGCACTTCGCGAAGCCTACGTGCAGATCCGCGAGGGCGAGGGCGAGTTGCAGATCGCGAGCACCGACCCGGTCGACGCGGTCGGCGATCTCGTGCGCTTCACGCTGCACCACTTCGTCTCGAAGCCCTGGTTCGTCCGGATGCTCAACACCGAGAACCTCGACGGCGGCCGGACGATCCGCGAAATGGCGGACGCCGCCGAGATCCAGTCGAGGCTGATTGCCCAGATCGGCGACGTGCTCGAACGCGGTGCGCGAAGCGGCGTCTTCCGGTCCGGCATCGACCCGGTGGAGTTCTATATCATCGTCGCCTCGCTCTGCTACTTCCCGGTGTCGAACAAGCACACGCTGCGCGCGGTGTTCGATGTGCCGATCGACGCCGACTGGCTGGAGTGGAAAGCGCAGGACACCGCCGAATTGCTCCTGCGGTATCTCGAGCCGGGCGAGTTTGGGGAAAATCGAAGGGACAGGCCATGAGACAGCACAGAATCGGTATCATCATGCACGGCGTCACGGGGCGGATGGGGATGAACCAGCACCTCATCCGCTCCGTGCTCGCGATCCGCGACCAGGGCGGGGTGGCGCTGTCGGACGGCTCGTTTCTCGTGCCGGACCCGATCCTCGTCGGGCGGAACGCGGAGAAGGTCGAGGCGCTGGCGAAGGCCCACGGTGTCGCCCGCTGGTCCGACGACCTCGACGCGGCCCTCGCCGACCCGGATGATACGCTCTTTTTCGATGCGGCCTCGACGAAGCTGCGGCCGGCGCTCTTGAAGAAGGCGATCGACGCCGGCAAGCACGTCTATTGCGAGAAGCCGATCTCGGAGGGCCTCGACGAGGCCGTCGACATCGCCCGCTATGCCGCGAAGAAGGGCGTGAAGAACGGCATCGTCCACGACAAGCTCGACCTTCCCGGGCTCCTGAAGCTGAAGCGGCTGCGCGATGCAGGCTTTTTCGGACGCATCCTCTCGGTGAAGGGCGAGTTCGGCTACTGGGTCTTCGAGGGCGACTGGATGCCGGCCCAGCGGCCGAGCTGGAACTACCGCGCGGGCGACGGCGGCGGCATCATCTCCGACATGCTCTGTCACTGGCGCTACGTGCTGGACAACGTGATCGCGCCGGTGAAGTCCGTGAGCTGTCTCGGGGCCACGCATATTCCCGTGCGCTGGGACGAGGCGGGCAGGGAATACGAAGCCGACGCCGATGATGCGGCCTACGCGACGTTCCTTCTCGAAGGCGGTATCGTGGCGCATATCAACTCGAGCTGGTGCACCCGCGTGCGCCGCGACGACCTCGTCACCTTCCAGGTCGACGGCACCCATGGCTCGGCGGTGGCGGGGCTGCACAAGTGCTGGTCGCAGCACCGGGTGAACACGCCGAAGCCGGTCTGGAACCCCGACGAGCCGCAGACCATGAACTTCTTCGACGATTGGGAGGAGGTGCCCGACAACACCGCCTTCGACAACGGCTTCAAGGTGCAGTGGGAGGCTTTCCTGCGGCACGTGGCGGAGGATGCGCCGTGGCATTATTCCCTCGCCGAGGGCGCCAAGGGCGTGCAACTCGCCGAGGCAGGCTACCAGAGCTGGCGCGAGCGCCGCTGGGTCGACCTGCCCGATCTGGAGGTCTGAGCCATGACGACCCTTCGACTTCCCGGCGGCGCGGTCACCCTCGAGGCGGGGCCGGTTCCCGAACCTTCCGGGAACTGGACCCGGGTGGCCTATTCCGCCGTCCATGTCGTCGCCGACCCCATGGCCGACGCAGACCCCTGGCTCGACTGCGCCATCGACTGGGACCGGACGCTGGCGTTCCGCGAGCATATCTGGTCGCTGGGGCTCGGCGTCGCCGAGGCGATGGACACCGCGCAGCGGGGCATGGGCCTCGACTGGCCGACCTCTCTCGAACTCATTTCAAAGAGCGTCGCACAGGCGAAGACCGGCGGCCATCTCATCGCGTCGGGGGCCGGCACCGATCACCTCGCGCCGGCGCCCGAGGTGACGATCGACGACGTGATCGCGGCCTACGAGGAGCAATGCGAGGCGGTGGAGGCGGCCGGCAGCCGGGTCATCCTGATGGCCTCCCGGGCGCTGGCGCGGGCCGCGCGCGGCCCTGACGATTACGCCCGGGTCTACGAGCGGGTGCTGGGCGGACTGACGCAACCGGCGATCCTTCACTGGCTGGGCGAGATGTTCGACCCTGCACTCGAGGGCTACTGGGGGAGCCCCGACCACATGGCGGCGATGGACACCTGCCTGTCGGTGATCGAGGCCAACGCTCGCAAGGTCGATGGCATCAAGATCTCGCTTCTCTCTGCGGAAAAGGAGATCGCGATGCGCCGCCGCCTGCCTGAAGGCGTGCGCATGTATACCGGCGACGACTTCAACTATCCCGACCTCATCGCGGGCGACGAGGAAGGGTATTCGGACGCGCTCCTCGGCATTTTCGACCCGATCGCGGGGGCTGCCTCGCGGGCCCTGAGCGCGCTCGCGGCCGGCGACATGTCCGGCTACCGCGACGCTTTCGACCCGACCGTTCCGCTCTCGCGCCACATCTTCCGGGCGCCGACGCGCTTCTACAAGACGGGCGTGGTCTTCCTCGCCTATCTCACGGGCCACCAGGACCACTTCACAATGGTCGGCGGGCAGGAAAGTGCGCGCTCCACGCTGCACCTCGCCGAGATTATCCGGCTCGCCAACGACGCGCGTCTCTTCACCGACCCCGAACTCGCGGCGGCGCGGGCGCGGCCGGTGTTCGCCGCCCGTGGCGTGGAGGTCTGAGATGGCGGGCCTCGGACCGGACCGGCTTTCGCTCAACACCGCCACGTTGCGCGCGCAATGGAGCCTCGCCGAATGCATCGAGGGCTGCGCGCGGCATGGGATCGCGGGGATCGGTCCCTGGCGCGACAAGCTTCAGGAGATGGGTGTGAAAGAGGCGGCCCGGGCGATCCGCACGAATGGCCTCGAGGTCAGCGGGCTCTGCCGGGGCGGCTGGTTCACTGCGGAAGGGGCGATCACGCAGGCCGTCGTCGACGACAACCGCCGCGCCGTCGACGAGGCCGCCGAAATCGGCGCGGCCTGCCTCGTGATGGTCGTCGGCGGTCTGCCGGACGGCTCGCGCGATCTCGCCCATGCCCACGCGCTGGTCGAGGAGGGACTCTCCGTCACCCTCGACTACGCCCGCGAGGTGGGAATGCCCGTGGCGATCGAACCGCTGCACCCGATGTATGCCGCCGACCGCGCCTGCGTGAACACCACGCGCCAGGCGCTCGACATCTGCGATAGGCTGGGCGAAGGCATCGGCGTGGCGCTCGATGTCTACCACGTGTGGTGGGACCCCGAGCTTGCCGCCCAGATCACGCGGGCGGGCCGCGACCGGCTTCTCGCCTTCCACATCTGTGACTGGCTCGTGCCGACGCGGGATCTGCTGACCGACCGGGGCATGATGGGCGACGGCGTCATCGATATCCCGCACATCCGCGGCCTCGTGGAAGCCGCCGGTTTCACCGGGCTCAACGAGGTGGAGATCTTTTCCGCGGAGAACTGGTGGAAACGCGACCCCGACGAGGTGCTCACGGTGATGATCGAGCGCGCGGGCGCCTGCTGAATGCCCGCGACCGGACGCGT
>CAZPPH010000200.1:0-5036 GCA_964588375.1 uncultured Rhodobacterales bacterium | reverse complement strand
TCCGCCAGAGGTCCCGGATCAGGTCCGGGACGGGGGGTGCTCATGGCAGGACCCGCTGCCTGGGCGCGGCGTACGAAACGTCGAAACCCGCTCCACGACCTGCCCCGAAACGTACAAACCCGAAAGTCCGAGGCCATGACCCGCGAGCGCCTTTACCTCTACGACACCACCCTCCGCGACGGCCAGCAGACGCAAGGGGTCCAGTTCAACCCCGACGAGAAGGCCGAGATCGCCGAAGCCCTCGACGGTCTCGGGCTCGACCACATCGAGGGCGGCTGGCCGGGGGCGAACCCCACCGACAGCGCGTTCTTCGAGGCGGCTCCGAAGACCCGCGCCACCTTCACCGCCTTCGGGATGACCAAGCGCGCCGGCCGGTCGGCGGAGAACGACGACGTGCTCGCGGCGGTGCTCAACGCGAACACCCCCGCCGTCTGCCTCGTCGGCAAGACCCACGACTTCCACGTCACCGAGGCCCTCGGGGTCACGCTCGACGAGAACCTCGAGAACATCGCCGCCTCGGTCGCTCATTGCGTGAAGTCCGGCCGCGAAACCCTTTTCGACGCTGAACATTTCTTCGACGGCTGGAAGGCGAATCCCGGCTATGCCCTCGATTGTCTCAAGGCCGCCCATGACGCCGGCGCGCGCTGGGTGGTGCTCTGCGACACCAACGGCGGCACGCTGCCCCGCGATGTCGGCGAGATCACGGCCGCCGTCATCGCCGCCGGTATCCCGGGCGAGCGCATCGGCATCCACACCCACGACGACACCGGCAACGCGGTGGCGAATTCCCTCGCCGCCGTCGACGCGGGGGCGCGCCAGATCCAGGGCACGCTCAACGGTCTCGGCGAGCGCTGCGGCAACGCCAACCTCGTCACCCTCATTCCGACGCTCCTTCTCAAGGAGCCCTACCGGTCGCGATTCGAGACAGGCGTGCCCGACAACGCCCTGAAAAGTATCACGAAAGTCAGCCGGATGCTCGACGACATCCTCAACCGCGTGCCGCTGCGCGCCGCGCCCTACGTCGGCGCCTCGGCCTTCGCCCACAAGGCGGGCCTTCATGCCTCGGCGATCGTCAAGAACCCCGCCACCTACGAGCACATCGACCCCACCCTCGTCGGCAACGCGCGCATCGTGCCGATGTCGAACCAGGCCGGGCAGTCGAACCTTCTCCGGCGGCTTTCCGAGATGGGTATTCCGGCGCAGAAGGGCGACCCCGCGCTCGCCGGGATCCTCGAGACCGTGAAGGCCCGCGAGGCGCAGGGCTATTCCTACGATACCGCGCAGGCGAGCTTCGAGATCCTCGCCCGGCGCGGCCTCGGGATACTGCCGCGGTTCTTCGACGTGAGGCGCTACCGGGTGACGGTTGAAAAGCGCGACGACGGAAAGGGCGTGATGCGCACGCTTTCCGAGGCCGTGGTCGTCGTCGAGATTGCCGGACAGAAGACCCTTTCGGTGTCCGAAAGCCTCGACGAGACGGGGTCGGACCGGGGGCCGGTCAACGCGCTCGCCCGGGCGCTGGCCAAGGATCTCGGTCCTTACCAGGCGATCATCGAGGACATGCGCCTTGTCGACTTCAAGGTGCGGATCACGCAGGGCGGGACCGAAGCGGTCACCCGCGTGACGATCGACAGCGAGGACAGCGAGGGGCGCCGCTGGGCGACGGTCGGGGTCAGCCCCAACATCGTCGACGCGAGCTTCGAGGCGCTGCTCGACGCGATCGTCTGGAAACTCGTTCACGCCGGGGCGGAGCCTGCGAAGGTCGCCGCGGAGTGAGGGGGCCGGGCGCTCACCGCGCCGGCGGCATCGGTGCGCCTCGCACAGCTCTTCGGGCGTCGAGGTATTTGAGCCAAGATGAAGGGCCTTTTGGGCTTCGCCTTGGCCGAAATACCTGTCTTTCCTGGCGGTGGGACGATGCCGGCGATGCCTGACCCGACAATCGCAGAGCCGCTCCGGCAGGGCGACCCGGACCGTTTTCTCGCACTCCTCGCCGCGCCTCCGGGCACGCGGCCGGTGCTGGCCGCGCTCTACGCCTTCAACCTCGAGGTTGCACGGGCGCCCTGGGTCACCGAAGAGCCGATGATCGCAGAGATGCGGCTTCAGTGGTGGCGCGACGCACTCGGGGAGATCGCCGCGGGCGGACCGGTGCGGTCGCATCCGGTCACGGCGGCGCTCGCGGAGGTTCTGGACCGGGAGGGGGCGGAGGCGCTCGACCGGCTCGTCGCGGCCCGGCGCTTCGACATCTACCGCGAGCCCCATGCCGACAGAGCCGCGTTCGACGCCTATCTCGACGCAACGGCGGGTGACCTGCACTGGACGGCGGCGCGCCTTACGGGGGCGACCCGCGAAGACGATGTGCGCCGGGTGGGCCGCGCCTCGGGGCTCGCCAATCTCCTTCTCGCGGTCCCCGACCTCGAGGCCCGGGGGCGGCGCCCCCTCGTCGACGGGCGCCCCGAAGCCGTGGCGGCCCTTGCGGGTGAGGCGCTCGCGGGGCTGCGGATGGCCCGTCCCGGCCGCGCCGCGCGTCCCGCACTCCTCGCGACATGGCGGGCGGGCGGCATTCTCGCGCGTGCCGCGAAGGACCCCGCCCGTGTCGCCGCCGGCGCTCTCGAGGGATCAGATTTCGCCCGGAGAGGCGGGCTTCTCCTGCGCAGCCTCGGCTTCTGAGCGCCCGCCCGCGCCGTTGAAGGCGAGCCAGATCAGCGCGGCGCCGGCCAGTGCAAGAAGCGGCACCATCGCGATGTTGACCGCCGACCAGCCCTCGACCGGGCTGCCGCCGGCACAGTTCATCAGCCCGCCGGACGCCACCGAAGCCACGGTGACCATGCCGAACACGATCGTGTCGTTCATGCCCTGCACCCGGCCGCGCTCCTCGGGGCGGTGCTGGGCGGCGAGCATGGCGGTGGCGCCGATGAAGCCGAAATTCCAGCCGACACCGAGGAGGATCAGGGCGACGTAGAAGTTCCCCAGCGCGACACCCGAGAGCGCGACGCCGCCCGCGGCGGCCAGAATGACGAGCCCCGCGGCGACCACCGAGGATGCGCCGAACCGCGCGATGAGGTGTCCGGTGAAGAAGGCCGGGCCGAACATGGCGAGCACGTGCAGCGATACCACGTCCGCGGCATCGGACGTGGTATAGCCGCAGCCGACCACCGCGAGAGGTGTCGCGGTCATGACGAGATTCATCAGGGAATAGGCCACCATCGCGCAGATCACCGCGACGAGAATCGTGGGGGTCGTGATCAGTTCGAGCCGGCTGCGACCGCCCGGCGCCCCGGCCTCGGAACGGGGGGGGCGCGGAATGTCGAGGGCGGTGAAGATCAGCGACCCCACCACGTTGAGCGCGATGACGGCGGCGTAGGTGCCGAGAAAGGGCACCACCGTCGCCTCCGCGGTGAGCTTGACGAGCTGCGGCCCGATGATCGCCGAGATCAGCCCGCCGGCCATGACGTAGCTGATCGCCTTCGGCTTGAACCCCTCCGGGGCGGTGTCGGTCGCGGCGAAGCGGTAGAACGCCTGGGTCGACATGTAGGTGCCGGTGATCAGCGAGCCCAGAAGCAACAGCCCGAAACTGCCCGAAGCGAGGCCCCAGGCGCCGATCGCGCCGCCTGTCGCCCCCGCCGTCGCGCCGATGAAGAAGCCGGTGCGCCGTCCCCAGCGCTGCATGATCGCCGACATCGGGGTGGCCGACAGCATCGAGCCGAGCACGATGAGCGAGATCGGAAGGGTGGCGAAGCAGGCGTTCGATGCCAGCGTCGAGCCCGCCAAACCGCCGACGATGAAGATCATCGGCAACTGGGAGCCGAGCACCGCGTTCGCGAGGATCAGGACGGCGACGTTGCGCCGCGCCCGGGCGAGGCCGGGAGCCGACGCCGGGTCCGGACCGGCCCTGATGATCTCGCCTTTCACGTCGATCCGCCCATCGGTTCGCCTTGGAGAATTCGGTGCACTCGGGTATACGACTCCTGCCGAGGCGTAAACCTCGCCGATCAAGGGAACCGCAAGGGAGCCGGGGGGCACACCTCGGTCGAACGTGGACGGAAGGGACTCGTTGCCGGCTGTACCGTCGCGCCTTGTGGCCGGACGGGCGAAAGAACATTCGCGGCGCCTCGAAGGTCCGTTGCGGGTGCTCCTTCTGGCCGGCACCGGAGAGGCGCGACAAATCGCCTACGCGCTGTCGCGCGACCCGCGCATCGTCACGACGGCGGCGCTGGCCAATGCCGGAAGGCGGCCCGTCCCCCTCGGTGTCCCGACGCGAATCGGTGGCTGGGGCGACCGGGCGACGTTCCGCGCCTGGCTCGTGGAGAACGCGATCACGGGCATCATCGACGCCACCCATCCCTTCGCCCATTCGATCAGCACGCGCGCCGCCGAGGTGGCCGACGAACTCGGCATCGACTACCTGCAGTTCCTGCGCCCTGCCTGGCGCCCCGAGGAGGGGGACGAATGGGTGTTTCTCAACTGCGAGGAGGACGCGGCGGCCCATATCCCGGAAAATGTCCGGGTGTTTCTCGCCACGGGCCGGATGCGCCTCAAGGCGTTTTCGAGCCTCCGCAGCCAGGAGTTGCTCTGCCGGCTGCTCGACGCGCCGTCGCATCCCTTCCCGCTGCCCAACGGCCGTTTCCTCGTGCATCGCCCGCCTTTCTCGATCGATCAGGAGGTCGCCGTGCTCGGAAGGCTCGGGGTGGACTGGCTCGTGGCGCGCAACTCCGGCGGCTCCGGCAGCCGCGCGAAGATCGATGCGGCCCGGCGCCTCGGGATTCCGGTCGCGATGATCCGCCGCCCACCCCAGCCCGAGGCGGCGCGGGCGCAGACGCTTTCGGAGGTGCTGGCCTGGATCGGGCGGCGCGCGTGAGCCTGGCCGGGCGGATCATCGAGACCCCGGCCTGCGTCGCGGAGGGGGCGGAGTGGCTCGCCGCCGCCGAGCCCCGGTTCGCCCATGCGCTGACGCTGACCGGCCCCCTCCCGCTTCGCCGCAGGGAGGACGGTTTCGAGGCGCTGTTCTCGGCCATCGTCAGCCAGCAGGTCAGCGTCGCCGC
>CAZPPH010000199.1:0-5071 GCA_964588375.1 uncultured Rhodobacterales bacterium | reverse complement strand
GGGCGCGACGGCGACCAGTATTCGGAACACGCGACCTTTCTCGAAGCCGTGCGCCAGGACCCCGTGCTGGCGGGCGTGAAGCTGATCTCCGAGCCCTGGGACACCGGACCGAACGGCTATCAGCTCGGCAATTTCCCTCCCGGCTGGGCGGAATGGAACGACCAGTACCGCGACAACCTGCGCGCTTTCTGGCGCGGCGACCCGGGGACACTGAAGCACGTCGCGGGCGGCATCCTCGGATCGGCGGCGACCTTCGCCCATGACGGACGCCGGCCCTGGGCGAGCGTCAACTTCGTCACCGCCCATGACGGGTTCACGCTGACGGACCTCGTCTCCTACAACGAAAAGCACAACGAGGCGAACGGCGAGGGCAACACCGACGGCCACTCCCACAACCTCAGCTGGAACTGCGGGGCCGAGGGCCCGACCGACGATGCGGACATCAACGCGCTGCGCGTCCGCCAGCGGCGCAACATGATCGCGACGCTGATCTTCAGCCAGGGCACGCCGATGCTTCTGATGGGCGACGAGCGCGGCCGCTCGCAGGACGGCAACAACAACGCCTATTGCCAGCCCGGTCCGATCAACTGGCAGGACTGGGATCCACCGACGGAGGAGCTGGATTTCGAGGATTTCGTGCGACGGCTCATCCGGATCCGCTCGGAAAACGCGCTCTTTCTCGCCGAGCGCTACCTCCATGCCGGCCCGGACGCGCGGCGCAACAGATTCGCGAAATGGCTCCGTCCGGACGGGGTGGAGATGAGCGAAGACGACTGGGAGGACGATGACAACCGCGCGGTCGGCCTGCTGCTGCACGAGGCGACGGCTTTCGTTCTGATCGCGATGAATGCCTCCGACGCCGATCTCGAGTTCACCCTGCCCGGCGGCCCCGATCGCGGCTGGTCCCTCGCGGTCGACACGGCGCGCGGCATCGCCGACCCCAGAGGACGCAGACGGGTCGAAGGCGGCACGACGAAGCTTCGGGCGCGGTCGCTGCTGCTCATGGAGACGCAGCGTGGCGATTGACCCGGGCTACAGTTGGGGCGCCGTCCCGGCAGGCGGGGGCCGTTGGCGCTTCCGGGTCTGGGCACCGGGCGTGGAGGCGCTGAAGCTGAGCCTTTCGGGACGGGAAACACCCATGGAAGCCGGGCGGGGCGGCTGGTTCACGCTGGAGGCCGAAGCGGAAGAGGGGGCGGCCTACGCCTACGTGCTGCCCGACGGCCAGAGGGTGCCCGACCCCGCCTCGCGCCGCCAGGCCGAGGACGTGCACGGCGCCTCTCTTCTGACCGCGCCGCGAAAGCCGGTTCCGTGGGAGGGCCGGCCGTGGGAGGAGACGGTGGTCTACGAACTCCACGTCGGCACGTTCACGCCCGAAGGCACCTACCGCGCCGCCATCGGCGAATTCGACCGCCTCGCCGCACTCGGCTTCACCGCCATCGAGATCATGCCGCTCGCCCGCTTCGGCGGCGACCGCGGCTGGGGCTACGACGGGGTGCTGCCCTATTGCCCGCACGGCGTCTACGGCAGCCCCGATGACCTCGCGGCGATGATCGAGGCGGCCCATGAGCGGGGGCTCGGCGTGCTCCTCGACGTTGTCTACAACCATTTCGGACCCGACGGGAACTATCTGCCCCTCTACGCCCCCGACTTCTTCGACGAGACGCGCCACTCGCCCTGGGGGGCCGCGATCGACTACACCCAGCCGCCCGTTCGGCGCTTCTTCATCGAAAACGCCCTCTACTGGATCGGCGAATTCGGCTTCGACGGTCTGCGCCTCGACGCCATCGACCAGATCCGGGACCCGTCCGATCCCGAGTTGCTCGTGGACCTCGCTCGGGAGGTGCGCGCGGCTTTCGACCGGCCCGTCCACCTGACGACGGAGGACAACCGCAACCTCACCCGTCTGCACGAACGCGACGCCTCGGGGATGATCTCCCTGCATTCGGGCGAATGGAACGACGACTTCCACAACGCGGCGCATGTGCTCGCCACCGGCGAGACCGAGGGATATTACGGCGACTTCGCCGACGACCCGCTGGGCCTTCTCGGCCGGGCGCTTGCGGAAGGCTTCTCGTTTCAGGGCGAGGGCGGGCGCGGCGTGCCCTCGGCGCACCTGCCGCCCACGGCCTTCGTGGATTTCCTGCAGAACCACGACCAGACCGGCAACCGCGCCCTCGGCGAGCGGCTGACCCGGTTGACCGACCCCGAGACGCTCGACGCCCTGACCGCCATTCTCGCCCTCTCTCCGCATATCCCGCTCTTCTTCATGGGCGAGGAATATGGCGAGCGGCGGCCCTTTCTCTTCTTCGCCCATTTCGGCGGGGCGCTCGACGACATCGTCCGCGCCGGACGGCGCGAGGAGTTCGCGGACTTCACCGCGTTCGACGCCGAGGACGTGCCCGACCCGATCGCCGAGGAGACCTTTGCCGCCTCGACCCTCGACCCCGACCGTCGCGACAGCGAAGAGGGCCGGGCTGTCGCGGCGCGTCTCGGCCGCCTGCTCGAGATTCGCCACCGCGCGCTCGTGCCGCATCTGAAAGAGGCCGGCGGCCATGCCGGCAGGCTGATCGAGGCGCGGAGCGGCCGCCTCGCCGTCGACTGGCGCCTCGGCCGCGCCCGGCTGTCGCTCCGCGCCCGCTTCGGCGGGGAGGACCTGCCTTCGGGCGAGGGCGAGGAGCTTCACCGCACCGGCGGCACCGGGGCGCGCGCCGAAGCGGTCCATTATCTCACGGTCGAGACATGAAGCCGGGCCGGAGGGCCGCATGAGACTGCCGACGAGCTGCTACCGCCTGCAATTCCGCGACGGGATGGATTTCGACCGCGCGGCGGGTCTCGTGCCCTATCTCGCCGACCTCGGCGTGAGCCATCTCTACGCCTCGCCGCTCTTCACCGCAGAGACCGGCTCGGCCCATGGCTACGACGTGACCGATCCCCGCGAGATCGACCCCGCGCTCGGCGGGCGAGCGGGTCTCGAGCGGTTGTCGGCGGCCTTGAAGGAAGCTGGCCTCGGACTGATCCTCGACATCGTGCCGAACCACATGGCGTTTTCGGTCGAAACCCCGTGGCTGCGCGACGTCCTGCGCCACGGTTCGCAAAGCCGCTACGCCGGCCATTTCGATCTCGATCCGGCCGCTGGCCGCCTTCGCCTGCCCTGGCTGACGGCACCTTTCGAGGAGGTGCTGACCGAACCCGGCCTCGCGGTCGCCGACGACCCCGACGGCCCCGTCCTCGTCGCCGGCGGGCTGCGCGTGCCGCTCGCCGCCACGACCTCGCTCGAGGCCGCGCGGGGAGGGGACCCGCAGGCGATCCGTGCGCTCCACGCCGAACAGCCCTGGCGTCTCGTTCACTGGCGGACCGAGAAAGACGCGATAAGTCACCGCCGGTTCTTCAGCGTGACGGGCCTCGTCGGTGTCCGCGTCGAGAAGGACCACGTGTTCGAGGATGTCCATGCCTGCGTCTTCGAGCTTGTGGACGGCGGCATCGTCGACGGCATCCGCATCGACCATGTCGACGGCCTCGTCGACCCCGCCGGCTATCTCGCGCGGCTCCGGGCGCGGCTGCCCGATACGCCGGTCTGGGTGGAGAAGATCCTTTCGGGACCCGAGATGTTGCCGCCTGAATGGCCGGTCGAAGGCACCACCGGATATGTCGCCGCCCGCGCCCTGTCGCGGCTCCTGACGGGCGCCGAGGGGCTCGAGCGGATCGCGGCGACCTACCGCGACGTGACGGGCCGGACCGACGATGTGGAGGCGGTCATCCGCCGCGCGCGAAACCAGGTGATGACCGGGGAACTCGCGGCGGAACTCTGGGCCCTGCACGGGCTGCTCACGGAGGTTGCCCGGGACGATCCCGTCGGGGTCGAACTCGGCCCCGAGACCCTGCGCGAGGCGCTCCTCGCCTTCATCGCCGCCTTTCCGCGCTATCGCACCTACATGACGGCCGGGCATGTCTCCGAGGCCGATGCGGCCCTCGTCCGCGACACCGCGCGGCGCGCGGAGCAGCACCTGTTTCATCCCGGCGCCCTGCGCTTTCTCGCCGAGGTCCTGACCCGCCCCGTGCCCGAAACCGCGCGCCTGCGCCTGAGAATGCAGCAGGTCACCGGCGCGGCCGTCGCCAAGAGCGCCGAGGACACCGCCTTCTACCGCGAAGTGCGGCTCCTGTCGGCCAACGAGGTCGGGGGAGAGCCAGACGACGACCCGCTCGGTATCGCGGGCTTCCACCGCGCGATGGAACGCCGCGCCGAGGTCATGCCCCACGGTCTCACGCTCACCTCGTCCCATGACACCAAGAGGTCCGAGGACGCGCGGATGCGCATCGCCGCCATCACCCGCGAGCCCGAGGCGTTCGAGGCGTGGTTCCGGATCTGCCGGGGGTTCGCGCCCGAGCGACTGAACCCAAACCTCGTCTGGTACGTCGCCCAGACCTTCCTCGCGATGCAGCCCGGCGACGGCGACGTCGCCCAGAGGCTTGCCGACCACGTCGTCAAGGCGCTCCGCGAGGCCAAGAGCGAGAGCTTCTGGACCGACCCCGACGTCGAACTCGAGGACGCCGCGCAGGCCTTCGCCCGGCGTCTCGCCCGGCATTTCCCCCATCATCCCCGCGAGGTCGGCCCGATCGTCCGTGTCGCCGAGCGGCTGACCCTGATCCAGACCGCTCTCAAGCTCACGCTTCCCGGTATCCCCGACATCTACCAGGGTTGCGAACTGGCGAGTTACTCCCTGACCGACCCCGACAACCGCCGCCCGGTCGATTTCGACCTGCGCCGCGCCGCGCTGGACGACCCGGAGCGGCTCTCCACCGCGCTGGACCGTCAGAAGTTCTCGCTCACCCGGAGCGTCCTCGGCCTGCGCCGGGAGGCTCCGGCGGTGTTCCTGTCGGGCGATTACCGGCGCCTGGAGGCCCCCGGCCGCGTCTGCGCCTTCGAGCGCCGGCGGGGCGGCCAATGCGTCACCGTCGCCGTGACGCTCACCGGCGCCGCGAACGATCTCGATGCCGTGACGCCTCCCGGCGCGGCTTTCTGGCCCGGGCAGGGACCGCCAGAGGATTGCCCGGTCAGGATCGCCTTCCGGCA
>CAZPPH010000198.1:0-5196 GCA_964588375.1 uncultured Rhodobacterales bacterium | reverse complement strand
CGGGCCGGATGACCTGCAGCGTGACATAGGCGAAGATCGCGACGCCGAAGGCGAAGGGCACGTGATAGCCGATGCCGAGTTTCCGGCAGATCTCCACTTCGCGCATCATCCAGGACACGAAGGCCCCGATCGCGCAGATCGTGGTGATCTGCCACAAGCCGCCTTCGTTCAGCGGTGCCGGACCGAGACCGTAGCTGATCGGCGGCGGAGCCATGGAGATCAGCCAGGGGTTCCACGTGCCGTTCAGCACGGCGGAATAGAATATGAGGATCGTGCCGAGACCCGCGAAGAAGATCGTCGTCACGCCGAAGAAGCCGACGAAGAACGGGCCGACCCAGAAATCGAACAGGTCGCCGCCCACGAGGGTGCCTCCCGGCACCCGGTATTTTCGTTCGAAGCTGAGCAAAGCCATACTTCATACTCCGTTTGATGGCGGCGTCTTGGAGCCCGCGGGACTCCGGCCGTCGTGAATGTCTTGATTGCCGCGGGCGAGACAGCTGCCCCGCCCGCGGCTTTTGTCTTGGCTTCAGCTGTTCAGCCGCCAGCGGCCCTCATGGCCGCGGTTTCGAACCAGTTGATCCCGTTGCTGAGCACGACGAGGTGAATCATCGCGGCCAGCAGGAAGAGGAACACGCCCTGCGCCACGAAAACGCGGCGGGGGTCGAAGACCAGCCAGATCTTGTAGAATTGTGCCATTCTTCAGTCCTCCTCAGAACCAGGGCCACCAGATGTACGTGGCAATATGAGCGACGACGGCGATGGCCGTGAAAAGCCAAAGCCCGCTCATGTAGACCGCGTGCAGCTCTTGTGCCTGGTCGTCGGTGAGACCTGTGAAAGACAGGTCGGTTCTATCTGCCATTTAATCCTCCGGATCGTAGACAGACGCCGCGTCCCCCGCGGCCGGGTCCCCCCGAGGCCGAGGCCCCGCGGGTAGTCGCCGATCCGAAGGGACCGGCGGCATCTCGGAAAATCGCCGTCACGCCGAAAAGATCATCGGCGTGATGATGCGCGCCTGGCTCCAGGCGCGGGCTATCGGCCCCCGCTCGGGAAGCCCGCCCAGCTTGATGGCCTTCAGACCCCAGGTCAGGCAGGCCAGCGGCAGGGTGGCGAGAAAGATGATCGCGAAGTAGACCGCGAACTCTGTCGTCGGACGCCGGTGATGGATCGTCCGTCCGGCACCGAGAGCGAAGTCGCTCGTCTGGTCAGTCATTGGTCAACTCCCTGATTGGAAACGATATTGTCGGGCTGAAGCGCCTCGACGGTTTCACGCACCACGCGCTCGGCGCCCGCGGCCAGCGCGGCCCTTTCGGCCGCGTCGCGCAAGGTTTTCGCCGCCGAGATGCGGGTGAGAATGGGGTGGGTCTCGACAATCCTGTCGAGAGCGGCCTGGGCATCTTCGTCCCAGGGGAAATCGCGGCGCAGGGTCGTGGGCGTCGACGCCGCGTCGTCCATCTCCGAGCCGAGCGGCAGGATGTGGAACAGAGCGTCGAAAAGGCCGTTGCAGACTTCCTGCAGAACGTAGGTGGCGCCGGCGTAACCCATGAAGGGGGTGCCCGTGGCCCGGCGGATCGCGGCGCCGGGAAATGAAGCGGGAATGAACGCGGGGGCCGGTCCGTGGCCCGACTTCAGTTCGGCGAGATACATCTTCTCGTTGATCGAGCCGAAGACGATCAGCGGCCGCTTCTGGCCGATCATCGCCCGGACTTCCTCGTTGTTGGTCTTCTTGCCGCGCACCCGGGCGACCGCGAAGGCGCAGGGCAGGCCGAGGTCTTCCTCGAGAAAGTGCCGGAGGCCGCGGGCGTAGGTCTCGTTGGCGACCACCGCGAAGTTCGCCGTGGCGAAGAAATCCTGCGTCACCGAGCGCCAGAGATCCCACACCGGCTTGATGGTGGAATGCTTCTCGCGGGCGAT
This sequence comes from uncultured Rhodobacterales bacterium, assembly GCA_964588375.1. Classification (GTDB taxonomy): domain Bacteria; phylum Pseudomonadota; class Alphaproteobacteria; order Rhodobacterales; family Rhodobacteraceae; genus JASJAR01. Next base: position 3,285 of record CAZPPH010000198.1, on the reverse strand, counting down.
GAAGGGCTCGGGGTCGAGACCCAGCAACTCCCCGAGTTTCCTCAGGAATTTCGTGGTGCTGTCGAGACCCACGGGAGCCTGGAGGTAGGGCTTGCCGAGCACTTCGCACAAGCCCCGGCCGAACTCTCGGTACATGCAGATGTTGACGTCGGCATTCACGAGATTGCGCATCTCCGCGAGGTGTGCGCCCATCGGCATGACCATGTTGACCTTCGCCCCGATGCCCTCGACGAGGCGCCGGATCTCGGCGAGATCGGACGGCATGTTGAACACGCCGTACATCGGCCCGAGGATGTTGACGCGGGGGGCGTCGCCCTCCTCGCGCTTCTTTTCCGGGGGCATCCGGCCCTTCGTCTGGCCGAACTCGGTGAAGAGCCAGGTCATCGCCCGGTCGGCGGCTTCCCACTGGTCCTCGTCGATGGTGCGGGGCAGAAAGCGTTGAATATTCGTGCCTTGCGGTGTCACACCGCCGCCGATCATCTCGGCGATCGAGCCGGTGACGACCACGGCGGGAAGCGCCGGATCAAGGGTTTCCCAGGCGCGCCGCATGGCGCCCTCGGTGCCGTCGCGGCCAAGCTCCTCCTCGCCGAGGCCCGTCACGACGATGGGCAGCTCGTGGGGCGGAAGCGCATCGGTGTAATGCAGCACCGAGGTCACGGGCAGGTTCTCGCAGCCCACGGGCCCGTCGATAACCACCTGTAAACCCTTCACGGCGGTAAACGCGTAGATCGCGCCCCAGTAGCCCCCTGCCCTGTCATGATCCTGGATCAGCATGGCGTCACCTCCGCCACCGGAAGACGGCGTCTTGTACAAATCGGGGCATGTTCGACGCGGGGTTTTCCCGAAACGTACAGAGCCGGGAGGCTCCCGGAATGCCGGGGTGTGGGCACGCGATTGGCTGCGCCATTCGCTTTCGCCCACCCGGCGAAGATATGCATCTTCGCCGCCATCAGATCATCTCCTGCGCCTTGGCGGCGCGGGCCAGCTTGTCGAGCTTCTTCTGGTGCTGCGCCCGGAAGTCGGGCCGGAGGTTCGGGTCGCCCTCCCAGACGCCGGCGGTGTCGCCATGGCCGACGCCCTCGAAGAACTCCGTCATCCGGTCCATCCGCCCCTTGTTGGCGATGGCCGCGTTGACGACCTCGGCGAGCGACCCCGCGCCGGCCGGACCCATGAGCGGGCGGGCCGAGATGAGGTTGGTGAAGTAGAGCGACGGGATACCGAGCTCCTTGCCCTTCTGGACGACCGGCGTCGTGCCGATGGCGAGGTCGGGCTTCACCGCTTCCATCGCGGCGCAATCGTCTTCGAGGGAGGCGCGGAACTTGACCTTCACGCCCTTCGCCTCGAGCCAGTCACGATCGGCCTCGGACTGGGGGGACTTCGCGCAGGCCGAGCCGACATAGGCCACGTCGGCCCCGCTCTCGATGAGAAGCCGGGCGACGAGAAGCTCCGAGCCCTCGTAGCCCGAAAGCGTGATCGTGCCCTCGATGGGGGTGGTGGCGAGCGCGTCCCTGATCGCGGGGAGGAACGCATTCTGGGCGGCTGCCACCTTTTCGGCGGGCAGCCCGAAGGCGTCGCCGATATTCTTCAGCCATTCGGCGGTGCCGTCGTGGCCCACGGGGGCCGAACCGACGATGGGCCGGCCGGCGGCGGTGAATTCGCGCATCGCCGCGGTGTAGAACGGATGGATTGCCGCGACCGCGCCGCAGTCGAGGGCCGCGTAGAGTTCGCGCCATTCACGGCAGGGGACGACCGGGCCCACGGCGAGACCGAGGGGATCGAGCATGCGCCCGATCATCATCGGGTCGGCGGGGAACATCTCGCCCAGAAGCGTGACGGTGGGCCGGTCGGACTTTCCGCTCGCGGGGGCCTGGACCGGGCCGGCCTCGACCTCCTTGCGGGCGTAGTTGAGCATCGCGCCGGCGAGCACGTCCTTCGCCTCGGCATGGGTCGGCACCCCGAAGCCGGGCACGTCGATGCCGACGATGCGCACGCCGTTGATCTCGTCCGGCAGAAGCCGGAGCGGAACGCCCGAGGCGGTGGGCACGCAGAGATTGGTGACGACGATGGCGTCGTAGCGGTCGGGGTCCGCGAGTTCGTGGACCGAATCGCGGATGTCCTCGAAGAGCTTGCCGGTGACGAGGGTCTCCGAGTTGAACGGAACGTAGCCGACCGAGCGGCGCGCACCGTAGAAATGCGACACGAAGGTGAGGCCGTAGACGCAGCAGGCCGAGCCCGACAGGACCGTGGCGACCCGCGACATCCGGAGGCCCACGCGGAGCGAGCCGAAGGCGGGGCACATCGACTGCGGCTTGTCGTGGGGGCCCTGCGGATAGTCCTTCGCGTACTGGTCGAGGATTTCGGACGAGCCCGCGGCGCGGGCGGCGGCCTCCATCTCGGCGGCCCCGGCGTGGCAGCCCATGCCGTCGCCCTTGAGTTCGGGCGCGGGGGCGGTGTCGGTCTCGCTGCCCTCGGTCACCTGCGCTTCGGCAGCGGTGTCATATGTCACCTCGCCGGTCATTGCAGCTTCTGTCCCACGTCAGAGGGCTGGCGTTCGGGGTGGCGGAGGTCGTCGAGCAACCGTGCGATCTGTTCGGGCCGCGCGCGGGCAACCATTTCGGCGATGGTCTCGCGCCGGTTCAGCGCATTTCGTTCAGACGTCGTCATAGATGACCTCCAGCGAAGCCTTGAGTTCTGCATTGGCCCCCCGCATGTCCTCGTCGGTGGCCGGTTCGAGGGTGACGCCGGCGCCGGTGTCGGAGCCGTCGAACAGGGCGAGCAGCCCGTCCTGGTCGAGGGGCGCCGGACGGATCGGGGGGGCTTCGGACACGTTGAGGCCGAGTTCGGCGAAGAGCGGGCCCCATTCCGACGTCTCGGTGCCGACGATCTGGTAGTTGGCCGACTTCTTGCGAAGGTCGTCGTTCTGCGGGATCGAGGCGAGGATCGGGATGCTGACCGCCTCGGCGAAGGCCTGGGCCTCGCCCGAGCCGTCGTCCTTGTTGACCACGAGCCCGGCCACGCCGACGTTGCCGCCGAGCTTGCGGAAGTATTCCACCGCCGAGCAGACGTTGTTGGCGACGTAGAGCGACTGGAGGTCGTTCGAGGCGACGAGGATGACCTTCTGGGCCATGTCGCGGGCGATGGGCAGGCCGAAGCCGCCGCAGACCACGTCGCCCAGGAAGTCGAGGAGGACGAAGTCGAAGTCCCAGTCGTGGAAGCCGAGCTTTTCGAGGAGCTCGAAGCCGTGGATGATGCCGCGCCCGCCACAGCCCCGGCCGACTTCCGGGC
>CAZPPH010000197.1:0-5222 GCA_964588375.1 uncultured Rhodobacterales bacterium | reverse complement strand
TGCCCGCTTCGATCTGGCGGGCAAAGGCTTCGACCCTGTCCCTGAACCTCTGGGACAGCCCGGACTTCACGAGCTTGAGCGACTGCAGAAACACTCGCCCGCGAAACGTTTCAGGGCGAATCGTGATCGCGAAATGCAGCCGCGTGCGCGCCTTTGCGAGGCGCGTGAGGTCCACCTCTCCGAGCCCCCTCAACCCGTCGGTCTCGGTGACGAAGAGAACCTGCTGGCCTGAATCCCATCCCGTGATCTCGGTCAACGCCCTGCGCCGGCGGTCCTGGTAGGTGAACTCCACCTCCCAGCGCGCGCCGACATCTGGCGGACCGGTTCCGTCGAGGCGGGTGACGTCCAGACCCCGCCTGAGCGCCTGCCGCTCGATAGCGGCGATATCGGTCACCGCGGCGAATACACTCTCGATGGGCGCGGAGATGTCTTCCCGGGCCGAAATCCTCATGGTCTCACTCCAGCCTGTCGCGAAGCCAGGCGTCGATGAGAAACCGCGCGATCGCCCCTTCCCGCGGCGGCCCGATGCGAGCGTGGGCTCCCCGCATCACCTCGGCGGCTTCCTCGCGGGTGATCCAGACGGCGTCTGCCAGTTCGACAGGGTCGAGGGTGATCGCCTCGGTCTCCGCCTGCCCGATGCACCCCAGCATGAGCGACGATGGAAAGGGCCAGGGCTGGCAGGCGAGGTAGCGCACGTCGCCCACCCGCACCGCCGTCTCCTCGAAGACCTCCCGGCGCACCGCCGCCTCCATCGTCTCGCCGGGCTCCACGAAACCCGCAAGCAGCGAATACATTCGCTCGGGCCAGTAGGGCGCGCGACCGAGAAGCAGGCGGTCGCCGCGCACGACGAGCATGATGACCACCGGGTCGGTGCGCGGGAAATGCCGCGTCCCGCAGGCCGGGCAACGCCGCTGCCAGCCTGCCTCGGCGATCTCCGATGGCGCGCCGCAAGCCGAGCAGAACCGGTGGCTGACGTGCCAGCCGAGCACCGCCTTCGCCGTGGCGGCAAGTTCCGCCGCCAGGGCGTCAAACCCGCCCACCGCGCCGCGAAGCTCGACGAAACGCGCACCCTCGATCGCCGGGTGGTGCTGCTCGGAGGGGTCGAAAAAGGCTCCGAGCGTGTCGGCGGGCGTCTCGGGCTCCCATCCGGAGATGTCCGCGGCGAACCACGTTCGCGTCTCGTCACGGCCGAGGAGAATCGGCGCTTCCGAGGCTTCGGCGAGCCCCCGATGACCGCGTGGCAGCCAGGCCAGCGCTCCGCTCGCATCGACGGCTGGCTTGCCGCGCCAGACCGGAAGAATCCGCGCATCGAGACCCGCCAGCATCCGATCGAGCGCGGCGGCATCGCCCCGTACCTCCGCCGCCCGGTCGAGGCCCGAGCCACCGAATGTCACATCATGCCGGTGTTTCATGCCCGTATTTCATGCCTGTCGATCACGCCTCGTCCTCGTGGCGGTCCCCTCGCACGAGGGCGTCAGAAAGGCAATCACGGCCATGGACATCAACCAGGAGTTGATTAGACTGCGGCGGCGATCCCCGCTTTGCTACAGGGAGACTCGACAGCGTTACATTCCGGGCGCATGGCTCGTCAGAGCCAAACGCGGCGCACCGAGGAGCCCCCCAAATGCCAAAGTCCTTCCGCATGACCCGCCGTTCCCTTCTTGCTTCCACCGCCGCCGGTGCCACGCTGACCGCGCTGCACCCGTTCTCGGCCCGCGCTGCGGCGGGACAGGCGCATCTGCGCATCATGGAAACGACAGACCTGCACGTGCACATATTCCCCTACGACTATTACGCCGACCGCCCGGTCGACACCCTGGGGCTGGCCCGGACCGCCGCCCACATCTCCGACATCCGCGCCGAGGCGACGAATTCGATGCTGCTCGACAACGGCGACTTCCTGCAGGGCAACCCGATGGGCGACTACATCGCCTACGAACGGGGCATGAAACCCGGCGACATGCACCCGATCATCGCGGCGCTCAACACGCTCGAATTCGACGCCGCCACCATCGGCAACCACGAATTCAACTACGGTCTCGACTTTCTGAACAACGCCATGGCCGCGGCGGACTTCCCCGTCGTTCTCGCCAACATCGCGCGCGAGACAGGCGCCAGCCCCACCGCCGACACCACCCTTTTCAAGCCCTACGTCATCCTCGATCGTGACGTCGTCGACGGCGCCGGCGAAGCGCACAGGCTCCGCGTTGGCCTCATCGGCTTCACTCCGCCCCAGATCATGAACTGGGACCGCAAGCATCTCGAAGGCAATGTCAGCGCACGCGACATCCTCGCCACCGCCCGGGCGTGGGTTCCCCAGATGAAGGAGGCGGGCGCCGACATCATCATTGCCCTTTCCCATTCCGGCATCGGCTCGGCGAACGAGACCGACCTTATGGAAAACGCCTCGGTCCCGCTCGCGGCCATCCCCGGCATCGACGCGGTGCTCACCGGCCACTCCCACCTCGTTTTCCCCTCGACCACCTACGCGGATTTTGCCGCTGTCGATGCGAAGGCTGGCACGATCCACGGCAAGCCCGCCACCATGGGTGGCTTCTGGGGCTCGCACCTCGGGGTGATCGACCTTCTCTTGTCGAACGACGGCGGGCAGTGGCGGGTGCTGGGACACGACGTCGAGACACGCGCGATCTCGACGCGCGAGGAAGACCGCTCGATCACGGCCCTCGTGGAGAGCGACCCGGACGTGCTCGCGGCGGTGCAGGACGACCACGACGCGACGCTGGCCTATGTCCGCCGCGCCGTCGGCAAGACCGCCGCCCCGCTTCATTCCTACTTTGCCCTCGTGGCCGACGACCCTTCCGTGCAGATCGTGTCCCTGGCCCAGAAGTGGTATGTCACGGAAATGCTGAAGGGCACGGAATACGCCGCGCTGCCGGTGCTCTCTGCGGCGGCCCCCTTCAAGGCGGGCGGCCGGGGCGGGCCGGAGTATTATACCGATGTCCCCGCAGGCGATCTGGCGATCAAGAACGTCGCCGATCTCTATCTCTATCCCAACACCGTCCGCGCGGTGAAGGTGACCGGGGCCGAGCTTCGCGACTGGCTCGAACGCTCGGCGGGCATGTTCAACCGCATCGAACCCGGCAAGGCCGATCAGATCCTGCTGAACCCCGACTTCCCGTCCTACAACTTCGACGTGATCGACGGGGTGACCTACGAGATCGACCTTTCCCGGCCCTCGAAGTTCGACCGCGACGGCGCGGTGGTGAACCCAGGCGCCGACCGGATCGTGAACCTCATGTTCGAGGGCGAACCGGTCACCGACGACAGGGAGTTCGTCATCGCCACCAACAACTACCGCGCCTCGGGCGGCGGCAGCTTCCCCGGCGCGGACGGCTCGACGATCATCTTCGAGGCCCCCGACACCAACCGCGACGTGATCGTGCGCTATATCGTAGAGCAGGGCACCATCGAGCCTTCGGCGGATGCGAACTGGAAGTTCGCGCCCCTGCCCGGCACCACGGTGCTTTTCGACACCGGCCCCGCGGCGACGAACTACGCCGACGAGGTCAAAGGGGTCAATATCGCGCCCGCCGGCGAGGGCGCGGACGGCTTCGCGCGGTTCCGCATCGCGCTCTGAGACGAGCGGCGGTGAGGCGGCGCACCCGCCTCCCTGCCATACGGGTTGCCATACAGGTTGCCATACGCATGGCAGACCGCCCTTCCGGGCCACGTCGCCCATTTTTCAGGCAGCCGTTTGGCTCCTTGCCAATCCATGAGGCATGGACAAGGATAGGCCGCATTTCATGCCCGGTTCCGTGGACGGCGCCGGGCGATGACTTCAAATGACGACGATCAACGTCGCATGAACCGACATGGAGGATTACACGTGTTCCACCGCCACGTAGCTGCCGCTTCCCTCGTTCTGACAGCCGGGCTCGCCCAGGCGCAGACCGAAGTTCCCTTCACCCTCGACTGGAAGTTCGAGGGCCCCGCCGCCCCTTATTTCGTGGCCATCGACAACGGCCATTTCGCCGACGCCGGCCTCGAGGTCGAGATCGCCGCCGGCGACGGGTCGGTCAACACCATTCCGAAAATCGCCACCGGCGCCTTCCCCATCGGTTTCGGTGACATCAACTCGGTCATCAAGTTTCTCGACCAGAACCCCGGGGCGCCGGTGACAGCGGTGATGATGATCTACGACAAGCCCGCCTTCGCCATCGTCGGCCGCAAGTCTCTCGGCATCGAGGAACCAAAGGACCTCGAGGGCAGCGTGCTCGGCGCGCCGCCCCCCGATGGCGCCTGGGCGCAGTTCCCCGCCTTCGCCTCGGCCAATGATCTCGACGTCTCGGCAATCACCGTCGAACCGGTCGGCTTTCCCACCCGCGAGCCGATGCTCGCCGAGGGAAATGTCGATGCCGTCACCGGCTTCTCGTTCTCCAGCGTGCTGAACCTCAAGCGTCTCGGTGTGCCGGAAGACGACATCTCGAACATCCTCATGGCCGATTACGGGCTCGACCTCTACGGCAACGCCATTCTCGTCAACACCGACTGGGCGGCCGACAATGCCGAGACGCTCGAAGCCTTCCTCGGTGCGGTGGCCAAGGGCTGGGTCGATGCGGCCGCAGACCCCGCGGCGGCGATCGAAAGCCTCGCCGAGCGCAACCCCGCCATCGACCTCGAACTCGAGACCGAGCGGTTGCAGATGTCGCTCGATCAGAACGTCATGACCGACTGGGTGAAGGCCAACGGGATGGGCGACATCGACGACGCGCGCATGGAGCGCTCGCTGGCCCAGATCGGCGAGACCTACGAGTACCAGAACGAGCCGGATGCCGCGCTCTACTTCACCGACGCCTACCTGCCCGAAGGCGGGTTCGCGGTCGAGTGAAAGAAATCGCCGCGGGCCTGCCCGGCCCGTGGCCCGCACCGGGGCTGCCCATGAGCGAAAATCTCATCGACATCAAGGGCGTACGCCACGCCTACCAGACCGACAGCGGCCCCCTTCCGGTGCTCGACGCGCTCGACATCGCAGTTCCCGAGGGCGGCTTCACCGCCGTGGTCGGCCCCTCGGGCTGCGGCAAGTCCACGCTGACGAAGCTTATCGCGGGGCTGATGAAGCCCGACCACGGCGAGGTCTGGCTTCACGGCGAGAAGGTGAAATCACCCCGCGCGACCGTCGGCATGGCATTCCAGAACCCCGTCCTTCTCGAATGGCGCACGATCCTGAAAAACGTCATGCTGCCTCTCGAGATCGTGCCGAC
>CAZPPH010000196.1:0-5283 GCA_964588375.1 uncultured Rhodobacterales bacterium | reverse complement strand
AGCCGCCGGATCTCCGTGTCCTTCTCCGCCTCGCCCTGAGAGGCCTGCACGAACTTCTTCTTCCAAGCGCAGAGCGAACACGGGCTGACCCCGAGCCGTTCTGACCTCCCTGACCGGATAGCACCGTTCCGTGGTCGGCGCTCCTACACCACGCGGCGGGACACTATCGGTCCGGAAAGTGGCTAGGCGCAACTGACGCCCACGGATATCGATGAGACGCTAAGGCTTTGCACACTCGCCGCTTCCGTTCGCATTCGTAAGGTTGAAATGCGGGCGCGCATCGGCTCCAAGTGCTTCCGCAGCCCAGGGAAGCGGAGCGGCTTTGCCCAAGGCCGAAGCGACGGAGTACACTGGCGGTCACGACATGAAGCTAAGCCATCGCTTGGATGTTTCTCGCGCAAAGCGGCGACGCAGAAGGTTCACCGCACCAGTTGTCGCTGTAACCGGGAGTTCCGGAAAGACGACAACCTCCTCCTTGCTCGCTCATGTCCTCGAAGGCCACGGCAAGGTCGGACGACAGGTGCTTGAGAACGGTGTGCTGTCGATAGCTTGGCGTTTTCTTAAGATGCCGCTCGATGTCGACCATATCGTAGTCGAAACCGGGGTGGCCAAGCCCGGCGACATGGATGGCCTTGTGGAGCTCGTGAAACCCGATGTCGCGGTCGTGACGCTGGTGGCCGCCGAACACTACAAGGCGTTCCGGGGCGAGGCGGCAGTCGCCGAGGAAAAGGGCAAACTCGTCGCCGCCTTACCGCAAGATGGGCTTGCGGTGCTCAACGGTGACGATGCCCGCGTCATGGAGATGGCACGCCGAACCGGCGCACGTATCGTTCGGTTCGGGCAATCGCCCGATTGCGAGTACCGGTATCGCGTGCTGGATGTGACGTTGTCGGAGGGATTGAGCCTCGTCCTCGAAACCCCCGCCGGCCAACTGGTGCTGCGCACGACGGCGAGGGCGGACTTTCTCGCGCCTTGCTTCGCAGCCGCTGCTGCCGTCGCACTTGAATTGGGCGTTCCCTCCGACATCGTCCGGGCGCGCATGGCCAGTTTCCCGCCCGTGCGCGAGCGGTTCGAGTATCGGCGCCTTACCGGGGGGCCACACCTCATCATCGACACGGCCAAGGCCCCGGAGCACTCGCTTCACAACTTGCTCGTCGCGTTCGGCGCCCTTGATGCGGGCCGCAGGAGGGTCGTGCTTGGGCAAATATCCGACAGCCGCGGGAAGAGTCGCACTGTTTATCGAAGAGCCATAGACGTTGCGCTTTCCGTTGCCGACGAAGTCGTGCTTGTGGGTGAGAACGCAACGAGGGTAGGTCGGAAGTATCCTGAAACAGATCGACTGAAAATCGTCGAAACCCCGCGGGAGGTCGCGCAATACCTGCGCGATACGGTGCGAAAGGACGATCTGATCCTTTTGAAGAGTTCGCGCATACTGCACCTCGAACGTCTGGCCCTCGCACTGGAACAGGATCTGAAATGCTGGAAACCCGAGTGCGAGATCAAATTCTCATGCGTCGCCTGCGGGCTATACGGGGATGCGCCCGAGCATCACAAGGCCATCAGGCGCCGCAAGGAGTTGGGCAAGGCACTCGGTCCCTTGCAGCGACTATTGCCCCCGAAAGGGACCCGTTGACATCGTCGGCACCTTGATCCCATGGCATTGTGGGCGTCCTACCGTCGAGGTCCCAACTTCCTGCACGCTTCCGCAGCGCTTCCCGGCCTCGGTTGGGCGAGCAGCCTCGACGGGCTTGCTTCACCGGGGTATCAACCGTCGTCGAATGCGTGCGGGACACCGACCAGTGAGAGAAGAACAACCTCAGACCCCGAAACGGGCGCGGGGGGTAGCCATGGAACAGCAGACGCGCAAGCCAGCTACCCGACGGGATGAGGAACGCAGATGACGCTTCTTTCACCGCTTATCTCCAGGCGCAGCGTTCATCGCATCACCATTCATGACGATGGCGAGACCTGCGTGCTCGATTTCGGGGATTGCACCATCACCATCAAAGGGCCGCGGCTCGGAAATGATCCGCGGACGCATTTCGACTTCGTGCTCCTCCTCGCCGCTGCTGTCGGAATGACCCGGGGGCGCCGTTTCGAAATCGAGGCGCCGGTGACGCGCGAGGCGGTTCACGCGCTCAACAAGTTTCTGTTCGTCTGGAGGTGCTGGAGGACACGGGGGATCAGGCCGACCGACGTCATTCCTCTCAACATCGTCGAACCGGAAGCTCGCGCGCGGTCAGGGGGTGTCGTGACCCTTAGCGGCGGTGTCGATTCCACCTATGCGGTCATGCGCGCCCGGCGCGAGTTCGGCCTCGAGCACGCCCTGCTGGTCGCGGGGGCAGACTACCCTTCGTCCGAACATCCGGGGTTCAAGGAACTGCACGAGCGGGTACGGGGGATCACGGATGGGCTGAATGTCACGCTCCATGTCGTCGAGACCGATGCACGTCGCGTGATCTCTGACTGGGTCAGCCATCATATCGCGGTTCTGACCTCGATCCTGAAGCTCGTCGGCGGCGGGTTGGACTGGGCGGGCTACGCCGCGGACGTGACGGTCTGGGGGGAACTGACCTACGCCCCGGGCTCGAACATGGCCGGGTTCGCCGAGATCATCGGCACAAGAGACCACCCGTTCCGGTATTTCGGCGGCTCAGAGAGCCGTGCCATGAAACTCAGACAGATTGCAGAGGAGGCCCCGAGCCTGTTCCGCCATATCTCCGTCTGCTGGAAGGACACGTCGATCGGAGGGAATTGCGGCGCATGCGAGAAATGCATCCGCACGCGACTGGCCCTGGAAGCGGCGGGTGTCGGACAAGCCGCGATCTTCGACAATGAGATCGACCTCGTCGAAGCCTTGGCGAAGGCTCCGGTGCCCTGGCGCCGGGCTGGCGGCATTCAGTTGCTGAGGCTGGACTATTACTCGCTCGAGGAATTGCCGGCAGGTGAATTGAGGTCCGCGTTGCAGAAACGGATGAAACGGGTTGCCCGCCGGCACGATCTGTACCTGGGGTCGGACACCGATTGACAAGGGGCGGCACCGGCGGCGTGGGCTACCCCCGCCTGAAAAAAGTGATCAGCACGAGTTCGTGGATCGGCGTCCCGACAAACGGGTGGGTTTCATGGCTGACGGTCAAAGTGAGCGGATCAGTCCAACCAATTCGTCGATGGACGAGACGCGTCTGGTGTTCGACGAGGCTCCCCAAGTGTCGATATAGGCCCCCAGTTTCCCGTAGTTGTTGTCGAGCACGTAGTGGGGTTTCTGGGCCAGCTCGCAAAGGATATGCACGTGAAGGCGGTCCGACACGATGATTTCGCCGCGCTCCAGCAACGCTATTCCGCCGGCAAACCGGTCTTCCGCCGTTCCGATGAACCTGCGCACACGTGCTTCCATGGCTTGCTGCCGCCCGAACGGGATCATCGTGCGCAGGACGTCGATCAAACCACGGGAAGCCTGTGTCCTTGCCTCTCGTGTCTCCGGCCAGTCCTCCACGGGACCGAAGGGCGCCATGGCCCTGCCGATGTCGATACCCTGTCGCTCCTTGTCCCTCCGCGCGATCGTCACGACTTCGTCCGCGGCGCCGGATGTGGTGACGCTGAGCGCATGGGCGGCGTCGGGCACAAGCTCCACGTCGCAGTCGAAACTGCGCCGCGCGAGCTCGAGGCTCGTACGGTCCCGAACCATCAAGTGAAAATCGCCATGCGCTGCAATGGCCCTAGCAGTCTGGTCCTTGATGCCCTGCTTCAAGAAGTGCACGGACTGGGGAAGTTGAACGATCCTGCGGTGCTTGTAGCGTTCAAGGATCGCGATGCGGTAGTCTTGATGCCTTGGCCAAAGATCGCCGAAATTCCCGCCGCCGTGCAAAAGCAGCGGTCCCTCCGGGCAAAAGGCTGCGATGTCCTCCAATCGTGACGCGAATGTCCCGACATAATTGGGCGTTCCAACACCGAACTGTCCAAGCGCGGCCAGTTCCCCGAGGAAGATCGCCGCGTCGCCGACGTTGGTGTGGTCGGGATAATCAAGCAGCGCATATTCCGGTGCATCCTTCACGTGCCGACGTACCGCCCGCAGGTAGCAGTCCGATAACTCTCGACCGAGCGTGGACAATCTAGCTGATCCTTCTCGAAAGGAATCGGTACAACCTTGCTGGGACACCGGTGTCCGAATACGGCGGCGAGGGTCTGCCCCACGTCGCCCGTGCCTGCGACCGCTTGCGTTCCCCTGCGAGCAGAGAGTCCTGATCGTTCCCGGACCGGATGACGACACTCGGACTCACAGCCAGGGTGACAAGAGTGCTGATATCGTATGGCCAATCCGCCAGAAACCGAACGGGAAAGCTGCATTCCAGCAAATGCCGCGCGGCGTTCGCCGTCACAATGTAGCCCGTGTTTCGATCCGGGATGTTTGTGACCCGCCAAACCCTGGCACCGGTCGGTAGGTTGAACTCGGCCAACCAGCGCGAACGTGCAAACTCGTGGTCAAGAAGAGCGATGTCGAAATCCTGGCGTTCCAGCGCTGTGACGGCTTCGAGAAAGCCTTCCGTCAGGCGCGCATCGTCCTCGAGCACGACTGCATGCTGACAACCCTGTTCCAGTATGACCCGGTAGACTTCGAGGTGGGACAGCGCACAGGCAAGCTCGCCGTCGGTCACCACGCGTTTCGCGCGACGGTTCGCTTCCTGCCTCTCGATCAAGTTTTCGGCCGCGCCGTCGAGCCCCTTGCGACCGTCTACGCCCAAGACCACCCGCGGCGTGATTCCCAGTGCAGTGAGAGCGTCCAGAAGTGGCGCGCGCCGGCATTCACAGTCTTCGAGCGACAAGACAAAGTAATCAGCCACTCTTGGCTCCAACCGCTTCAAACTTCTGGACGGCGCTCATAGCAAGATCGCCAAGTGGGCGGAACCCGCCGGTAAGCAAGAACCTGGGCTCAGGCGTGGCATTGGTAAACGATGGACACTCCGTGAAACCGACACCGCCGAGCAGGACCCGGGGTTGGTGGCTGGGCCCGGTTGCGCAGACACGCCCCGTCGGCCACCCCTGCGATCCGGCAGGCACGCCGAATTCCGGCTGCCCGCGCCTCGTAGCCCCGCAACTGTTGCACGTTCGCCAAGGTCGGGATTTGCCCTTTGACATTTCCGCTCCGGGAATTTCGATCGACGTTCAAGAAAGCGAACCGCGGTCCGGACCCGTAATCCGGTCGGGCCGTTACACTCAGACCGTTGCATGCCTTCAGTCGTCGGCCGCGCGATCCGCAACAAAGAAGCTGCGGCGCGGATTGAGTAA
>CAZPPH010000195.1:0-5441 GCA_964588375.1 uncultured Rhodobacterales bacterium | reverse complement strand
AACGCCCGATAACGCAGTTTTTGGGCTGGCAGGAAGCCTGATATCACTGTCTCACTTTCCGGATCATCGCAGACGCACCTTGGGATATCTATGCTGCCGGGGAGCGGATCCATTTCCAGGGCCCAAGCGAATATCAGGATCCAACGCACCTCCTCTCGTTGCCCATGCCTTCTACCACCTCCCTGGCGCTAGAACGGCTTCCGCGAGTAGCCCCCGAGCCGTTTGGGCCGGTCAACGGCTGATGCCACTGTGGCGCCCTCGATGAGCTCGTGGTGAAGATCCCCGTCCTTTCGATCGTCGCCTCCGTCAATCGGCCACGGGAGTTCCGAAGCGCGAACTCCCCGAGTTTCTCGAAGGGGAGGGCAATGGCAGACGAACCGGCGGCCCTGCAACATGCGCGGGAAGCGACAACATCGCCGAGCGGCACGTTTCGTGGCGCCCGGGCCGCAAGCGTTATCCCACCACCGCCCAGCCTGAGGCCACCGTGTCGGTGGCCAGGGAGGCGACGGAACGCGCCCGTGAGCGCCCTTCGGCGAAGCTCCTGATAGACACCTTCACCCAGGGTCTGCTCCGCGAGAATTGGCTATCGGGATTTCTACAGAAGAATCGGACCGCACCAAGGCACGCGGCGATGCGCGCGGGATCTCTCGGTCCATCCCATCAGGCCTCGTCGGCGGCGGCGCAAGCCCGAGCCGGCTGCGGGGGACAAAGTGCTTGTCGCGACCTAGCGACGGACCACGGCCTGTATATGACGCTCAAGGAAACGCAGAACAGCGTGACAGGCAATGGCTTGACAGGTCGCGAAGACGGCGATCTCGATCAGATCAACGGCAAGTGGGGTCATGAGGTACGCAGGCAGATCCACAACGGGTGCTCTCGGTTACGGGCACAAGACACTTAGTGGAAGGCTTTGATGAAAATCGGCCGCGTTCTGGGTCATTTTCGGACCAAAACCGTGCCTGCGCACCCAGATCCGGATCATGCGCCGCTGACGAAAGGCCATCGCGGACCGGGAGGGCCGGTCGCCGCCAGTCGGCACCCCGAGACCAGGGGCGACTGCCTTTAGGGACCCGCGGAGATCGGGGGAAATCTCCTTGTCCGGACGTTTCTACATCGTGTACCTTCACCTCAGTGGGAAATCGAGCAGTTCAACATGTCACATGCGGAACGGGTTGGGCCTCGGCCAGCAGGCGGGATGTCGTCCTCTCCCGGCATGGGGCCATTTTTTCGTTCGCTGACTGGCTCTCTCCCGCTGGGGCTTCTTGTCCTCGTCGAACTCGCGATCCTGCGTCTTGCGGGTTCCGGCCGGTATTATCCGGTCCTTGCGGAAAGCGAGAACGCAGCGGCCCTGCTCTTTCTCCACAACGTGTCGAAGATGCTGGTCCTGGCCTTTGTCGCCACCTTCATGGTTGCGGGCTTCCGGAGCGGGCTTCGCCTGCCGCGCGTGTCCCCGATGACCGCGCGGATCGGACTGCTGGCCACCAATCTCTCGGCCTTTCTTTGCCTTCTCGTCATTTTTCAAATCCTTCCTGCCAGTTCTCTCGACACGCCAAGGCTCGACGCATCGCTCATCATGGCCTACGCCGCTGCCATTTGTCTCCTGAGCCTTGTTGCCCTCACCGGAACAGCCCTTGTTCTGCCGCGCCAGGTCAATCTGCCGCAGATTGCAATCGGATATGGAAGCGCTGTCCTGGCGGCTGCCATCCTCCTCGGCCAGTTAGGCTGGGTTGTGGGCATTGCCCGCGGGGTCATCGAGAAAGCGGCCCTCGATTTGAGCCTCTGGTTCATCGGGCTGTCCGGGCATCCGATGCCCATGCTCGATGTCGATGGGCGCAATCCGGTGATGGCATCGCCGGACTTCGCGATCTCGATAGCCCCGTCATGCTCGGGATACCAGGGCATGATCAGCGCATTCGTGCTCCTCGGCGCCTATGTCGGTCTTGAGTGGCGCAAGCTCAGGCTCGACCGCGCCCTGATCCTCTGCGTCGCCGCGGTCGGAGGGACCTTCGTTCTGAACGCGCTTCGCATCGCGATCCTCTTTTATATCGGAGACGAGATTTCGCCGGAGGTCGCCGTCAATGGCTTCCATTCGCAGTTCGGGGTGCTCGCCCTTCTCGCCTCCACGGGGCTTGCCGTCCTCGCGATGGAACTCAAGCCGTTCCGCAGGGAGGCAGGAGACGCGCCAGCGGAGAACGCAAGCCTCCGGATCGATCTCGCTCGCATCTTCCGCCTGATGCTGCCACTTGCGGTCTACCTCGTCGCGGGCATGATCGCCGGTCTGTTCGTCGGCACCTTCAATTGGCTCTACCCCGTCCCGGTCCTTGCCGGGGCCCTCTGGATCTGGCTGCTGCGGCATCCGCTGGCGCGGGAGATCGCGCGCGCGCCGGGGCTGATCTCCGTCGCCGTCGGCGCCGTGGTCTACCTCCTCTGGATCATCATGATCCCGGCGGATGCCGGGCGCGCGGGCATGCTCGCCGACGCTCTCTCATCAGCACCGCTCTGGCTCGCGATCATCTGGATCGCGTTTCGCGTCTTGGGGTCGAGCCTCGTCGTTCCGGTCGTCGAGGAACTGGCATTTCGCGCGGGATTGATCCGGCTTCTCGAGGCGATCTCACCTCCCTGGATGGGACGCTGGACGCAGGTCCTGTTCGTTCTGACGGCTTCGTCGGTCGCCTTCGGGCTTCTGCACGCAAACGTGCTCGCGGCAACGGTCGCAGGCCTTGCCTATGGTGCCCTCTTTCTGAGGCGTCGCGCCCTGGCGGACGCCGTTGTCGCCCATGCGGTGACGAACTTTCTCATCTGCCTTCATGTTCTCGGACTGGGCGAATGGTCCTATTGGTGAGCCCCCCGAACCCTCGCCCCGGGCGCATCCGTTCCTCCGTCATCCGCCTTATTTGCGCAGTGATCTGCCTGGCGTCGCCGACATGGGCTCAGGAACCTGAAGAGATCGCGGAACAGACCGGCGCCCTGGCGTGGGTCGGAAGCATCGCCGTCACCGCGACCGATGTCGACGCGCTTCTGAGGACCCGCCGGCGGGATTTCCCAGAAGACACCGAGGCGGTGCGGCAGAGAGCGCTCGAGCAGCTCGTCGCGGAGATCGCGCTCGAGGCGCAGCTGGAAGCAAGAGAGGAATTTCTCTCGGCAGAGGTCGGGGAGGCCCTCGCAGACGCGCGCCGGCAGGTGCTTTTCAAGTCCTACGCCCAGTCGCAATTCCGCGCCGAGCCTCCGACCGATGAGGAGGTCCGCGCCTATGTCGCGGCACATCCGGAGAGTTTTTCGCAACGGAAGGAATACAGGGTCCTGCGTCTTTTCGTGCAGATTGACAGCGCCGACGAGCGCAGGCTTGCGCGAGCGGCGATTGCACGGCTGCAGAACGGCGAGACGATCACGAGCGAGCGCCTCGACGGCCTTGCAGGCGACCTGCAGGGGCTCGGCATCGCCGTCGCGCGCCAGCCCTTCTGGGGCGGCGGCGACACCCTCCCGGCGTCGGAACGCGCACGTCTCGATGCGATGCAGGCGGAGGGAATATCGCTCGAGATCTCGGAGCGACCCCGGGGGATTGAACTCGTCCACCTCGCCGCGATTCGCGCGGCACCGCTCCCGCCGGCCATCGTCAAGCAGCAGGTCGTAGCCCGCATTCAGCTGGAAAAGCTCGAGGCGCATCAGGCCGCGCTCGCCCGCGAATTGTCGACACCACATATCGGCCGGCCCGCAGCGATGCCCGAGGAGGAGGAGGCGGCCGAGGACGAGAGAGAGGATGAGGCTCAGGATCGCGTGACCCTGGTCGCATCGGGGCTCTTCGGGTTCGGTGCCGCCCTCTCGCTCCTCTCCGCCATCCGCTGGGTCGGCACCGCGGGGGCCTACCGACGGCAGATGCTGGAGCAGGGCAGGGATCTCTCCGAAACCCGTTTCCTGAACAGGCGCGCAGCAGCCATGGCGGGCGCGGGGATCTGTGCTGTCCTTGTCGTCACCGCGGCAGGGGCCTGGACCCTGTCGAGGCCACTTCCGCAGGGCACACCGGTATTGAAGATGGCCGCTCTCGTCGTCGGCGGAGCCGGTCTCGGGATCGGAACGGCGCTGCTGCACGCTGTCGCGATGACGTCCGCCGACATCAAGCCGATTGCCTTTGCGCGCCCCGCGCTCCTTGGCGCCATCGCATGCATGGCACTCTCCGCCGGGATCATCGGCGCGATCTGAGCGAGCGCGGCGGGCGGCAATCGCTGCGGCCGGGCCTTGGGTCCGGTGCTGTCCCTCGACGGCCGGTTCGCACGCTCGGCAATTGCCAGTGGACAAATTGTGGTTTTTCGGTGATTCTGATATGCGATTTGCGGTTATCGGGCCGAACAAGAAACGGAGAGCAGGCGGGTTTCATGAAACGGGTTGGGTCGTATCCGATCGGAGTCCGCAGGGTGGCGGCCCTTTTTGCCGGCGCAACCTGCCTCGCCCTTGCCGATCCCGCCGAGGCTCTGAACGTCACCATCGGCTCGATCACGTATGATCTGCAGGTGCAGTCTGCAGGGCAATCCTATCTCGGCCTGCAATCGTCGATCGAGACCTCTCCCTGGTGGACGTCCGACGGATCGTCACAGGCGACGGCGTTTCAATTCGCCGATGCCTACCTCGCAGCCGCAGGTCCGACCGACACGCCGCTCTTCTTTGCCTATAGCGAGCCCTCGCCGGCGTTCATCTCCTATGGCGAACCCACGGGGGGGGTCTTTGGAAACTTCGATTTCTTCCAGGATGCCTACAGCGCTGTCGTCGCGTCGGGCACGCAGTCGGACGCCTCGCCCCTGGGCATCACCGACACGGCGACGACGACGGCACCCTACTCGGGCTTCCGCATCGTGACCGGCACCGAGGTTCCGGAAATCAACGGGTCCGTCCTTGCTCGCCTCTTTCTTGTCATGGGCGTTCTCTATCTCGGCCTTGCAGAGCTTCGTCGCCGCCGGCGGCATTCCTGCGCGACTGCCTGACGTCCGCACGACTGTCTGTTTCGTCCAGCCGGACCCAAGGCGTTTCCTGAAACAGTTGAATTCTGGGCGCGCGGGACTATCCCACGCAGCCGGGGGGTCTTCACCCGATCATTTCGCGACCTGTCCTGAGAGCGGCCTCTTGATCATGCCGCCTGGGAGGCGAAAAGATATGCCATGCGGCAGACCGCGCCCGCCGCCCCGGCGCACTTCACCGCCCTTCGCCGTCGAGTCACCCCCCTGATCCCCGAGCCTCGATCACGCCGCGCCCGGCCGCCGCGCGGACGCTGTTGCCGTCGTCTGCTCTCCCATCGATCCAGAGCTTCTCGATATCAGGGAAAGGTGAAATTCAGACTGAAGGTCTCCGGGGGACACGAACTCCGGATCGTCTCCGGTTCTCCTCTTCGTCCCGGGCCGCCCGGGTCAGAACTTGCGCCGTGCCAGTTCGCAACGTCCTTCCTGGACCCAGAG
>CAZPPH010000194.1:0-5554 GCA_964588375.1 uncultured Rhodobacterales bacterium | reverse complement strand
GAAATATCGCCTCCGGCAGCGCGAACATCGCCATCGCCAGCGTGATGAAGCTGATACCCGATTGCAGGTCCATCATGCCCATCGTGAAACGCGGCATGTTGAAGAGCGCGCCCTCGCCCACCGTTGCGAGAATGAGGCCCAGGATCGTCATCATCAGCGCCTTGAAGACCTGCCCGGTCCCTGCGAAGGCGGCGATCGCGGACAGGCCCACGACCATCAGCGCAAAGTATTCGGCGGAGTGGAACAGGAGCGCGACCGACGACAAGGCGGGGGCGAAGATGGCGAGCAGGATCGCCCCGATCGTGCCTCCCGTGAAGCTCGCGACCGCGGCAATGGTCAGCGCCTTGCCCGCTTCGCCCTTCCGCGCCATCGGATAGCCGTCGAAACTCGTGGCCACCGTGCCCGCGACCCCCGGTGCGTTCAGCAGGATCGAGGACGTCGAGCCCCCGAAGATTGCCCCGTAATAGACGCCGGAGAGCAGGATCAGCGCCGCGGTGGGGTCGCCGATGGAGATCGCCACGGGGATCATGATGGCGATGATCGACATGGGCCCCAGGCCGGGCAGCATGCCGATGAAGGTGCCGACGAGGCAGCCCGCGATGACCATCGCGAGGTTCTGGATCGAGAGCGCGGCCGAGAGGCCGATCAGGATGCCGTCGATCATTTCGTCACCTCAGAAAGAAGGGCAGAGGGCGCAGGAAGATGCCGAGCACCTCCTGCACGAGGTACCAGACCGAACCGCTCGCGATGACCGCGACGAGCAGCATCGTGATCCAGCGCCGCTCGCCGAGAATGGCGCTGCCGCCGGCGAGAAAGACCGTGGTCGCGAGCAGAAAGCCGGCGGAGCGAAGCGAGAGCGCGTAGACGACCATGAGACCGAGAAGCAGCAATGCCCGGCCGAGGTCGTACTCATGGAGCCGCCGGTAATTTATGTCGGTAGCCGAGGGTTCCGCGTCTCCGCTGGGCTTCTCCAGCCCGAAGAGCACGATCAGACCGACGATTATCCCGAGAACCGACAGGATTTTCGGGAAGGTCGAGGGCCAGACCGGGTTGCGCTGCATGAAGGGCGGCAGAAGCTGGTCCATCGTGAAAAACGCTGCATAGCCGTAGACACAGCAGAGCGTGATGAAGATCAGCGCGATCCAGCGATCGAGCGCCATGGCCTCCCCTCCCATTGAATCCGGTTCGGATGGACACCGCCCGCACGGATGCGGGCGATGCCGAAAAGCTTCAGGCTGGCGCGAAACCGGGCCTGCGCGGCGATCAGAGGAACCCGAGAGTGCGCATCAGGTCGCCGATCTCCTCTTCCTGCGCCTCGAGGAAGGCCCGGAACTCTTCGCCCGGGTTCCAGATGTTCACCCAGCCGTTGCGCGAGCGGACCTCTTCCCAGGCTTCGGTATCGTACATTGCCTCGAACGTGTCGATGTACTGCTGGCGAGTCTCTTCCGGCAGGCCCGGCGGGCCGAAGAACCCGCGCCAGTTGATGAAGGTCGTGTCTATGCCCTGTTCGGCGAACGTCGGTGCCGCGTCATAGGCCGGGACGCGCTCTGGTGCCGTGACGCCGAGGATGCGCACCTCGTCCTGGTCGGCCAGTGCGATCGCCTCCGAAAAGCCTGTGGAGAGCGCGTCGATCTCGCCCGAGAGAAGGCCGGCCATCGCTTCGCCGCCGGCATCGTAGGGAATGTAGTTGACCTCTGTCGGGTCCTCGCCGGCGGCGCGCATGACCATCGCGGCCACGAGATGGTCCATGCCACCGGGCACCGAGCCGCCGCCGACGGCGAAATCCGTGCCCTGCTCTGCGTAGGCCGCGAGAAGCCCCGCCATGTCCTCGATCGGGCTGTCGGCGGGAACCACGATTGCGGCGTAGTCGCCGATCGTGCCGGCGACCAGCGTCAGGTCGCGGAAGCTTTGCGGAAAGACGCCGGTCAGCGAGCGGATCACGATGGGTGTGGAGTTCACCATCAACGTGTTCTCGAGGCTGTCTGCGTTCTCGATCATGTAGGCGATCGCGACACCGCCGCCGCCGCCCGACATGTTCTCGTAGGTCGCGTTGCCCACAAGGCCGCTTTCGGTCAGCGCCTCGCCGGTGCCGCGCGCCGTTCCGTCCCAGCCGCCGCCTGCGCCGCCGGGGACGATGAAGTGCAGCCGGTCGACCATCTGGTCAGATTGCGCGTGCGCCGCGCCACCGAGTGCCAGGGTCGCGGTCGCCGTGACCAGGATTGCCCGGCGGGTCCACCCAAGGGTGTTCATTGGTATTCCTCCCATTTGACAGGCGATCCTCTGCCGCCCATGGTCCATCTTCACCACATGAAGCTGACAGAAGCCTGACAAGGGCGGCGAAGGCCCGCGGCAAAGACGGGGGTTGTGAGGGGAGGACCGGGGTGCGCTATCTTCTGGTCGAGGACAATCTCGAACTGGCCGAGGCAGTCGTGAGCCGTCTGGCCATGGACGGTCACGCGGTCGATCACGCGGCAAGCCTCGCGGCGGCTGAGGATTGCTTCGCTGCAGCGGAATACGATCTGGTCCTTCTCGACGTGATGCTGCCCGATGGCGACGGGCGCGAATTTCTGATCCGGAGCCGCGCGCATCTCGGGGTGCCCGTCATCGTCCTGACGGCGCGTAGCCAGGTCTCCGACCGCGTTCTGGCACTCGACCAGGGGGCCGACGACTACATCACGAAGCCGTTCGACTTTTCCGAACTCGAGGCGCGTTGCCGTGCAGTCCTGCGCCGCCGCGGCGGATCCGCGCGCAACGAGATCGCCCTCGGGGCATCCGTCTTCGACCCGGTGGCAGGAACGCTCCGTTGCGGGACGGAGTCCCTCGAACTCCGCAGCCGCGAAATCCGGCTTCTGGAAGTCTTCGCGCGCCACCCGGGACAGATCCTGTCGAAGGGGCAGCTCATGGACCGGCTCTTCTCGCACGACGCCGAAGTCACCGAAAACGCGATCGAGGTCTATGTCGGGCGGCTGAGACGCCGCATCGACGGGATGGGCTTGCGCATCGATACGGTGCGCGGGCTCGGCTACCGGATGGAGGCCGGCGGGGCATGACCGCCACCGGGTCGATCGGGCGCCGGCTGACGCTTCTGCTCGCCGGGGTCGCGGCGCTTCTTTCACTCATGTCATGGAGCATGGTCACCGGCCTTGCCCGGCAGGCGTCGGAGCGCACGCAGGACAACGTGCTTGCAGCGTCGGCGACGAGCATCGCGGAAACGCTGCGCTCCGAACAGGGCGAGGTTCGGCTGGAACTTCCCTACTCCGCATTCTCGATGCTGGGCGCGATCGGCGAGGACAGGGTGTTCTACCTCGTCACCGCCGACGGGGAGGCTCTGACCGGCTACCCCGACCTGCCCGTTCCCTCGCTCGACGCGCCTGCGCCGGGCCGTGTGGATTTCGACACCGGCGCCTATCTCGGTGAGGAGGTGCGCATGGCCTCGCTCACCCGCGTGGTGCTGGCGGGCGCCGAGCCCGTACCGGTCACGGTGACCGTCGCGCAGACCCGCAACGGCGTCACTGCCATCGCGGGAGAGCTGTCCCAACTCGCGGCGATTCTCTCCGTGGCCTTCTTCGTGGTCGCCGTCGGACTCTCTTTTTTCGCCGTGCGCACATCGCTCCGCCCGCTCAACGAAATCGCGATGGCGGTCTCACGCCGCGGGCCGTCCGACCTGCGGCCGCTCAGGCGTCCCGCACCAACGGAGCTGGCGCCACTGATGAGCGCGCTCGATCGGTTGATGGACCGGCTTGGCCAGTCGATCCGGCGATCCGAGGATTTCATCACGGAAGCCGCCCACCGTGTCCGGACGCCGCTCGCCACCGTTCGGGCACAGGCCGAGATCGCGCTTCGCTCGATCAGGGACGAGACCGAGCGCGCGCGTCTGCGGCGGATGATTCGCGCCGTCGACGAAAGCTCACGGTCGGCGGGACAACTCCTCGACCACGCGATCGTGGCGTTCCGTGCCGACGACCTCGCCCGCGACAGGTTGGATCTCGCCGACCTCGCGCGCCAGACCGTCGAGGCGCTGGAACCGACCGCCGCGATGAAGGACATCGAAATCAGGCTTCACGCCGAACCGGCGGAAATCGAGGGCGACGCCATTCTCCTCGACAACGCCCTCCGCAACGTGCTCGACAACGCGATCAAGTATTCGCCCGAAGACACCGTCGTCACGCTGCACGTGGCCCGGCGGGACGGCGGCGTGCGAATGTCGGTGACGGACGAGGGGCCGGGCCTCGGAGAGGCTCCGGCAGACCAGCTCACGGAACGCTTCTTCCGGGGTGGGAACACGGCAGGCATCGTGGGCTCCGGCCTCGGGCTCACCATCGCCAACGACGTGCTTCGCGCCCATGGCGGTCATCTGGAACTGAGAGAAGGACCTGAAGGGAGAGGTGCATGCGTTTCGCTGGTCTTGCCGTAGTCCTGAGCCTCTGGGCCTCGCTCGCCGCGGCGCTGGAAGTGGAGGATCACCGACGTTACGAGGGCACGGGCGACCGGACCCTTCGCATTCTCTCGACAGCCGACCTCGAGGTTTTCACGCGCTTTCTCGAGAGTTTCCACGCAGACAATCCGCACATGACACTGGACTACACCGTCGCCTCATCGGCCGAGCTTCACCGGGCGATCCGGAATGGCGCGGAGTTCGACGTCGCCCTCTCCTCGGCGATGGACCTGCAGTTCCAGCTCGTGAACGACGGCTTCGCCCGGAGCCACAACTCGCCGGTCGTCGATGCGCTTCCCGACTGGGCGCGCTGGCGCGATCAGATCTTCGCCTTCACCACCGAACCCGCGGTCGTGGTCATTTCGACCGAAAGTTTCACCGGCCTCCCAATCCCGGCGACGCGACAGGAGCTGACCGGCGTTCTGCGCGACAACCCCGACCGCTTCCGCGGTGCGATCGGCACCTACGACGTGCGCGAAAGCGGGCTCGGCTATCTCTTCGCCACTCAGGAGGCCCGCGCGACCGACGCCTACTGGCGCCTGTCGGAGGTGATGGGCCGGCTCGACCCCCAGCTTTACTGCTGCTCCGGGCAGATGATCGACGACGTGGCCGGAGGCCGCCTCGCGCTGGCCTACAACGTTCTGGGCAGCTATGCGGCCGAGCGGCTTGCCCGCGATTCCGGGGGCCGCGTCCGGATCCTCAGGATGTCGGACTACTCGAACGTCATCCTGAGAACCGCGATCATTCCAGGCGCCGCGAAGGAGCCGCAAGACGCAGGCAGGTTCATCGACGCGCTTCTTGAAACCGGGCTTCGCGACGTTCCGGCCGAATGGCCGCTGCCGCCTCTCCGGGAGACGAGCGGCAATGCCGGAGGCGGCTTTGGCCCCATCCGCATCGGGCCGGCGCTGATGGTCTATCTCGATCCCCTGAACCGCAGGGCCTTCCTCCAGGAATGGGTCGACGCAATCGAGCAGCGTTGAGCAGCGATCCGGCGACCGAACCCACTCTCCCCAGCCCCAACCCCGACCGCGTCAGGCGCTCGGCTTGCCCTTATGCGCAGAGTTCGAACCGAGCTCTCCGCGCGGCTGGACGGGTTGCTCGCGCGACGCATCAGTTGAC
>CAZPPH010000193.1:0-5574 GCA_964588375.1 uncultured Rhodobacterales bacterium | reverse complement strand
TTTCCCGGCGGCTCGGCCGAAGACCTCTACGCCTCGATCCAGAAGATCCTCGCCCTGCCCGATGCCACCCGCATCTTCGTCGGTCACGACTACAAGGCGCCGGGGCGCGAGGACTACGCCTGGGAATCGACCGTGGGCGAGCAGAAGGCGAAGAACATCCATGTCGGCGCCGGCAAGGCGGCGGCGGAGTTCGTCGAAATGCGCCAGACCCGCGACGCCGGGCTCGCGATGCCGAAGCTCATCATTCCGTCGCTGCAGGTCAACATGCGGGCCGGAAACATGCCCGCGCCGGACAATGACGGCGACGTCTATCTCAAGGTCCCCGTCAACAAGCTCTGAGGAAAGGGAAACATGGAACAGGACTGGATCTGGGGCCTCGTCGGAGGCCTCATCATCGGCAGCGCGGCGGCGCTCTTTCTGCTCGCCAACGGGCGGATCATGGGGGCGTCGGGCCTTCTCGGCGGTCTCGTCGACGGCTCGGGCCGTTCGAACTGGCAGGAGCGCGCGCTCTTCATCGCAGGCCTCGTGCTCGCGCCGATCCCGGTCGCGTCGCTCTACACCGAGGTCGACACGCACCTGACGTCGAACCTCGCGGTCGTGGTCGCGGCGGGTCTGCTCGTCGGCATCGGCACGCGGCTCGCCAACGGCTGCACCTCGGGCCACGGGGTGTGCGGAATTTCGCGGTTCTCGCTCAGGGGCATCGTCGCCACGGTGTTCTACCTCATCGCGGGCGGTGTCTCGGTGCTTCTCTTCAAACATCTTCTGGGGGTGATCTGATGCGCAACCTCTTCGCCTTTCTCGCAGGCTCGCTCTTCGGGGTCGGCCTTCTCGTCTCCGGCATGACCGACACCACGAAGGTCCAGGGCTGGCTCGACATCTTCGGAGACTGGGATCCGACGCTGGCGTTCGTGCTGGCCGGCGCGATCATCCCCATGGCCATCGCCTGGCGGTTCACCGAAGGACGCAGGCCGGTCGTCGGGGGGGTGTTCCCGAACAAGCCCAACCCGCGGCTGGGGCGCAATCTGGTCATCGGCTCCACCCTGTTCGGAATGGGCTGGGGTCTCGCCGGCCTCTGCCCCGGCCCCGCGATGGCCTCGCTCAGCTACGGCGGTCTCGGGGGCCTCGTGTTCCTCATCGCGATGATCGCGGGTATGCTGGCCGCTCCCCCGATCAGCACATGGCTTGAAGAGACGCCGCAACCGGCGTAACCGGAAAGCCATGGAACGAAATCAGGTCACCGAGCGCTACAGCGTCTCGCCCCAGCTCATGCCCGAGGATATCGCCGTTCTCGGGCAGGCCGGGGTGAAGGTGCTGATCAACAACCGGCCCGACACGGAGGTGCCGCCCGCGTTACACAGCGATGTCCTGCGTGCCGCGGCGGAGGCGGCGGGGATGGTCTTTGTCGACAATCCCGTCTCCCACGCAGCCCTCACGCTCGACATCGTCGAGACCCAGCGCGAGGCGATAGACGGCGCGGACGGGCCGGTTCATGCCTATTGCGCCTCGGGCAACCGCTCGACCATCGTCTGGGGGCTCGGCGCGGCGGGCACGCTCGACACCGACACGATCATCGCCCGGGCCGCGGCGGCAGGCTATTCCCTCGAGGGACTCCGGCCGCAACTCGACGCACTCGCGCGAAAACGCTCGGGCTGAAACCCTCCGGCGCGGGTCGCCGCCGCTCCGCGGCGGGCAGGCGCCGGCAAGGCGCAATTCTCTTCTCCTTCGTCCGGCATCGCCGACTACCCCCCAGCGGCTGAACCCCCGGCGGCCGAAGAGGAGTATCCGCCCCCTGCCCGGTTACGGAAAAGGCCGTTTCCGGAGAAGCTGCCGCCCCGGCCGCCGGAAAAACGCGCGCGGGAGCGATCAATCCATCTCCGGCAGGCCGGGCAGATCCGGCAAGTCGGGCAGATCGGGAAGGCCCCCGGCCGCGGTGCCGCCCGGCGGCCCCGGCAAATCGAATGCATCGCCCCCGCCCGGCCCGACGGACAATTCCGCGAGGCCCGCCAGCTCGTTGGCACCCGAAGCTGCCATGGCGGTCGGCGGCACCGGCGGGCCGCCTGCGCCTGTCGTCGACGCGCGGGCCTCGAGCCCCGCGGCAGGCGCCGGCCGGTCCGGCCCGCCGGACGCGAGCGTCAGCCGAACCGCGCGCTGGCCCGCCGCTTGCCCGAGCCGGGCGCGGGCGATGAACGCGCCGTGCGTCGTCTCGATGCGCGCCTCACCAAGACGCGCCCGCGGAATGGTGAGCGTGCTCCCCGGCTCGAGGCCGCGCACCCAGCCGATGGAAACCCGCGGCCGGTCGAGCACCACCGGCAACCGGGCCGCGGCCCCCATGACGCTTTCGGTGAACCCCGCCCGGTCGCCTGCCGTCGCCCGCGCCGCCTCCATCCGGTGCTCGCGCCGGACCGCGAGGCAGAGGGCCCCCGTCTTCAGCCCGCCGCCGAAATCCACCTCGGTCCGCGCAACCTCCATCGGGCCCGCGTCGAACTGCAATTCCACGGCCCGCCGGTCGGCGAACCGTCCCGACACCGTGAAGCCGGACCAGGGCGGCTCGGGCTCGGAGCGGTCGGCGGCCTCGGCCGCGACCGCGCCGATCAGACGGCCGACCGCCGAGGCGACGATGGCCGCGTCGGTCTTCGTCCCCGCCCGCTCGGGAGCGGGTGCCTGAAGAACCCGCCCCACCGTCTGCGCCTCGAGAAGCGCGGCGAGAAACCCGCAGTCGAGATGTGCCACCCCGACGCCGCTGCCCGGACCCTGCAGGCGCAAGAGCAGCCCCGTGTCGGTGGTGCCCTCCAGGAACTCGGTGAGGTCCTGCCGCTGATGGCGGGCCTTCAGAAGACCCGCCTCGATCCCGAGCGCCTGTTCGGCGATGCGAGGCACCACAACGTTCCATGCCTGCGCCCAGGGAGATCGCCCCCGTTCGCCGCCTGCGCGGGCCTGGCCCGCCTTGCGGGCGAGAAGACCTGCTCCCATTGCCTGGCTCATGCGCCGTCGTCCCGGTTCCCGTCGGGGCCTGCTTCGCAAATCTGGGTTAGCAATCGGTTGAGAGGGTCAGGCCGCCCGCGCCTCGGCGCGCGGCAGCGACACCCGGAACGCCCCGCCCCCCTGCCCCGGCAGATAGCGGATCGACCCGCCGAGCCGCAGCATGATCTCGCGGCAGATCGCGAGGCCCAGACCCGCGCTGCCCGCGGCCTGCTGATCGGTCAGGCGGCTGAACTTCTCGAAGATCAGTTCCTGGGCATCGCCCGGAACCCCCGAGCCGTTGTCGATGAAATCGACCGCCACCCGGTCGCCGAGGTCGCGGGTGACGATCCGGAGCACCGGCCGCTCGGCGTCGCAATACTTCCGTACGTTGGAGATGAGGTTGATGAAAACCTGGCTCAGCCGGTCGGGGTCGGTGATCACGCGGACGCCGTCCCCGCCGCCTTCGCGGCGCACGACCAGCCCCTCCTCCTCCACCCCCGTCGCCACCAGCGCGGCGGAGATCACCGCGTCGAGAGCGGCTTCGCGGGTGTTGAGCGACACCTGCCCGTTCTCGAGCACGCTGAGGTCCAGAAGGTCGTCGAGAAGCCGCGTGAGCCTGAGGGCCTCGTCATGGATCACACCCGCGTAACGCTGCCGGTCCTCCGGCGCGAGGCCCTCCGACTGGCGCAGGATCTCCGAGAACGACCGGATCGAGGTCATCGGCGTCCTCAGCTCATGGGAGATCTGGCTCAGGAACGCGTCCTTCTGGACACTGAGCGCCATCAGCTTCTCGTTGGCGACCTGAAGCTGCCTCGCGGTCCGGCGCAGTTCATCCGACTGCGCCTCGAGACGGGCGGAATATTCCATGATCTGCTGGGCTTCGTCGGCGACCTTCATCAGATCGTCGACCGAGACGCTGGCCCCCCCGGTGATCTGCGCGACCATCGCATGCGCCGTCGCCCCCCCGACCGAGCCCGCAAGCACCCGTTCGAGACGTTCGAGAAACTCCGGCGTCACCTCGGGAAGATAGCCCCCCTTGCCCTGTTCGGCCGCCTCGGCCTCGAAGAGCGCCTGCGCGTCACGGCCCCCGACGATGCGCTGCGACATCACCAGAAGTTCCTCGGCCCCGGCGCCCGACACCGCCCAGCTCCGCGCCCCGCCCCCCGGCGACAGGGCATTGACGAAGCTGGCCCCCTGAAGCCGCTCGAGCGGCGTCGGAAACGACAGGAACGAGCCGATGAGGAAGGCCAGGATATTGAAACTCATCGACCACACGACCGAGTGGACCAACGGGTCGAGCCCCTCGAGGCCGAAGAGTGCCTGCGGTCTCAGCGCCGCGATCCCCCAGGGGCCCGCGGCGAGCACCTCGGCGCCCAGGACGCCGCTCTCGCCGAAGCTCGGCAGAAACAGCGTCCACGCCCAGATCAAGAAGCCGACGGTGACGCCCGCGGCCGCCCCGACACGGGTCGCGCCACGCCAGAATATCCCGCCGAGAAGGGCCGGCAGCACCTGAGCGACGCCGGCGAACGAGATGAGCCCGATGGCCGCCAGCGCCGTCCCCCCGCCCGAAACGCGGTAATAGAGGTAGCCGAGCAACAGCACCGCCGCGATGGTCACTCGCCGTGCAACGAGCACCACCTGCCTGAGGTCGCCGGAGACCGTCGCGCCGGAGGGGACCGAGCGCAGCCAGATCGGCATCACGATATGGTTCGACACCATGGTCGAGACTGCGATGGCGGCGACGATGACCATCGAGGTCGCCGAGGAGAAACCGCCGAGGAACGCGAGCGTGGCGAGCCCGTCGCGGTCGAGTGCGAGCGGCACGGTGAGCACGAAGAGGTCGGGGTTCGCCCCGAGCGGCATCATCGCGAGACCGACGACGGCGATCGGGACGACGAAAAGACTCATCAGGAAGAGATAGAGCGGAAACGCCCAGCTCGCGGTCGCCAGATGCCGCTCGTCGGCATTCTCGACGACCATCACGTGGATGATCCGCGGCAGGCAGAGAAAGGCCGCACCCGACAGGAAGATGAGCGTCATCCAGCGCTCGGGACGCAACTCCCAGACGTCGATCGGGCTCGCGTCGATGAGCGCGGCGATGTCGCGGGGTCCGGCGGCGACGAAGAACACCACGAATATCCCGACCGCGAGCAGCGCTATGAGCTTCACCACGGCCTCGATCGCGATGGCGGCGACGACCCCGTGGTGGCGCTCGTTCACGTCGAGCTTGCGGGTGCCGAAGATGATGGTGAAGACGGTGAGGCCCACCGCGACCCAGATGGCGGTCGAGTTGAGCGTCTCCGGGCCGCCTTCGGTGAAGACCGCGAAGGACAGGGTGACCGACTGGAGCTGGAGCGCGATATAGGGGGTGGTGCCGATGAGCGCGATCAGCGTGACCAGAACACCCAGAAGCGTCGACTTGCCGTAGCGCGACGAGATCAGGTCGGCGATGGAGGTGATCCGCTGGGTGCGCCCGATCCGGACGAGCTTTCGCAGCGCGCCCCACCAGGCGAGCATGACGATGGTCGGCCCGATGTATATGGTCAGAAACTCGAGGCCCGAGCGCGCGGCGTAACCGACCGCGCCGTAGAAGGTCCAGGCGGTGCAGTAGAT
>CAZPPH010000192.1:0-5652 GCA_964588375.1 uncultured Rhodobacterales bacterium | reverse complement strand
CAGGCCTTCGGCTAGACCGCCTCGGCTTCGGCGAGAAGCGTGGCGTTGCCACCCGCCGCCGTCGTGTCGATGCAGACGCATTTTTCATGGACATAATCGCCGGGCGCGATCCGGCCTCGGACAAGCCGCACGATCGGCCCTTCGCGCTCCGCGAGTGCCCGTCGGATCGAGGCGAGACGGTCGGACCCGCCATAGGCCACCCCGGCGACATCAAGCGTGCCAAGCGCCTCCGGCGCGAGCACTCCGTCGAAAGCGGCGACCGGAAGGCCGGCTTTCACGAGCCGATCGACGGCGCGAACCGCGTCCGGGGCGACCGCCACCACCGTGTTGCCCGCCGCCAGCGCCTGCACCGTCTGGGCGAGCACCGTTTCTCCGGGGCCCAGGCAAAGCACCCGCCCGAGCGCCGTGAGTTCGTATTGGTTCGATTCTCCCGTCGGCCCCGGCAGATCGACCGGTCCCGGGTCGAGCGCAGCCGCGGCCGCCACCGCGTCCGCCGCCCCGCCCCGAAGAGCGGCGCGAAGCCTCGATGTCCGGTCGGGCTCTGCCAACCAGTGCGCGGCATCGAGCCCCGCGAAGGCCGCAGCGACCTCGCCCGTCCCGACCGGCTGGCCCTCGTCGTCGCGCACCGGGTCGGCTTCTGCCAGGAAACGGGGCAGATAAAGCGGGCCGCCCGCCTTCGGCCCGGTTCCCGAGAGCCCGTGCCCGCCAAAGGGCTGGGAGCCGACGATGGCGCCGATCTGGTCGCGGTTCACGTAGGCGTTGCCGACCGAGATGGCGTCGAGCACCTTCTGCACCCGCCGGTCGATCCGCGTATGAAGCCCGAAGGTCAGCCCGTAGCCCTTCGCGTTGATGTCCGCGATGACGTCGTAGATCCCGCCTGCGCGGAAGGTCGCGAGATGGAGCACGGGGCCGAAGACCTCGCGTTCCATTTCCCCGATCCCGCTCGTCTCGATCACGGCAGGGGGCACGAAAAGCCCTTCTCCGGGCGCCCCGAGTTCGGCGGAGACCTTTCCCGCGGCCCGCTGCCTGTCGACATAGGCCGAGATCCCGTCGCGCGCCTCGGTGTCGATCACCGGGCCCACGTCCGTGGACAAGGCCCATGGATCGCCGAGCCGCAGCGCCTCCATCGCACCCTTCAGCATTTCGCGCAGCGCCGGAGCGGCATCCTTCTGCACGTAGAGGATCCGTAGCGCCGAGCAGCGCTGGCCAGCGGACTGGAAGGCTCCTCGCACGATGTCGCGCACCGCCTGCTCCATGAGCGATGTGGAATCGACGATCATCGCGTTCAGTCCTCCGGTCTCGGCGATGAGCATGGCCCGCGGCGCGGTCTCGGCGAGTTGCCTGTCGATGCGCTTTGCGACCTCGGTCGACCCGGTAAAGGCCACCCCGGCGATATCGGGGGCGGCCACGAGCGGCGCACCGACGGAAACGCCGTCGCCCGGCAGAAGCTGCAGCACGCCATCGGGAACGCCGGCCTCGCGCATGAGCTGCACCGCGCGATGGGCGATGAGCGGGGTCTGCTCGGCGGGTTTGGCGATGACGGCATTTCCGGCGGCCAGCGCCGCGGCGATCTGGCCGGTGAAGATCGCAAGCGGAAAGTTCCAGGGCGAGATGCAGGCGATCACCCCGCGCGGCCGGTCGGCAGGGCCCAGCGCCTCGGCGCCGTCGGCGTAGTAACGCAGGAAATCCACGGCCTCGCGCACCTCGGCCACACCGTCCGCAAGGGTCTTTCCTGCCTCCCGGGCGGCGAGCGCGAAGAACTCGGGTGCATGCGTCTCGTAGAGACTGGCCACGCGGCGGAGAACCTCCGCCCGCGCGGGTCCGCCGATGCCGTCCCAGCCCGGAAGGGCGGCCGCACCCGCCTCGACCACGGCGGGAATCGCCTCGGCCCGCGTGAGCGCCACGCGGCCCACGAGGTCGCCGGGCCGTGCCGGATTGCGCGCCTCGACCGTCTCGCCTGCCGCGTCCGGTACCGGCGTGATCGGCCCGCACTCCCAGACATGGGGCGGGGCGAACGCGGCGCGGCCCGCCTCGATCTCTCCGAGATCTGCCGCGCTCGCGAGGTCCCAGCCCTTCGAATTGACCCTCGGCGCGAAGATTTCGCCGGGCTGCGGCAACCCCGGGTTCGGCTTGAAGCCTCCGGCCCTGGCCACCGCGACGGGGTCGCGGGCGATATCCTCGGGCGGCACGTCCTCATCGACGATCTGGTTGACGAAAGAACTGTTCGCGCCGTTCTCCAGCAGCCGGCGGACGAGATAGGCGAGAAGTTCGGCATGCCTGCCGACGGGTGCGTAGATGCGGCACCGCGCGTCGCTGTCCTTGCGGACGATCTCGTGAAGCGCCTCGCCCATGCCGTGCAGACGCTGAAATTCGAACGACGCGCCGTTGCCTGCCATATCGAGAACCGCTGCCATGGTATGGGCGTTGTGGGTGGCGAACTGAGGGTAGATGCGGTCGGCGTCGAAGAGCCGCCGCGCGCCGGCGAGGTAAGAGACATCCGTGTGCGCCTTGCGGGTGAAGACCGGGTAGCTTTCGAGCCCCATCACCTGCGCGCGCTTGATCTCGGTGTCCCAGTAGGCACCCTTGACGAGGCGCACCATGATCCGCCGGTCCGCCGCCTCGGCGCGTTCCTCCAGCCAGTCGATCACCGGCAGCGCCCGGCGCCCGTAGGCCTGCACGACCACCCCGAACCCGTCCCAGCCGGCAAGCGAGGGGTCTGCCAGCACCTTACCGATCACCTCGAGCGACAGGGTCAGCCGGTCGGCCTCTTCGGCATCGACGTTGAGGCCGAGCCCGCCGTCCTTCGCGGCCCGCGCAAGCTCGAGAAGCCGTCCCGCCAGCGCCGGCACGCAGGTCTCGCGCTGCGCCAGCTCGTAGCGCGGGTGCAGCGCCGAAAGCTTCACGGAAATGCCCGGGTTGTCGCGGATGTCGCCCTTCGTCGCCGCCTTCCCGATCGACGCGATCGCGCTCGCGTAGGATTCGAAGTAGCGTCCGGCATCGTCATGGGTCCGCGCAGCCTCGCCGAGCATGTCGAAGGAATAGGAATAGCCCTTCGCGACCATCCCCTGCCCGCGCTTCATCGCCTCCTTGATGGTGCGGCCCAGGACGAACTGGTTGCCCATCTCCGCCATCGCCCGGCCCACGGCCTGCCGGATCACCGGCTCGCCCATGCGCCGCACGAGCCCGTGCAGCGTGCCCGCCACGCCGCCATCGTCCTCGTCGTCCAGCACCCGGCCCGTGAGCATCAGAGCCCAGGTCGAGGCGTTCACCATGATCGACCCCGAATCGCCGATGTGGCTGCCCCAGTCATGCGGGGTGATCTTGTCGCGGATGAGGTCGTCGACGGTCTCGGAATCGGGCACCCGAAGCATCGCCTCGGCGAGGCACATCAGCGCGACACCTTCCTTGGTGGAAAGCCCGTATTCGGCGAGAAGCGCCTCCATCATGCCCATGCTGCCGCCGGCCCGAACCTCTCGAATGAGGCCCGCCGCCCGGTCGGAAACCCGCGCCCGCGCATCGTCCGACAGCCCCGCCGTGCGAGCGAGTTCATCCACCAGCGGGCCTTCCGCTCTGAGGGCGAGTCGGTCGAGCGCGAAGGGGTCGGTCATCAGAGGCTCCGGAACCATTGGACTATTCGCTGCCGCTCGGTCTCTTCCATCCAGGTAAGGTTGCCCGGCGGCATGGCGTGGCTGAGGCCCGACTGAAGGTAGATCTGGCGCGCGTGCCTGGCGATCTCGATGTCGGTATCGAGCCGCACGCCCTTCGGTGGCCAGCGGAACGGGCCGTAATAGGGTTCCGCGGCATGGCACATCGAGCAACGGCCCATGACGATGTCGCGCACCTCGCCGAAACCGGCGGACGCCAGCACCGGGGCAAGATGCTCCGGAACAGCCGCTTCCTCGGCTTCGGCATCGTACATCGGCTGGCTCGAGAGCCACATGATGGCGACGAAGATCACCGTCGTCGCGCCCCAGGTCCAGTGCGGGTTGCCCGAACGGGCATGCAGCGAGTTGAAGTAATGCCGTATCGTCACGCCCATGAGAAACACCAGCGCCGCGATCAGCCAGGCCCATTCGGTACCGAACGCCAGCGGGTAGTGGTTCGACAGCATCAGGAAGATGACCGGCAGGGTCAGGTAGTTGTTGTGGGTCGAGCGCAGCTTGGCGATCTTGCCGTATTTCGCATCGGGCGTCCGGCCCGCCTTGAGGTCGGCGACCACGACCTTCTGGTTCGGAATGATGATGAGAAAGACGTTCGCCGACATGATCGTCGCGGTGAACGCCCCGAGATGCAGCAGCGCTGCCCGCCCCGTGAACACCTCGTTGTAGCCCCAGGACATCGCCAGGATGATCCCGAAGAGCACCACCATGAGCAATGTGGGCCGCTCGCCGAGCGGGCTCTTGCAGAGCGTGTCGTAGAGCACCCAGCCGAGGGCCAGCGACGCCGCCGAGATCGCTATGGCCTGCCAGACGAGCAGGTCCGCCTTCCCGGTGTCGATCATGTAGAACTCCGCACCGACCCAGTAGAGAATGGCGAGCAGCGCGAAGCCCGAAAGCCAGGTCGCGTAGGCCTCCCATTTGAACCATGTGAGGTGCTCGGGCAGGTTTTCGGGTGCCACGAGATACTTCTGGATGTGGTAGAAACCGCCGCCGTGAACCTGCCATTCCTCCCCGTCCGCGGGGCCGGGAACGTTGCGGTTGAGCCCGAGATCGAGCGCGATGAAGTAGAACGACGAGCCGATCCACGCGATCGCCGTGATCACATGCAGCCAGCGCGCAGCGAAGCCCAGCCACTCCCAGATCACCGCATAATCGTACAAGCGTCAGCTCCCGCGGTAGGTCGAGTAGCCGAAGGGCGACAGGAGGAGCGGCACATGGTAATGGGCACTCTCCGTCATGGCGAACCTGATCGGGATCTCGTCGAGAAAACTGCCGGGGAGCCCGTTCGCGAGGAAATACTCGCCGACATGGAACACGAGTTCGAACGTCCCGGTCTCGAAGACCGCTTCGGGCAGGATCGGCCGGTCGGTCCGGCCGTCGTCGTTCGTGACCATCTCGCCGCGCTGGTCGCGCCGGCCGTCCTGCAGACGGTAGAGTTCGACCTTCACTCCAGCAGCGGGGAGGCCGCGGGCGGTATCGAGGACATGGGTCGTGAGGTAGCCTGCCATGGCCGCTTCCTTTCGTCGGGTTCGCGCTCAGGGAAGCGCGAAACGAAAAGGACGGCAAGCCTTCCTGCCGACCCAGATCGGCTCAGGCTGCCGCCGGTTCCGAAAGGTGTTCCCATGCAGACGCACGGAAGACAACCGCCTAGCATGCCTCGGCACGATCCGCGGCGTCGCCCGTCGATTGTTTCAATCGTGAAAACCGTGGCGTTCAGCGCTGCATCGTGCGCCGGTTACCATTCGATCTCCCGACCGATGAAGAAATCGCCGTTGGCGTTGATCGGCAACCTGTCCACGTCGATCGCAGCGGGGTTGAATTGCCCGCCGGAACAACCGGTTAGGACAATAACGATCACCAGAAGCGCAGCCGCTCGCATGTTCGCACCCTCCCTCGGGCATCGCCTCTCGGGAATGTTACCTCAAGAAGCCCGTTGCTGCATCAACTTGTTGTGGCCGCGCCCGGTTCCGGCGGAAAACCTGCCACCGCCGGG
>CAZPPH010000191.1:0-5710 GCA_964588375.1 uncultured Rhodobacterales bacterium | reverse complement strand
ACCTTCGCCGCGGCGAGGATTACCACATCGGGGCGCAGGTCCTGAAGAAAGTCCCGCACCGCCGACTGGTCGGTGAGGTCGAGGGTATCCCTTTGCCGGGTGACGATCTCTGCTCCGGGCTCAATCTCATCGAGCCGGCGATGAATGGCGGATCCCACCATGCCGCGATGTCCAGCAAGAAAGATCTTCATCGCACGCTTCCTCAGGTCTCCGTCGAGACCGGTAGCTCGAGGCCGTGCTCCTTCAATAGCGCATGGCGCCGCGCCGACCTGAGGTCCTCCTCCACCATTTCCGTGCACATCTCGCGGGCCGTGATTTCGGGCTGCCAGCCCAGCGCCTCGCGCGCCTTCGTCGGATCGCCGAGCAACGTCTCCACCTCGGCGGGACGGAAATAGCGCGGATCGATCCGCATGATTACGTCGCCCGGGGTCACCGCGGCTGCACGGTCGCTCGTCACCGCCTCGACCACGGCAGTCTCCCCGGCACCTTCACCCTCGAAGCGCAGGTGAATGCCAAGGTCCTCCGCCGCCCAGGTGATGAATTCCCTCACGGAATATTGCCGTCCCGTGGCGATCACGAAATCCTCCGGCACCTCCTGCTGCAGCATCATCCACTGCGCGCGGACGTAGTCCTTCGCATGCCCCCAGTCGCGCAGGGCATCGATATTGCCCATGTAGAGGCAATCATTGAGCCCCTGTGCGATGTTGGCGAGACCTCGGGTGATCTTGCGGGTGACGAATGTTTCACCCCGACGCGGGCTCTCGTGATTGAAGAGGATGCCGTTGCAGGCGTAGATCCCGTAAGCCTCGCGGTAGTTCACCGTGATCCAGTAGGCATAAAGCTTGGCGACGGCGTAGGGAGAGCGGGGGTGAAACGGCGTCGTCTCCCTTTGAGGCGTCTCCTTGACAAGGCCATAGAGCTCCGAAGTCGAGGCCTGGTAGAAGCGCGTCTTTGCCTCGAGCCCCAGGAAACGGATCGCCTCGAGAAGCCGAAGCGTGCCCATCCCATCGACGTCCGCGGTATATTCCGGCGCCTCGAAGCTTACGGCGACATGGCTCTGCGCCCCGAGGCTATAGACCTCGTCGGGCTCGACTTCGCTCATGATCCGCGTGAGGTTCGAGGTGTCGGTGAGATCTCCGTAATGAAGCCTCAGATACGGATTGGGATCATGCGGATCCTCGTAGATATGATCGATCCTCTGGGTGTTGAAGAGCGAGGCGCGCCGCTTGATGCCATGGACCTCGTAGCCTTTCGCGAGCAGCAGTTCCGCGAGATAGGAGCCATCCTGACCGGTGATGCCGGTGATGAGTGCCTTTCTCGCCATGCGCTCCGATACCTTTGCCCCTTGGGGTCAAGCGGTGAATTGCCTGAATTTGCGGGTGTTCTTTGACAGAAGCGCGGCGATGCCGCCAACATTGTTTTTGCGCAGCGCGCGGTAATCCTCCCGGCTTTTCAGAAGGATCCTCTCGAGAGAGCGGTTGCTCTCCCCCCCCGTTCGCATCTTCACGAAGACCTCGGGCACATAGGCCGCCCGAAACCCCGGCTGGCTGAAATACCGGAGGATCGCGTCGTAATCCGCCGCGATGCGGAAGTTCCTGTCATAGAGGCCGTGACGCTCGATCACGCAACGTCTCAGGAAAAGCGCGGGATGGGGCGGCATCCAGCCCCAGCGCAGCGCCGCCGGCCGGAATTCGCCCGAGCGCCAGTTGCGGATGATGCGGCCGGGATTGTCCTTCGCGACATAGTGAAGATCGCCATAGACGGCATCGACCGCCGGGTCCCGGAAAGCTTCCGCGACCATTGCAAGGACATCGGGGCCCGCGAAAAAGTCATCAGAGTGCAGCACACCGACGACCTCGCCGGTCGCACTCGCCATGCCGTGGTTCAGCGCGTCGTAGATGCCCTCGTCGGGACCGCTCTCGAGGATCGTCCGCTCGTCCGCGAGGTTTTCGACGATCCGTATTGTTCCATCGGTGGAAGCTGCATCCATGATGAGATGTTCGAAGTCTTCGTGGCTTTGCGCCTGCAGGCTTTCGATCGCCATCCCTATCGTGTCCGCGCGGTTGTGGACGACCGTGATGATGGAGAGTTTCAACTCAGAATCCCCGGCAGGACGGGGGGTCGCCGGCGTATCCGACGTTCGAACCGAATGTCCGCGTGCGGCTGGGCCGCCGGGGACATCAGTCTGCCAACCGGACCGATGCAACTATCTGATATCATTGTCTCTATGGGAGATCGGAAAAGACATTTGTTAAACATCACACCAACTAAAGCGGTGCCGGCAACCGGCGTCAAGTACCCGAAGTTCGGAGCGGACCCTCGCCCGACGCCGTGTGGCGATTACGACATCGGATGCCTTGAGCGCGAAACGGGCTCGCTGAGGCACACGCAGCCGTCGGAGCACACGCGCGGCGTCTGGAATGCCCTGATCCCGCGACGGGCTCTCCGCCGCCCGTTGCCGGGGGGTTTGGTGCGAGGGGGCCGCGTAGCTCGAAGCGATTTCTGGCGGCCTTGAGGCCGTCCTGTCGCATTCGCTTGACGCGACCGGGTCGGACGAACTCCTCACGCCCCCCTTCTATGCGAGGTCGAGCGCCTCGGGGCCGGCTCAGCCGATTGCGTTTGCGCGACCGGGCGTGCGATACTCGAAATCCGGAACGACGGTGCGCTGGGCGGTTCAAGTGTTGAGGTTGGACGAGTGGACGGCATAAGGCCTGAAATCCAGAAGGCTCTGGAGGAGATGAACTGGGAGGATCGCCTCGAAAAGGCGAGAGCCCGGCGGAAAGCTGTCCTCGAGGGTCGCGCGTCTGCGGAAGAGGGCGACCGTGCCTCCGACCTGCCGATCGTCACCAGCGTCGACGAGGTCGAGAGGCTGCGCTTCGGAACAAGCGCCGACATGACCGCACCGGTGGCGGAAGCCGGCGTTGCGGCCCGGTCTGGCTGGATGCGTCTGGCCTATGTCGTCCTGGGCTCCTGTGTCGGCCTCGCCATCGCGGTGGGGGGCATCGCCCTTGGCAGCCAGCTTCTCAACAGGGAGCCAATCGCCGGCGGGCAAGGACCTGCCGCGCCGCCGGCACAAGAAACGGAATCCGAGACCGCGACGTCGCAGCAGCCGGCAACACGGCAAGAAATCGCAGTGCCTGACGCCGCCATACCACGTGTTGCAGGCCCGATTGTCCTGACTGAGCTTGGCGCGGAGATCGCTCCCCCTGTATCCATGGTTCCGCCGATTGTGCCCGGGACAACGAGCGCCGCGAACAGAGCGCCTTCCGGTCTTGCAGGACTCGGCACCCCGCAAAGGGACGCCGTGCCTGACGTCGGACAGCCCCCGCAGCAGGCAGCACGGCAAATGGCCGAGCCCGGCAGTACAGACGCGCCGGCTCTGGAGGAGACCGCCTTGCCGACAATGCTTTCAAGCCTGAACAGCCCGCAAACCGGCGCCGGCAATGCAGAAGCGGTCGTGGCGACCCGTTCTCCCGGCTCGGCTCCTCGCACCGGCGATAGTCTCGATGCCGCGCGCCGGTTGCCGGCCATCAAGGACCCCTTGCCGCTTGACGGCCGCATATCGCCTGCCGATCCGGAACGGCCCGCACCACTGATGACGGTGACCGCGGCGCCCGCCTCCATCACACCCGAGGATGGTGCAGGCATCGCTGGTGCATTCATTGCTGACAAGGATCCTGCAGACATCGGTCCGGTCACGCTCGCTCGTGCTCCGGCTGCCGGCGTGATCCCGCGTACGGAATCGGGTCCGCCCGGGCCGGTGATCCCCGGCGCAGAGGACATGTCCGTGTTCGTGTTCGCGGCTACCACGACGGACGATCCCGTCATCGGGATCGCGCGACGCGCCGCCGAAGACTTGAATCTGCCGGTCAGGGCCGTAAGCAGGGTCAACTATACAATCTCACAGGCCAATGTCCGGTTCTACGATGCCGCGTCGGGCGCTGCCGCAAACCGCCTCGCCACAGAGATCGGGGCAGTTTCGAGAGACTTCACGGGCTCGGATTTGAACCCGGCGCCGGGTACGCTCGAGATCTACCTGGCCGGTGAGGCCGCCGAGGCTCCGCCCCGTCCGACCGCCAGAGCGGCAGCGCCCGCGCGGCAGCCACGAGCGACTGAGGCCGAGAGACGTCGCGATAGCGTGCTTTCCAGGCTTCGGAGCGGCGTTCCCAGATAAATCCGGAAACGAAGGAGTGCCCGCGCCAGGTGCCTCGCAACCTTGACGGTTGTTCCAGAGCCCGGCACCAGAGCCATTGGCGCAAGACGCGTCTGGTCCAGGTCAGTGCCGCGGTGTTCGGTGCCAGCGCTGATCCTCCGGCTGCGCGCTGCCGGTCGGCGGCTGGTCGCCCGGGGTCCGGGAATGCGTCCGCCTCAGACAGTCTCGGCGGTATCGATGAGTTCCAGCCCGATCAGATGAAGGACCTCGGCGACCCCGGGCTCGGCCCCCTCGAGCATGACGTGGCCGACATCCTTGCCGGCACAACACAGCGCGACGATCAGGTTCTTGTCGCTCTCGGTCAGATCGAAGGCATCGACGTTCGTTCTGACTATGCCCCCGAAGGGACCGCGCAGGTCGTCCAGACTGATCCAGTTCAGCGCCTCTGCACCCTCGACACACCGTCGTTGCCCACCTGCGCCGGTGAAACGGCCGGGTGCGACGATCTTATCCCCACCCGCAAGCTCACGCCGGTCAAAGTCGTATTTCGCAGGATGGATCTCGACCCCGAAATGCCGCGACAGGGCCGTGCACACCGGCCGGTTCATCGCACCACGGCTCAGCGTGATCGCTGTCAGGGGATGGTTCTTCAAAGCGATCAGGGCAGCCATGGTACTCAGGCGCGGACAGGGGACGCGGTCCACGCCCCAGAAGCGCAGCTCCCGGATGAACGGCACGCTTTCATGTGCGCCGGCCTCGAAACGCAACGCATAGAACAGGCGGTCGGGCGCATAGTCGAAGCTAAAATCCATGGAAGCTCCCGCGCTTGCCCTTGTTGCTCACGGCCACGAAATCTCCAGTGGTCCCCGCATTCGCGACGCTCAGGGCGTGTTCGAGGTCGGTTACGTTGTCGAATGTACCAAGGAGCACGTGAACGCCCTCGGCCGGATCGTTCACGGCGAAGAACTCGACCTTGCCGAGCCCGAAGGCGAGGACGGATCTGGGAAGCGCTTCAAGCGCCGCGGCCATGTCTCCGTAGGGGCGGGAGATCACCCGCCGCTGCCCCCGGTCCACGCGCAACGCCTCGATGCTTTGCAGCGTCGGAGGGTTCGCCAGCTCCACGTCCGAAACCACATCGACCCCCCGCAAGTCACGGAAGGCAGGCAATTCTTCCAGAAGCTCACCGGCCGTCAGCGACTGGCTCGAGCGCATCACAAGCCTGGTCTTGTAGCCATAGCCCTGAAAGGCAGGCACGAAGTCGAGGCCCTCGAACCGGCAAGTTGCACCGTCGCCTTTGGCCCCGAAGATCGGGTCGAAGCCGAGCGCCAGCGCCGCTTCAGTGTCGAGGTCGATCCGAAAGGCCCCGAACCCGACAGGCAGGTACTTGATCATTTCACGCATTGTCGGAAAGCCGGTGACCCACAGGCTCTCCTCTTTCTCGGCCCGGACGGCAGCCAGAAACCGCTCTCCGAGAAAATACTTGTAGGCGCCGTTTGTGCGGTCCGAGACATCACGCTGCGTGATCGCACCGGTGCTCGACACGCTCGCTCCGTGCAG
>CAZPPH010000190.1:0-5721 GCA_964588375.1 uncultured Rhodobacterales bacterium | reverse complement strand
TGGGTCTCCCCGGCGGAGTTACAGTCCGCTGCCGCACCTTGCAGCTCGTCGCCCGATGCATCTCCGGACATGGGCCGGAGCGCGAGCCGGTGGATACTGGTGCCCCCTCGGCCCGTCAACCGCAAATGAGGTCTGGGCTTTTCGCCGTCCCGCTTATGTGGCAGGGCCGGATCAGCGCGGGAGAGCGGCGATGAAGAAACCGAAATGGGTGATCGAGAAGGAGCGCGACCGGCGCGCGGCCGGCCACGAGACGCTCTGGCTCTTCGGCCTGCACGCCGTGGCCGATGCCCTGCGCAACCCGCGCCGCGAGAAGCTTCGGCTCGTCGTCACCCGCAATGCACTGCAGAAGCTCGGGGACGCGGTCGGCGGGATCGAACCCGAGATCGCCGATGCGCGGAAGTTTCCCGCCCCGCTCGAGCGCGACGCCGTCCACCAGGGCGCGGCCCTCGAGACCCGCAGTCTCGCGTGGGGAGGAATCGACGATTGTCTCGCCCTCATGCCCGAGCGACGGCCCCTCGTCGTCTGTCTCGACCGCGTGACCGACCCGCACAATGCGGGCGCGATCCTGCGCTCGGCCGAGGTTTTCGGGGCGGCTGCCGTGATCGCGCCGGCGCGCCATTCGGCGCCGGAAACCGGGGTGCTCGCCAAGGCCGCCTCGGGGGCCGTCGAACGCCAGCCCTACCTCAGGGTCACCAACCTCTCACGCGCCATCGAAGACCTCAAGGCGCGGGGCTTCCGCGCCATCGGCCTTGACGGGGACGGAGAAGCGAAGATCGGCGAGGCTGTCGCCCCCCCGGGGCCCATTGCCCTCGTGCTCGGGGCAGAGGGGGCCGGGCTGCGGGCCGGCGTGCGCGAGGCCTGCGACATGCTCGCGCGGATCGAGGCCGCGGGAAGCCTTCGCTCGCTCAACGTCTCGAATGCGGCCGCGGTCTCCCTATATGCGGTGCGAGCCGCCGAGGAGAGTTGATGCGTCAGGCCCCGAAGATCGCCACCTGCTGCTATTGCGGCACCCGTGCAGCCCTGGTGCTGAGCGGACAGACCCGGCACGAACTCGCCTGCTCGGCCTGCGGCGCGCCGCTTCACAACCTCAAGCAATTGCCGAAGAACCACGTCGTCGACCGGGGTCGCGCAGGGCCGCAGCGGCGGCGCCCCGAGATGGCGCCGAAATCGGTCAGGCGGCGGGTGAAGAGGCGAAAAGGCCTCGGCGCGCGGTTCCTCGAGGAGGCGTTCGACCTCATCGAGGACATCCTCGACTGAGCTGCCTCTTCGGTTTGGTCACGGTTTCGTCAACGGGCTTTCCGCTGTGCCGGTGGCGAGACTATGCTGCGACCATCGCCGGAGAGGAGTGCCACATGATAACCCGCCGCACCCTTGTTCGCCTTGCTGCCTCGGCGCCTCTCTTCGCTCTGGCCAGCCCCGCTCTCGCGATGACGCCTGAGATCTACGCCGAGGGCGGCATCGCCATCGACGGCACAGACCCGGTGGCATATTTCACCGAAGGCCGGCCGGTGGAAGGGTCACGGGAACTGACCCTCGAGTGGAGGGGCGCGACCTGGCGCTTCGCCACCGCCGGCAACCGGTCGATGTTCGAGGCCGATCCCGAATCCTATGCCCCCCGATACGGTGGCTGGTGCGCCTACGCGGTCAGCCGGGGCTACACTGCCTCGACCGTGCCGCAGGCCTGGACGATCCACGACGGAAAGCTCTATCTCAACTTTTCCAGACCTGTCCGGGCCCTGTGGGCGCGCGACATTCCCGGAAATGTCGAAAGAGGCGACATGAACTGGCCCGGCGTCCTGGAGGGATGACGCCAGAAATCCTGCCGGGTGTTCACAAGTCTATTACAACCTCTTCAGAGGCAGCGCCGCATGCCTATCTGTCTGAAGAGCCCGGGTTTGGAACACCCGGTGCTTACTTCACTGTCCCTCGTTCCGTACTTGCGCCCGGGCGGTAAGCCCCCGGGCGCTTTTTTTGTGCTCGAAAAGCGAGGTTACGGGGGGTCCCGCGAGGCCTTCTCCGCAATCCCCGAGACGCCTTCGCGC
The DNA here is from genome assembly GCA_964588375.1 of uncultured Rhodobacterales bacterium. Lineage (GTDB taxonomy): Bacteria > Pseudomonadota > Alphaproteobacteria > Rhodobacterales > Rhodobacteraceae > JASJAR01. The sequence continues at coordinate 3,679 of CAZPPH010000190.1, read as the reverse complement.
CGCTCGAGTTCGGTGAGAACGTCCCCGAGGGCGATGTCCCTGGCCGCAAGCATCACCAGCAGGTGGTAAAGAACGTCAGCGGCCTCGGCCGTGAGCCGCTCGCGGTCGCCTCCCACTGCCTCGATCACAGCCTCGACCGCTTCCTCACCGAACTTCCGGGCGGCTTTCTCCGGGCCCTCGGCAAGAAGCCGCGCTGTCCACGAACTGTCCGGGTCCGCCTCCCGTCGCGCGGCGATGGTCGCGGCAAGCCGTTCCAGCGCACTCATCGCAGCCGCACCGGGATGCCTGCGCGGGCCATGTGATCCTTGGCCTCGCGAATGGTGAAGTCGCCAAAGTGAAAGATCGAAGCGGCGAGCACCGCGGACGCGCCCCCTTCGCTCACCCCTTCGACGAGGTGTTCGAGCGTGCCGACACCGCCCGAGGCGATGACGGGAATGTCGACCGCGTCCGAAATCGCGCGGGTCAGGGCGAGGTTGAAGCCCGACCGTGTCCCGTCCCGGTCCATCGAGGTCAGGAGGATTTCGCCCGCCCCCTTCGCCGCGACGGTTTTCGCGAATTCGACGGCGTCGACGCCTGTCGGCCTCCGCCCGCCGTGGGTGAAGATCTCCCAGCGCCCGGGCTCGACGGTCTTGGCGTCGATGGCGACCACGATGCATTGCGCGCCGAACCGGTCCGCGGCCCTGGCCACGACGTCGGGGTCGGCCACGGCGGCGGAATTGAAGCTGACCTTGTCGGCTCCCGCGTGCAGCAGCGCCCCCACGTCGTCCACGGTGCGCACCCCGCCGCCGATCGTCAGCGGCATGAAACACTGCTCGGCGGTGCGGGTCGCGAGGTCATACATCGTGCCGCGGTTCTCGTGGGTGGCGTGAATGTCGAGAAAACAGAGCTCGTCGGCTCCCGCCTCGTTGTAGGCGAGCGCCGCCTCGACCGGGTCGCCCGCGTCGACGAGATCGACGAAGTTCACACCCTTGACCACGCGGCCGTCGGCGACGTCGAGACAGGGGATGATGCGGACCTTCAACATGGGCGGGGGAATAGACCGGATCGCGCCCGGGCGCCAGACGCCGCCGCGTGCTCGCGTAACCGTGACGGGCCTTCGGGCGCACGGGGCGATAGGCTCGCGGCACCGAAACAGGAGGTATCCCATGCAGCGTCTTGCACTTGTCGTCGTCTTTTTCGTCGCCACCGCCGGCGCGGCCCTCGCCCAGGCGTCCCTCGTGCGTGTCGAGGCGACGGGCAGCGTCGCCGAAGCCGCAGACCGTCTCGCCGCGGTCGTGGAAGAGGCCGGTGCGCGGGTTGTCGCGAGGATCGCCCACAGCGCCGGAGCGGCCATGGTCGACATGGAACTCGCCGACGCGGAACTCGTCGTCTTCGGCAACCCGCGGATCGGCACGCCGGTCATGCAGGAAGACATCCGCGCGGGACTTGTCCTGCCCCTGAAGGTGCTCGTCTACAACGACGCGGGCCAGACGGTGTTTCTCTACGAAGACCCCGCCGCGATGCTCTCGGGCTACGACGTGCCCGCCGACCTCGGCGCGGTCGGCACGATGACCGGCGCGCTCGGCAACTTCACCGCGATGGCGGCGGACTGAGCGCGGCGAGGGCGTCGTGCAAGTCTATCGCCCCGTCGTAGAGCGCCCGCCCCGAGATCGCGCCGGCGATCGCGCCGGTGTTCCGCAGCGCGACGAGATCGGCAAGTGAGGACACGCCCCCCGAGGCGATCACCGGGATGGACACCGCCCGCGCCAGCGCCTCGGTGGCCGGGATGTTGGGGCCGGCCATCGCGCCGTCCCGGTCGATGTCGGTATAGATGATTGCCGCGACGCCGGCGTCCTCGAAGGCGCGGGCGAGGTCGGTCGCGTTCGTGTCGGTGGTTTCGGCCCAGCCCCGTGTCGCGACCTTGCCGCGCCGCGCGTCGAGGCCGACCGCAACCCGGCCGGGGAAGGTTGCCGCCGCTTCCCGCACAAGCCCCGGGTTCTCCACGGCCGCCGTCCCGAGGATGACGCGGGCGACGCCCGCTTCGACCCAGCGCTCCACCGTCGCCATCTCGCGGATGCCGCCGCCGAGCTGGACGGGCAGGGATACCGCGTCGAGGATCGCGGCCACGGCATCGGCGTTCACCGGCCGGCCGGCGAAGGCGCCGTTGAGGTCGACGAGATGCAGCCACTCCGCGCCCGCCGCCTCGAACGCGCGCGCCTGCGCCGCCGGGTCGTCGCCGAAGACGGTCGCGGCCTCCATCTCGCCGCGGAGCAGCCGCACGCACTGGCCGTCCTTGAGGTCGATCGCGGGGTACAGGATCATCTGTGTCTCTTGGCTCTTTCGGCGGCTTGTCTCACGGCCCCGCGCCGGAGCACAAGGGGCCTCGGCCGCGCCTCCCGAAGCGTGACTAGGGCCGCCAGCGGAGGAAGTTGGCGATCATCCTCAGGCCCGCGGACTGGGATTTTTCGGGGTGAAACTGGGTTCCGACGATGTTGTCGCGCCCGACGATCGCGGTGACCGGGCCGCCGTAGTCGGCATGGGCCAGAACATGCGCGGGGTCCGCCGCCTCGAACCGGTAGGAGTGGACGAAGTAGGCGTGATCGCCCGTTGCGACGCCCTCGAGAACCGGGTGCGCCCTGTCGAGACGGAGATCATTCCAGCCCATGTGCGGCACCTTGAGCCCCGGCGCGTCCGGAACGATCCGCGTGACCCGGCCCGGAACCCAGCCGAGCCCGGCGGTCTCGGCGAATTCCTCCCCCGTTGTGGCCAGAAGCTGCATGCCGACGCAGATACCGAAAAAGGGCACCGCGCGCCGGGTGACGGCGTCTTCGATCGCCTCGAGCAGCGCGGGGCGCCCGGCGAGCGCTGCCATGCAGGCCGGAAAGGCTCCGTCTCCGGGCAGGACGAGCCTGTCGGCGGAGCCCACGGCGCCGGGGTCCGAGCCGACCACGACCGGCCCCGCGCCCACTTCGGCGGCCATGCGCTGAAAGGCCTTTTCGGCCGAGTGCAGGTTGCCCGGCGTCGCGTCGATGATGAGTGTCGTCATCGCCCTAGAGCGCGCCCTTGGTCGACGGCACCGCGCCGCCCGCTCTCGGGTCCGGTTCGACCGCCTGCCGCAGCGCCCGCGCGACGGCCTTGAAACCCGCTTCGGCGATGTGGTGGGAATTGATGCCGCGCAGGCAATCGACATGGAGGGTGATGCCGCCGTGGGTCGACAGCGCCTGGAAGAATTCGCGGACAAGCTCGGTGTCGAATCCGCCGATCTTCGGCGCCGTCATCTCCACGCCCCAGGCGAGCCAGGGGCGGCCCGAGAGGTCGAGGGCGGCGCGCACCAGCGTGTCGTCCATCGCGAGATGACAGTCGCCGTATCGGCGGATGCCGGCCTTGTCGCCGAGCGCGGCGGTCAGCGCCTGACCGAGAGCGATGCCGCAATCCTCCACGGTGTGGTGGTCGTCGATATGCAGATCGCCCGTCGCCGCCACGCGCATGTCGATGAGGCTGTGGCGCGCGAGCTGGTCGAGCATGTGGTCGAAGAACCCCACACCGGTGGACATGTCCGCCTTCCCCGTTCCGTCGAGGTCAACTTCCACGGAGATCCGCGTTTCGGTGGTCTCCCGCTCGATCTTCGCCGTCCGCATGCGTTTCTCCAGGTGCGTTTGGTGCCTTATAGGTGCGCCGGATGCGGGTTCCAAGCGGCTCG
>CAZPPH010000189.1:0-5724 GCA_964588375.1 uncultured Rhodobacterales bacterium | reverse complement strand
AATTGCCGCGGTTGATGGCGGCGTCGGTCTGGATGTAGTCGTCATAGGTGCCCGAAAGCGCCCGGCCACGGGCCGAAACGATGCCCGCGGAAACCGAGAAGCCCTGGCCGAGCGGGTTGCCCACGGCCATGACCCAGTCGCCGACGCGCATTTCTTCGGAATCCCCCCATGGGACGAAGGGCAGGTCCTCGTCGGCCTCGACCTTGAGGAGCGCGAGGTCGGTGTTGGGATCGGTTCCGACCACTTCCGCCTCGAGTTCGCCGCCGGCGAAGAACTCGATGAGAATTTCGTCGGCCTCGGCGATGACGTGATTGTTCGTGACAATGTAGCCGTCCGGCGAGATCACGAAGCCCGAACCGAGCGCCTGCGAGCGGCGTGGGCGCGGCCCGCCGTCCTGGTTGCGGTCCATGAAATCACGGAAGAAATCCTCGAACGGGCTGCCCTCGGGCACCTGGGGCACGGGGCCCGTGTTCGTCGCGACGGTCTGCGAGGTGGTGATGTTGACCACCGCGGGGCTCACCTGATCGGCGAGATCCGCGAACGTTTCCGGACGGGACTGCGCGTCCGCGGCAAGGGTCTGCGCAAGCAAGAGCGCAACCCCGGTTACGAGGACCCAGACCGCCCGAAGGGCCATTATCGGGGTCTCGCTGATGGCAAGAACCTTGGGTGTCACTCCAACCTCCTTTTCGAGAATGACGGGGCGGAAACGCCGCCCGGACTTGAGCGTTGAGATAGGTTGAACGGAGCGCAACGCAAACTCCGTGGCGCCCTCTCACCTTTTGGTGAAGTCGCGCGAGTATTCCGTCATCCCACCGGGCCTGCAAGCCAGATCAGGAAAACGCCGGCGGCCATCGCGGCGAGTCCGATGAGGCGGCGGGCCTCCACCGGCATCTGCCGCAGCGCCTCGAGAAGATCCTCCAGACGCGAAGGGGCCAGTGCGAACACCAGCCCCTCGATCACAAGGACGAGCCCAAGTCCGAGCAGCAGGAGGCTCATCAGTTGGTGCCCGCCTCCGCCTCTGCTTCAGCTTCGGCTTCGCTTTCGAGCCGCTCGCGTTCCGCCTCGGGCAGATCGGGCGAGACTTCGACGTCCGGCACGAGCTCGCGCAATTGCTCGATGTCGAGCCCCTCCATCTGGACCTCGCCGAGCCCCTCGGCCTCGACCGCTCCGAAGAGTGCCGCGATGATGTCGCTGTCGGGAGAGAGCACCAGTGTCGAGTTCTCCTGCCGGAGCGTCCGCTCCAGCGACGAAAGCGAGCGATAGAACGAGAAGAACTCCGGGTTCGGACCGTAGGCTTCGGCATAGACCCTGTTGCGCTCGGCATCCGCCTCACCCCGGGTGATCTCGGCCTCCCGGCTCGCGTTCGAGACGGTCTCGACCACCGTCCGATCAGCCGCCGCTCGCACCCTCAGCGCCGCCTCGTTACCGCGGGCGATCTCGTCGGCCGCCTCGCGCTCACGTTCCGCCCGCATCCGCGCGAAGGTCGCGTCGAGGTTCTGCTGCGGCAGATTGGTCTGCTTCAGGCGCACGTCGACGATTTCGAGACCGAGGCTTTCGGCGCTGGTTCGCGCCTGGGCGAGGATGCGCAGCGCGAGCTCACGCCGTTCTGCCGACAGGATCGTGTCGGAGGTGACAAGGTCGGAGCCGAGAACCTCACGGATCTGCGCGTTGAGGATCGACGAAAGCCGATCCTGGGCGACGCGGACGCCGCCGATGCCGACGGCCTGTCGGAACCGCACCACATCGGCGATGCGGTAACGGGCGAAGGCGTCGACCACGAGCCGGCGGTCATCCGACGGAGTGACCTCGATCGTGTCGGTGTCGAGCGACAGGATCCGGGCATCGTATTTCACGACCTCCTGGATGATCGGCACCTTGAAGCCGAGACCGGGCTCCTCGACGACCTGTCGTATCTGGCCGAACTGGAGCACCAGGGCCTTTTCGCGCTCGTCGACGATGAAGAGCGACGAGAGCCCCGCCACGAGGGCGATGACGAGAACCGGTATCAGGATCGTTGCACGCCGCATATCAATTGGCTCCTTCGGTCGAAGTCCGCTGCCGGCGCAATTCGTTCAGGGGCAGGTAGGGCACGACCCCCTGACCGCCGGACTCGGCACCTTCGTCTATGATGATCTTGTCGATGCCGCCGAGCGTGTTCTCGATGGTCTCGAGATAGAGCCGGCGCTGGGTGACCTCGGGCGCTGCGTTGAACTCCTGGGCCACGGCCACGAAGCGGCTCGCTTCACCGATCGCCTCGTTGACGACCTGTGCGCGGTAGCCCTCGGCCTGTTCGATGACCTGCGCCGCCTCGCCTCGCGCTTCGGCGAGAACGCGGTTGGCATAGGCGTCGGCCTGCCGCTGGAGACGATCGCGCTCCTGCTCGGCCGCCTGCACTTCGCGGAACGAGTCGATGACTTCCGCCGGCGGGTCGGCCCGGTCGAGGTTGACGCGGACGACGTTGATGCCGCTTTCGTATTCGTCGAGCGTCGACTGAATGTTCTGCACGGCCGTGTCGGCGATGATTCCCCGGTCGCGGTTGAGAATGGGCGCGAGGTTCGCGGCCGCGATGATCTCGCGCATCACCGATTCGGAAACCGCCTGCACGGTGAGCTGCGGATCGGAGATGTTGAACAGAAGCTGCGACGGGTCGGAGATGTTCCAGACCACCTGGAACTCGATGTCGACGACGTTGGCATCGGTCGTCAGCATCAGCCCCTCTTCGCTCGAACGCCGGGCGCCGATCGTCTCGGTGCGCTCGGAGGTCACGTTGACGACCTCGTAGGTGACGAGCGGCCATGGCGCGAAGTTGAGGCCCGGGTTGCCGATGGAGGAGAACTCGCCGAGGAAAAGCTCGACCGACTGCTCTTCGGGCTTCACCGTGTAGAAGGACGAGAACGCCCAGAGGCCGACGATGGCGATCACACCGAGGCCGATGGTGCCCCGGGTCAGCCTGGGGCCACCCCCGTCGCCGCCACCGCCGCCATTACCGCGGCCGCCCCGGCCGCCCATGAGCACCTTGAGCTGCTCCTGGCCCTTCTTCATGATCTCGTCGATCTCGGGGATCTGGGAGCCTTCCTGGCCGGGACGCCGCGGCGGTCCGCCACGATCGTCTCCGTTGCCCGAACCGCCTCCCCGGCTGCCGCCGCCCCATGGTCCGCCGTTGTTACCAGCCATGCGTGGTCCTGTCCTTAGGTTTGTCTCGTGTCAGATGATGATTGTGAAGTGTGGTCTCATTGCCCGAATTCAAGCCGTTCTCACCGGTTCGCGCATCGTCACGAGTTCCTCCGAAATCGTCGGATGAACCGCGACCGTGCGGTCGAAGTCCTCTTTCGTCGCACCCATCTTGATCGCGATGCCGACCATCTGGATGAGTTCGCCCGCCCCGTCCGCGACGATGTGACACCCGAGCACGCGGCGGCTCTCCTTCGACACGATGAGCTTGAAGAGCACCCGGTCGGGCCGTTCGATGAACGCCGTGCGCATCGGCCGGAAGCTCGTGCAGTAGATCTCGACGGGCTCGCGGTCGCGCGCCTCCTCCTCGGTCAGCCCCACGGTACCGAACTCGGGCTGGGTGAACACCGCCGAGGCCACGAGGTCGTGATCGACCGGTGTCGGCCGCCCCTCGAAGACGGTCTGCGCGAAGGCCATGCCCTCGCGGATCGCCACCGGGGTGAGCTGGATGCGGCTGGTCACGTCGCCGATGGCGTAGACCGAGGGGACGTTCGTCTGGCTGAACGCGTCGACGGTGATCTCGCCACGCCGGCCGGTCTCGACGCCGGCCGCCGAGAGACCCAGATCGGCCGTGTTCGGCGCCCGGCCGGTGGCGAACATCACCCGGTCGTAGACCCGCTCCTGGCCGTTGGTGGATTTGACCCAGACCGCCCCGCCCTTCAGCGCGGCACCCGTGTCCGGATCGCCGGGGGGCAGTTCGCCGGTGCCGCCGTGGATCTCCGAGGCGGGCTTTCTCTGGTCGAACTCGGTCAGCTCGCTGGCGCGGCGCATCTCGACGATATTGGTGCCGAGATGCAGGTCGATCCCGCGCGCCTCCATCGCCTCGGCGATGAGCCCCCGCGCCTCGCCATCGAAGCCGCGCAGGATCTGCGCGCCGCGGTAATGCTGCGTGACCTCGACGCCGAGGCCGTTGAGAATGCAGGCGAACTCGCAGGCGATGTAGCCGCCGCCGACGATCAGGACAGACTTCGGAAGCTCTTCCATGAGGAAGATGTCGTTCGAGGTGAGCCCCAGCTCGGCGCTTTGCATGTCGGGCCGCACCGCGTGCCCCCCGGTGGCCAGGAGGATATGCTTGGCGGTCTTGCGCCCGCCGTCGGCGAGCTCCACGGTATGGGGGTCGACGAGCCGCGCGCGGGTGTCGAAGATCTCGACGCCCGAGCCGTCGAGAAGCCCACGGTAGACCTTCTCGAGCCGGTCGAGCTCGGCCCTGAGACGCGGCCGGAAAACCTGCCAGTCGAAGACGCCCGCGTCGTGGGACCAGCCGTAGTCGCGGGCCTCGCCGGCAAGCTCGCGGTATTCCGAGGCGAAGACCATGAGCTTTTTCGGGACGCAGCCGCGGATCACGCAGGTGCCGCCGAGCCGGCTTTCCTCGGCCAGCGCGACCTTCGCGCCGGTCGCCGCGGAAACCCGCGCCGCCCGGACCCCGCCCGAGCCGCCACCGATCACGAAAAGATCGTAGTCGAACGCCAACTCAGCCTCCGATGTCCTTGAAAATGTTCGCCGTCGGCTCCACCGCCACGCGCTCCTCCTCGAAGGTGCCCGCATTTATGTCGCGCACCTCGACCTTGCCGTCGCCATGGCCGGTGACGACCACGTCGCAGAGGTCGATGAACAGGCCGTTCTCCACGACGCCGGGGATCTGGTTGAGCACGAGCGCGAGCTGGCGCGCGTTGCCGATGCGCTTGAGGTGCAGATCGAGAATGAGGTTGCCCTCGTCGGTCCGGAACGGGGCGTCGCCATCCATCCGCCATGAGGTCTCGCGGCCCAGCACGTCGAGCCCCGGCAGGGTCTCCTCGATGAGCGAGCGGGTGGTCTCGCCACCGAAGCCGATGACCTCGACAGGCAGCGGAAACGCGCCGAGCGTCTCCACTTCCTTGGTCTTGTCGGCGATCACGATCATCTGGTCGGAGGCGGCGGCGACGATCTTTTCCTGCAGAAGTGCTCCGCCGCCGCCCTTGACGAGGTTCAGTTCGCCGTCGACCTCGTCGGCCCCGTCGATGGTGAGGTCGAGCCACTTGGCCACGTCGAGGGTGGTGAGGGGAATGCCGAGGTCCTTCGCCATGTCCGCGGTGCGCGAGGAGGTCGGCACGCCGGTCACCTTGAGCCCCTCGTCGCGGATCATCTCGGCGATGCACTTCAGGAGCCAGGCCGCCGTCGAGCCCGTGCCGAGGCCGATCGTCATGCCGGTCTCGATGAACTCGGTGGCCCGCCGCGCGGCGACGTACTTCGCGGTGTCGATGGGTGAAAGGTTTTCGGACATGGTGCGGCGTTTCCCCAAGACTAGGCGGGCTTATAATGACGCCTCTTCCGGGGTGCGAGCGGAAAACGTCAGGAAATCGCACCCGCTCCCGGGCCCGCGACACCCGGGCGACCGACGACGCCCATCACGAGGGGCTTTCGATCATGTCGAGAAGCGGGGAGGCAGGGCCGGGATTGTCGCCGGGCAACCGCGCTGCCAGTCCGGACGTCTGTCACTTGCGGCGCTTCAGTCGC
>CAZPPH010000188.1:0-5725 GCA_964588375.1 uncultured Rhodobacterales bacterium | reverse complement strand
GCGGATTTTGGCGGGTCGCCGCGGAGGCGTCATGGTTTCGCCCGCTTCCCTTCGCAGAATGTCCCCCATGTCCGAGCCGATCGAAACTGCTGATCTCGATGAGCTGATCGTCCGGGTGAATGGCGGAGACAGCGGGGCCGCGCTCGGTCTGATGCGGGCCGTCCGGTCCGACGAGTTGTCGTACTCCTCCGAGGTTCGTGTGGTCGACGCGCTTTACGCCAACCGCAGGTCGTTCCGGAGCCGCCGGCTTCAATTCGCACTCGCCTTGATGTGCGCCCGGACCGGGGCGCGCAGCCGCGGTCGGGCCATCCTTCTCGAACTCGTGGCATCGGATTATCCACCGGCGATGCATTGCCTTGGCTGCGACCTTGTCGAAGCCGGGCGCGCCGAAGCCGGGCTGCAACTCCTGCGGCTGGCGCGGGGGTCGGATTACCGCCTGAGCGATGTGGCGTTCTGGCGCTATCAGGCGAGGCTCGCGAAGTGGCCGAGGCGGGGCTATCTGCTGCTTCGCGTGGCTTTCGCGCGGGTTCCCCGCCGTCGTTCCTTCAAGGTGTCCGCGGTGGAGCGCGACATCGCCTACTGGCTTCCCGAGCAGCGCGCTCGCCAACCCGGCGCGCCGAGACTGCGAGGCTGAGTGCGTGCGCGGAGGCGACGTATCGACACCTGGCGTAGCGGCTCGGCCCTTGCCGGAATATCGCCGTTTCGACAGCCGGCCGCCACGTCTCGACGGTCGTTTCAGGCTGCGGCGGCGTCGGTGTCGCCTGCCCAGTCGCCGGTTTCGCCAACGCGGAACCGGTCGATCTTTGCCCGCATCTCTCCGGAGGCCTCGGCCAGAGCCTGCGCGTCGCCGCGGGTCTGGTCGGCCATCTGGGCATTTTTCTGGGTAAGCTCGTCCAGGGTGCCGATCGCCGCCTGAATCTCGGACACCCCTGCGGCCTGGTCGCGCGCACCGTCGGCGATGGCGGTCATCGCCGCGGACATCTGCCGGACGGTCTCGACCACCTTGGAGAGCGAGGTGCCGGTGCTTTCGACAAGTCCGACACCGGACTCGATCTTCGCGGAGCTCTTCTCGATCAGAGTCTTGATATCCCGGCTCGCGTCCGCCGAACGCTGGGCAAGACTGCGCACCTCGGTCGCGACGACGGCAAAGCCCTTGCCGGCAGAGCCCGCGCGCGCGGCTTCGACAGAGGCGTTGAGAGCGAGCAGATTGGTCTGGAACGCTATGCCTTCGATGACCGAGACGATCTCCTCGATCTCGGTGGAGGCCGATTTGATGTCCTGCATCGCGGCTACGGCATCGGACACCTCCCGGCCCGCCGAATTGGCCTTTGTCACGGCCATGTCGGCATGAGCGCGCGCCGCACCGGCCTCGTCGGCACCCTTGGCGACCGACGAGGCGATCTCGCGCATCGCCGTGGTGCTCTCTTCCAGTGATGCGGCCTGATGCTCGGCGCGGCGGGCGAGATTCCCGGCGGCCTCGTTCATCAGCCCCGACTGGCCCTCGACGGTGGCGCTGGCCCCGGCGATGTCGGCGACAAGGGTCGAGAGCGACGCGATGGTGTCGTTGACGTTCGACTGGAGTTCGGCGAAGGCACCGGTGAATTCTCCGTTCATCCGGACGTCGAAGCCGCCATCGGCCATCCTTCGCAGCACCCGCGAGGTCTCGCCGATTCCGACATCGACGGATTTCAGGAGACGATCGATGCAGCGCGCCATGGCATCGAGCTCGGGCTCGTCGAATTCGCGCTCGATCCGGCGGGAGAAATCGCCCTCCGCTGCCGCCTCCACGACGCCGCCGATCGACGCCGCGAGGTCTTCGAGTACGCGCTTGCGCTCGGCGGCCTGCCGCACGCGCGCCTCCTCTTCGATTTGCGCGTCGCGCTCGGCACGGGCGTCTTTCTCGCGCTGGCGCTCCGCGGCGGTGTCGGCCTCGCGCGCCGCGCGCTCGCGATTCTCGAGCGCGTTCGTGCGGAATACGGCGAGTGCGCGCGACATTGCGCCGATCTCGGTTTCGGCATCCGTGCCCGTGATCTCGAAACCGAGATCACCGTCCGCGAGACGCGACATGTGGCCGGCCACGCCGTCGATCTCGGTGATGATCGACCGCCGGGTGCGGCGCGAGAGCGCATAGCCGACCGCGAGCGCGCCGGCCGAGGCGAGCGAAAGTGCAGCCATGGTGAGACGGGCCGTGGAAATGCCGGCGGCCCCCAGAGTATCCTGCTGACCGCGCAGGCCGGCGAGGACACTCTGCGTGGCCCTCGACGCGCGGGGACCGATCAGGTCGAGTTCCCTGGCGGCTTCTTCGCTCGCCGTCTTGGCCGCCGACAGGGCCGTCAACGCCGTTTCGAAACGGTCGACCTGCGCCAGAACCGCATCGAGCAGTTCCCCGAGATCCTCGCCCGCCGGCGAGGCGGCAAGCGCATCGCGCCCCCTGCGGAGGTCAGCGACATATTCGACTGCCGCCGCTTCCTGCTCCGCGTCTCCCGACAGGATGAATGCCGAAACGGAACTCTGCGCGCTGAGATAGTTCTGGCGCATGAGCCGGGCAATCCCTGCCGAATTGAAGTCCAGCGTCCCGGCCCGGTTGGTCAGGGACGCTAGCAGTTCGTCGAGCGCTTTCGAGCTTTCGACCGTCCCGTCGCGGTGGGCCGTGATGTCCGCCTCGCTTTCCACGAGCGTTTCGAAAAGCGTTCCGTAGATCGCCATTTCGTCCTTCACCGCCGCCAGGCGATCGAACTGGTCCCGCGGCAGTGTGGAACCGGCCTCGAACGCCGCCCGGAGGCGCTCGATCCGGCCAAGAGTGGCGCGAACACCCACGGCGTTTTCCTCGACGGGGGCGAGACGGAAGCGGAACGCGCCCATACGCAACTCCGCGACTTCCCGCGCCAGTTCGGACGTCAGGTCCGTATTCGATGACGATGCGCGGTAATTCGAGAACAGGTCACTCATCCGGAGCCCCGACCCCAGCCCGACGACCGCAAGCAATCCCAGACCCGCAAAGGACACGACGAGAAGGCGCTTTATTCGCGCGGCGATGCTTTGCTGGCCCATGGCACTCCTCCAGACGGATGAAGTGCCCCTAGCCCTCAAGCCCTACGGAGCGGTTAACCCACGCCGCGCTATCCCCGAAAATGCCGGCTGTCCTTGATCTGGTCCCAGGCCCAGACAACCTCCTGAAGCCGCTCTTCGTCGGCCCGGTTTCCGGCGTTCATGTCGGGATGAAGATCCTTCACCAGGCTCTTGTACTGCTTTCGGATTTCCGCCTTCGTCCAGTGGTCGCGCGCCTCGAGAATCTCGACCGCCTTGCGTTCCTTCGGGGGCAGCTTGCGAGTGCCCGTGACGGATTTCCCCGGGTTGAGCGTGGCATTCTCGCCGAGGATCTGATGGGGGTCGTCGACGCCGAGCCGCGCCCAGGCGCGCTGTTCCTCGCCAGGCTTGCCGAACGGCTTCGTCGGCCGGTCCCAGACCCTGTCCTTGTCGACCTGCTCGGTCATCTCGTCCTCGGTCACGCCGTGGAAGAAGTTCCATTTCAGATTGTACTCGCGGACATGGTCCTTGCAGAACCAATAGTATTCATCGAGCACGTCGGGCGATTTCGGAGCCCGGTACTGGCCGGTTTCCTCGCAACCCGGATGGTCGCATTTGCGGTTCGAGGTCTCGAAAGCACCGGACATGCCCCGGCGGCCCTTCTGGCGTTTCTTCTTGTCCGAAGAGACCCGGATATCGAAACCGAAGGGATCGTTCTTGGCCATGAATATCGCACCTTTCCGACTCGGACGGGGCAGTTTAGAGGTTCATTCCCGAGTGTGAAGGGGGGAGCGGTGAAAATGTCCGAAGACGGAATCGTGGCGCGGGAAATCCGGGGACGGCTCGAGGCGGCCTTCTCTCCGGAGGCCCTCGAAGTGACCGACGAAAGCGAAATGCACCGGGGTCACGCCGGCTACCAGGAAGGCGGGCAGAGCCATTTCCGAGTGCGGATGCGCACTGTCACCCTCGCCGGACAAAGCCGTCTCGCGAGACACCGCGCGGTGCATGCAGCCCTTGGTCCCGACCTCATGGGGCGCATTCACGCCCTCGCTCTCGAGCTCTCGGAGTGATCAGGCCGCGCGCGCCGCGTTGAGCGGGCGGAAGCCGCCGAGCAGGACCTCGAAATCCCCCGCGAAGCTGTTCGCGTTTTCGAGCCTGTTGCGCCCGAGCCCCAACGGAAGCGAGGACTTGCGGCAACGGGGCCGGCGGAACACCAGCACCGGGCGGAGGGCGGTCCAGCCGAAGAAAAGCCGGGTTCGCGCCGGAAACGGCAAGGTGTCGGAGCGCAGGAAGGTCCAGCCTTCGTCTGCGAGCGTATTGACCGCCTCGGCAAGGTTCATCGCCGAGGGGTCTTTCGCGAAAAGCGCCCTGCCGAGGCCCTTGCGGGGGGCGGGGACGATCTTGAACTCGTAACCGGACATGGGTCACCTCCTGAGATTTCGGCCGTGATCGTCGATCACTTCGGCCAAACGAAGGAGGGTTTCCGCCGGAAACGCGGTCTTTTCGGGCCGCCTGGCCAGGCGTTCACTCCGCCGCGGTAACCCGCGCGCCGGCGATCACTGCCGGCGCCTCGGAATTCGCGGGGAGGGGCGTGATGCGCCGGCCGCCCGAGCGGACGAACTCCACGGCGCCTTCGGACTTCACCCGCCGGGCGCGAACCTTCTCCGCGCTCCGGCCCAGATCGATGATCGGGCGAGGCTCGACGAGGGGTTTCGCTTCCCGGCGGAACACGAGGAAGGTGCGCTCCTCTTTCCGGCTCTTCAGGAACCGGCGGGTGCGCACCTCGATGGTCTCGGCGCGGATGTAATCCCAGCCCTCGCCGGCGAGATCGTTGATCGCCGCGGTGAGGGTTTCGCAGAACGGGTCGGCGTCCTTCGGCAGGTCACGCTGCCTCAGCGCTTTTTCGGGACACGGGATCGCGCGGTATTCGTACTTGGTCATTCCCCACTCCGGTACTCGTTAAGACGTCACTGACGGGTTCATGGCCGGGGCGGGCCGATGCGGGCAAGAACGAATTGAGGCCGCAATGCGGCGAAACGGTGATGAGTAAGCGGCAACGCCCGGTCGTCACTCGCCCTCGGAGCGGCTCTCGTTCTCGCGGCGCAGGCGGGTCACGGGCGGGACGGGGCGGCCGAGAATGCGCGGGCCTCTCTGCTCTTCCGGCGGCGTGTCGGGAGCCCGTGGCTCCGGCTCGCCGGCGGGGTGCAGGGGCGCGGCCGGCTCGGCGGCGACAGGCTCCGCGAGCGATTTGCGGAACACCATCACGCGGCGCTCCACCGTTTTTTTTCCAGTGAAACCAGAGCGTTCCTCGACCGGGAATGTCTCGGTGCGGACGAATTCCCAGCCGTCCTCGCCAAGTGCGTTGAGGTCGTCCTCCAGTGTCGTGGCGAAGCGCGCCTCGGGGCTCTTGACGCCCTTGATCTTCCTCGCCCGCTCCGGGGCGGGCACGATCCTGTAGGTGAAACCCGGCATGTCGCTCCCTTCCGGCTGGACGCAGGGAGCATGCCCGAGCGGGGGGCGATGGGCAAGCGCGCGGGGCTTGAAAGGGCAGGATTTCGCGCGGGACCGATTGGTGACGGGGCGGAAACGGTTGCCGGAGCCGGCCGGGGTCTGTCTCGTTTCGCGCTGTCGTCTGGCGTCGACCGGCGAAGAGAGATTCCCTTCAGCCGACGTCTCCCGCTCGCAGGTGCAGGGCGGA
>CAZPPH010000187.1:0-5780 GCA_964588375.1 uncultured Rhodobacterales bacterium | reverse complement strand
AACATCATGGAATTCTGCAAGGCGTTCAACGCCAAGACGCAGGAGATGGAACAGGGCGCGCCGTGCCCGACCGTCATCACCTACTACCAGGACAAGTCCTTCACGATGGATATCAAGACGCCGCCGGCGTCCTATTATCTCAAGAAGGCCGCCAAGCTGAAATCGGGTGCGAAGACCCCGTCGCGGGAGACCGTGGGCACGGTCACGCAGGCGCAGCTTCGCGAGATCGCCGAAGCGAAGATGCAGGACCTCTCGGCCAATGATCTCGAACAGGCGATGAAGATCATCCTCGGCTCGGCACGGTCGATGGGTATCGAGGTGAAGGGGTAGATCATGGGCAAGCTTGGAAAACGCACCCGCGCGGCCCGTGAGGCCTTCGAGGGCAATGAAGCGGTCACGGTCGAGGAAGCCGTGGCGCTGGTGAAAGCCAACGCCACCGCGAAATTCGACGAATCGGTCGAGATCGCGATGAATCTCGGAATCGACCCGCGCCACGCCGACCAGATGGTCCGCGGCTCGGTCACTCTTCCGAACGGCACCGGCAAGACCGTGCGCGTGGCGGTGTTCGCCCGCGGCCCGAAGGCCGAGGAAGCCGAGGCGGCGGGGGCCGACATCGTCGGTGCGGAGGACCTCATGGAGACGATCCAGGGCGGCAAGATCGAGTTCGACCGGTGCATCGCGACACCGGACATGATGCCGATCGTCGGCCGGCTCGGGAAGATCCTCGGGCCGAGAAACCTCATGCCGAACCCGAAGGTCGGCACCGTGACGATGGACGTCAAGGAAGCCGTCGAGGCGGCCAAGGGCGGCCAGGTGCAGTTCAAGGCCGAGAAGGCCGGTGTCGTCCACGCCGGTCTCGGCAAGGCGTCCTTCGACGCGGCGAAACTCGCCGAGAACGTCCGCGCCTTCGTCGACGCGGTCTCGAAGGCCAAGCCGGCGGGTGCGAAGGGCACCTACATGAAGAAGATCGCGGTCAGCTCCACGATGGGTCCGGGCGTGACGATCGATGTTTCGAGCGCGACCGGGAACTGATCCGACCCATTCCGGAACGAAGGGGCGCCCGAGCGGGCGCCCCTTTTTCGTTCGGGCGCGCCGACAGGCCGCCATTGGCGGGACGCCGCGCATTTTTCCCGATGCGAAACGGAGAAATTCCGGGTCGCCATAATTCTGCCCGAAAATGAGCTTCATCCTTCGCTCCGGGGGCGTGACGGCGAAAGACGCAGGAGCGCGCGGCGTGTTGGCAGAAATGAAACCAGCGTGGTTCGAAACGCCTGACGGGTCTTCCTCCGGACCACCGGTCTGGGTGAACGAACTCATCTCCCGGCTCGATGACGACCTTCTCGCACAGGCGAATACTGAATACGACCTCTCCGAAGCGCCAGAGGAGGAGGACGACGACGACTCCGAGTCCGTGAGACCCGGCATCCCTCCGCCACCGGCAGACCCTCCGGAGAACCTTCCCACGGCGTCCGAGGCCAGCGCTGACGCCCGGATGTCCGATCCGGACGGGCAACCGGGCCACGGGCCCGGTGGAATGGATGGCGTGTTGCCTCCGGACTTCGGCCCGGGCGAGCGTTCCGCCGAGGGTGCGGGCGGCTTTCTGGAATCGGTCTTCGGCTGGCTGGGCGACCTTTTCTCGTCGATCTTCGGCGCCCCGGTCGGAGACGAGGTGGCCGAGGCACCCCCGCCCCCGGCCAGCTACGTGCCCGATCCGCCGCCGGACATGTCGAACGATGTCGTGTTCATCGAGTACATTCCCGAGACGCCGGTCGATGAGGCCGCCCCGGAACTCGACGATCCCGGCGAAGAAGACTTCGCGGTCTTCTGAGGCCGAGCCTCACTTCGCCGTGCCGGCGGTGCCCCTGATCGCGTCGTCGAGCGCGCGCGGCTTCTGCCGGGCGCTCTCCAGCGCCTCGGTTTCGGTCTTTCCGGCAACCGTCGCCGCCGCCATCTCGTCGAGCGCGTAGGTTCGGGGCCGAGCCGTGCCCTCGAGGGCCGACCGGACAAGCCCCAGCGCTGCGAGATACGTCACCTGCGAGCCGAGAACGCCCGCGCCGTCAGCATTGCCGCCCTCGGCGTTTTCCCGGCAGGCATCGGCATCCGTGGAGACGAAGGAGCGGCAGAGAAGCGGGCGCTCTTCGTAAATCCGGCAGGTGCGGCTCTCGGGGTCGAGCGCGGGGCAGGCCGCGGGGTGCCAGGTCCGTCCGTCGGGCTGGCCGGCGAACGGCGCGAGGGCCGCGTGCACCCGGCGCGCTTCGGTCTCGGTGATCGTTCCGCCGTCGCCGCCGGACAGGATGCAGCAGAAGGCGCACCCCGACCGGCAAGCGGCTTTCTGAAGGATTTCCGGCGGATCGGTTGCGAGCGCATCGTGCACCGCCGCGCCGATACCGAGGGCCGCCTCGCCCGACGCGAGGCGCTTCAGAATGTCCCGCAGCCCGAGGCCATGCCGCACCGCGGTGTCGAGCCAGGCGAGAAGCGCCTTCCGGGCGGTGTCCGCCCTGGGCTTCGCAGCCCCTCGGACCCGCGCGCGCTGAATGCGCCTGCGCAGTTCCTCGACGCTTTCCGGAGGCCTCGCCTCTCGCTTCGCCATCACTCTCTCCCACTCTCTTCGCCGGTCCGGAAACACCCTGTCTTCGATGAGCGACCGCACCGGGCGGCTGCGCGCGAATTCACTCTTCCGGGCCGTCGCCGCAGCCCGAAGCCTGCCGGTGCGGAACTCGGGCGCCCGGGCGAGCGGACACGGCGGGTGCGGTCGGAAAGTGTCTCACGGCGGTGCCGGGGCGAAGAAAGAGTTGATTCGTTCGTGAAGTTGACCGAATGTGCATGTTGTCGTCGAGATGCAAAGGGCATCCGTCGTCACGGGATGGTGCGGTGGGCCGGCTGGTCGCGCCGCTTCACTTCGTGATTTTGGTCTTCACAACCTTTCCGGAACCTCCTATGAGAACGCTCTGGCATGCCGTTCGTGGATTCGGGCGGTCTGCCGGACTGTCCGAGACGGTGGGTGGCCGCCCTGCAAGCCGGAGGCCGTAATTCCTGCCTGAGACGGGAGACGATCCGATCAGCCAGGGCAGTGCCCTGGGCGGTTTTGGCTCGGTCCCGTGACGCGGACCTGAGATGCTCCTCGAAAGGAGCAGACATGAGCCGGGGGTCCGCCCCCAACTTGGAGTGAAACTGTGGATAGAGCCCAGAAAGAGAAAGTGGTCGAGGAACTCGACCAGATCTTCGAAAGCTCTGGCGTCGTGGTGGTTGCCCACTACGCGGGTCTGACAGTTGCCGAGATGCAGGACCTTCGCGCGCGCATGCGTGCCGCGGGCGGGTCCGTGCGTGTTGCCAAGAACAAGCTCGCCAAGATCGCCCTCGAAGGAAAGCCGAACGCTTCGCTTGCCGACCTTCTCACGGGCATGACCGTTCTCTCCTACTCGGAAGACCCTGTTGCCGCCGCGAAGGTGGCGCAGGACTTTGCCAAGGATAACAAGAAATTCGAGATCCTTGGCGGAGCCATGGGGGAGAGCGCTCTCGACGCCGCCGGCGTCGAAGCCGTGTCGAAAATGCCGTCGCGCGATGAACTCATCGCGACCATCGCGGGCATGATCGGCGCACCGGCTTCGAATATCGCCGGGGCCATTGGCGCGCCTGCTTCGAACATCGCAAGCATCCTCTCGACCATCGAGGAGAGGGCCGAAGCGGCCTGAGGCAAAGGTTAAATCCGCGGCGTGGTTGAATACCCGGCGTTGGGACACATCTTAAGGAACTGTAAAATGGCTGATCTGAAAAAACTTGCCGAAGAGATCGTGGGTCTCACGCTTCTCGAGGCGCAGGAACTCAAGACAATCCTCAAGGATGAGTACGGCATCGAACCGGCCGCCGGTGGCGCGGTGATGATGGCCGGTCCGGCCGGAGGTGGCGAAGCCGCCGCGGCGGAAGAGGAGCAGACGGAATTCGACGTCATTCTGAAGGCCGCCGGCGGCCAGAAGATCAACGTCATCAAGGAAGTCCGCGCGATCACCGGTCTTGGCCTCAAGGAAGCCAAGGAACTCGTCGAAGCCGGCGGCAAGGCCGTCAAGGAAGGCGCTTCGAAAGAGGAAGCCGAGGAGATCAAGGGCAAGCTCGAGGCGGCTGGCGCCGAAGTCGAGCTCAAGTGATCCGGGTGCGGCGCGAGCCGTAACCACCGAAACAATGGCTGGCCCCGGGGGAAGCCCGGGTCCAGTTCTCCGCGTCTCAGAGAGGGTTTTCGAGAAAACCCTGCCTAAGGCGCGGGTTCCATAAGGTCGGGAGGCTGCCGGTGGGACGGCGGCCGCGCATGGACCGGAACCCCCCTGTTTCACGGACTGACCGCCGGGGCCCCGACGGCCGGTCAGATCCGCGAACGAAAAAGAGGTGACTGAGCGAATGGCGTCCTCCTACATCGGCCAGAAGCGGTTTCGTAAATATTTCGGAAAAATCAGGGAAGTTCTCGAGATGCCGAACCTCATCGAGGTTCAGAAATCGAGCTACGATCTCTTCCTGAATTCGGGCGAGGGGCCCGAGCCCACCGAGGGCGAAGGCATCATGGGTGTCTTCCAGTCGGTCTTCCCGATCAAGGATTTCAACGAGACGGCGGTGCTCGAGTTCGTGAAATACGAGCTGGAGAAGCCGAAGTACGATGTCGAGGAATGCCAGCAGCGCGACATGACCTATGCCGCGCCGCTCAAGGTGACGCTGCGCCTCATCGTGTTCGATGTCGACGACGACACCGGCGCGAAGTCCGTGAAGGACATCAAGGAGCAGGACGTCTTCATGGGCGACATGCCCCTGATGACGCCGAACGGCACCTTCATCGTCAACGGCACCGAGCGCGTCATCGTTTCCCAGATGCACCGTTCGCCCGGGGTCTTCTTCGACCATGACAAGGGCAAGACCCACGCGTCGGGCAAGCTCCTGTTCGCCTGCCGGATCATTCCCTACCGCGGGTCGTGGCTCGACTTCGAGTTCGATGCCAAGGATCTCGTGTTCGCGCGCATCGACCGCCGCCGGAAGCTGCCGGTGACGACGCTGCTCTATGCCCTCGGCATGGATCAGGAAGGCATCATGAATGCCTATTACGATACCGTCGAATTCAAGCTGAAGAAGAACAAGGGCTGGGCCACCAAGTTCTTTCCCGAGCGGGTGCGCGGCACGCGGCCTGCCTTCGATCTCGTCGATGCGAAGTCGGGCGAAGTCATCGCCGAGGCCGGCAAGAAGATCACGCCCCGCGCCGTCAAGCAGATCATCGACGAGGGCAAGGTCGCAGAACTTCTGGTTCCCTTCGACCAGATCGTCGGCCGCTACGTCGCCCGCGACATCATCAACGAGGAAACCGGAGCGATCTACGTCGAGGCGGGTGACGAGCTCACCTGGGAGCTCGACAAGGACGGAGCGGTGACCGGCGGCACGCTGAAGGACCTGCTCGACGCCGGCATCACCGACATTCCGGTGCTCGACATCGACAACATCAATGTCGGACCGTACATCCGCAACACCATGGCCGCGGACAAGAACATGGGCCGCGACACCGCGCTCATGGACATCTACCGGGTCATGCGCCCGGGCGAGCCGCCCACGGTCGACGCTGCCTCGGCCCTGTTCGACACCCTGTTCTTCGACAGCGAGCGCTACGACCTCTCGGCGGTCGGCCGGGTGAAGATGAACATGCGTCTCGCTCTCGATGCGCCCGACACCAAGCGCACGCTGCGCAACGAAGACATCGTCGCCTGCGTGAAGGCGCTGGTCGAACTGCGCGACGGCAAGGGCGAGATCGACGA
>CAZPPH010000186.1:0-5784 GCA_964588375.1 uncultured Rhodobacterales bacterium | reverse complement strand
CCCGGACGAGTGGGCCCCTGTGTCTGGAGAGGTGCACTGACCGGTGCCTGCCGTCGACGCAGCCCGACAGCCCGGGCAAAGCCTCACCCCGCACGGATATCCGACCAGCTGGAGGGCAGAACGAGCCCCTCGGCCTCCACTTCGCCGCAGATGCGCCGGAAATCATCGCGGAAGAGAGCCGGGAAAAACTCCGGCATCGGACGGTTCGCCGTGGTGTTGACCCGACGGTCGATCAGCTCGGCGGGGTAATTGTGCGGCGCGAGATCCAGAAATGCTTCGACGTCGGCCAGAAATCCCGCCCTGTCAGCGTGGATGGTCTCGTAGAACGCCGGCTTCAACGTGCCGCCGGGCAGTCCCCCGCGCATCCGCCGCAGGGCGCGGCCGTATTCGGCATTGTCCCAGATGAAGGGCCGGCGCGCGAAGTCGCGGAACTCCTCCGGCCCCCAGCGCTCGAGTTCGCGCGATTGCCCGGTGATCTCGAGATGGAATTTCACATGGCTCCAGAGACGCCGAACAGGGTGGCGCATGGTGTACAGCACACGCAGCTCGCCCACACGGTCCGCGATGCGCCGCCAGCCGTCTGCAGGCAGCAGCGCATAGAGGTTCGAAAAATCGGCCGCATAGCGCTCCGCCCGTCGGAACACGAAGAGATTGCGATACCAGATGTCGTCTACCGGACCGTCGAGGTAGTTTGCCGCCCAGTGAAGCCTGTTGCGCACGCCCGTCGCATGGTTCCGTTCGGGGTCGATCCGGAGATACTTGTCGCGGACATTCGCCATTCGGTTGCGCTCCGACAGAACCGTCCGGTCTACATACGCAGCGTAAAAATAGTGTATCTCCTTTTCGAAGCTGAAGAAGATCTCAGGGTGCCGTTCCAGCATCCGGTAGGCCCATGTCGTGCCCGCCTTCATGGCCCCCGCGCCAATGAACAAACGGTCGAACAAGAGCCCTTCGCGGCTCTGGACGGAAGGTGCGCGTGCGGAGGCGTCTTGGGTTGGCAGGGTGACGGTCATTGGTTCAGAAGCTCTCTGTGGTGACGTCGGAGAAGCAGAATGGCGAGAACGGCGGGCACGAGGGCCAGCGCGAAGACATAGGCCGGTGAGACCCAGGCCGGTTCGTAGGTTGCATAGACCCCCCGCCGCATCTCGCCGGTGATGTGGATGAGCGGGTTGAACCAGAGCCAGTCGCGAAACGGCCGGGGCACGTCCTCGAGGATGAAGAAGATGCCCGAGATCACGAAGAGCGGCCGCGCGACGATCTGCCAGAGCCTGTCCCAGACCGGGTAGGCCGAGAGCATCAGGCAGTTGAAGACACCGATGCCGAAGGCGAGGGCCGCCGTCATCGCGACCGCCAGCGCGATAGGGCCCGGCCGGATGATCGTGGCCGTTTCGAACGCCGCGAGGATGCCTGAGACCACGACCAGGCCGACGACGATATGAGTGCCGGTGTTGAGCAGGAAGCGCGCCAGCAGCGCGTCCATGTAGGTGACGGCGGGATAGGCGAGCAACGGCCGCGAGAAGCGGAGGGCAGAGGCGAGCTTGTTGACGAGGTCGTTGAACATCACGAACGGCAGAAAGCCCACGGCGTAGAACAGCGGGAAGGACCGCCCCAGCGACGGGGACTGGAACGCCGCAGAAAATACGAGTGACAGCAGGGCGATCGCCGCCACGGGCTCGAGCACCGCCCAGATGTAGCCCCCCGGCGAGCGGCCGTAGCTCGTGGCCATTTCCCTCAGCATGAGGGCCGCCGTGCAGCGTGGCGTGCCAAAGGCCGGAAACGGAGTCTGGTGTGCCATGAAAACGAATTCTTCATCCCGCCTGCGCTAGAAGCCTAGGCATGCAGGGTTAACAACCGCTTGATCGGAGGCGGCATGGCGGCGCAACCGGCGCGAGAGAATTCGAACGTGAAAAGCCTGCCGGTGCCGCCGACAGTGCCAGCGACCGGGCTGAAACCGCGCCACAGACGGTTGCTGGCGAGTTTCGTCCTGGTCGTCCTGATGCCCGTGGGCGCGACGGCGGCCTATCTCTGGACCCGCGCTGCGGATCAGTTCGAATCGACACTGGCCTTTTCCGTCCGCCAGGAAGAGGCGCCTGCCCCGTCGGCGCTCTTCGGTGCGTTCGCCGGATTCGCCTCGCAGACCGCCTCGGACACCGACGTGCTCTACGCCTATCTCGACAGTGCCGACCTCGTCGCCCGGGTCGATGCCGACCTCGGGCTGCGCGCGATCTATTCGCTCCCCCGTGCGCAGGATCCGGTTTTCGCCTTCGACCGCACCGGCACTATAGAGGACCTCACGCGTTACTGGCGGCGGATGACCCGGGTGGCCTACGACCCCGGCACCGGACTGATCGAGATCAGGGTCCGCGCGTTCGACGCCGCTTCGGCCAGAGCCATCGCCGAGGCGGTGCTCGAAGCAAGCACCGCGCTCGTGAACGGTTTGTCGGAGACGGCACGGGAAGATGCGATGCGCTACGCCGAGGCCGACCTCGTCGATGCCGTCGCTGCCCTCGGCGAGGCGCGCGGCCGGCTGACGGCGTTCCGCACCACGACCCAGATCGTCGACCCGGGTGCCGATCTTCAGGGCCGGATGGGGCTCATCGCCGAGTTGCAGACGCGGCTCGCGGACGAGCTGATCCGTGTCGATCTTCTGGAGCTGCGCACCGGGCCCGATGACCCGAGACTCAACGAGGGCCGGCAGGTCACCCGGGCGATAGAGGCACGCATTGCCGCCGAGCGGCGCCGGCTCGGAGCCGGTGGGCAGGAGATCGACGAGCGCGACTACGCCGGCACGCTTCAGGAATTCTCGCGGCTTTCGGTCGACGTCGAGATCGCCGAAGAGGCCTATGCCTCGGCGCGGGCGGCGCGCGATCTCGCGCGGGCCGAGGCGCGGCGGCAGTCGCGTTATCTCGCCGCCCATGTCCGGCCGACGCTGGCGGAACGATCGACCGCGCCCAATCGCCCGCTCATTCTCGCGGTCTCGGGCTTCTTTCTCTTTCTCGCCTGGGCCCTCGCGGCGCTGGTCTTCTATTCCCTGCGCGACAGGCGGCGGGCATGAGCATCTCGCTCTCGCGGCTGTCGAAGTGCTTCGTCCGCAATGGGGTGCGGACGGTTGTCGCCCGTGACATAGACGCGGTGTTTCCCGCCGGCCGGACGGTGGGGCTTCTCGGCCGCAACGGGGCCGGCAAGTCGACACTCCTGCGGATGATCGCGGGGCTCGTCGAGCCCGACGCAGGGCGCATCGACCGTAACGGTTCGGTCTCCTGGCCGGTGGGGTTCGCCGGCAGTTTCCACGGCGATCTCACCGGTGCGGAGAACGTGCGGTTCGTCGCCAGGGTCTACGGGGCCGACACCGATGCGCTGGTCGCCTACGCCGCCGAATTCGCCGAGCTCGGTGCGCAGTTCAACGCTCCGTTCCGCACTTACAGCTCGGGCATGCGCGCAAGGCTGGCTTTCGCCGTGTCGATGGGTGTGCCGTTCGACACCTACCTCGTCGACGAGGTCACGGCGGTAGGAGACGCGCGGTTCCGCGAAAAGAGCGAGGCGGTGTTGCGCGCGCGGCTCGTCACCAGCGGGGCCATCGTCGTGTCGCACTCGCTGCAGATGCTGGCGCGGCTCTGCGATTCCGGTGCGGTGCTCGCTGACGGCCGCCTCCACGCGTTCGACGACATCCACGCCGCGATCGACCGGCATCGCGCGCTTCTCGGGGTTCCGGAAACCGCTCCTTAGGAGATGGGCTGCTAAGGCTTCACCCTCGAAGTCCGGACAGACGGGACATGCAGGCAAACCTGACAACGGCAGAGGTGCTCGGTTCCGGTGAACTCGCCTTCGGCGCCGGGCTGCGCGACGCGGTGGTCGCAGAGATCGGGGGGCGGACCTTCGTCTATCTCGTGACCGGGTCCGGCGGCGGGCTCACGGCGCTCGAGCTTCTGGCCGACGGAGGCCTCGTCCTCATCGACGAGATGCCGCTTTCGGGCGATTTCACCCCCGGCCTCGAGCCGCGGTTGCTCGTCGCCGATTTCTGGGACACGCCGATGCTGCTTCTCTCCGGCCAGAGCGGCGCCGACGCCCGGTCGGTCGCGCTCGGGGCGGGCGGCGGATTCGGCACCACCGGCACGCTCGGGGACGGGCCGACGGAACTCGTCCATCCGGTAAACGCCGAAGGCCCCGACGGCACCTACCTCATCGCCGTCGGACCGGGCGGCGACGGTCTGCAGAGCTGGGCGGTGACGGACGGCGCGCTCGCTCCGGCCAACAGCCTTGCCGACACGAGCGATCTTGCGCTCGCGGGCATATCCGACACCGCAGCGATGGAGGTCGGAGGGCAAGGCTACGTCATCGCCGTCTCGGCGGGCGAAAGCGCGCTGTCCGTCCTCGCGCTGGGGGCTGGCGGCGCGCTCACGCTGACGGGCGACATCGGCGCGGCCGACGGGCTCGGTCTTTCCGCGCCGGCAGCGGTCGAGACGGCGAGCGTCGCGGGCCGCAATTTCGCCGTCGTCGCGGGCGCGGGGTCGAACTCGCTCACGGTCATCGAAGTGACCGCCGGCGGCGTCCCGGCGACCCGCGACCATGTGGTCGACGCATTGCCGACGCGATTTCAGGGGGTCGAGGCGCTTGCCGTGCACGAGGCGGGTGGCCGCAGCTTCGTCATCGCCGGCGGCGCGGACGACGGGCTGTCGCTCTTCGCCCTGGCGCCCACCGGCCGCCTTATCCATCTCGAGAGCATCGAGGACAGTCTCTCCACGACGCTCTCCAACGTTTCCGCCCTCGTGCTTGCCGACAACGGAAGCCATCTTCAGATCATCGCCGCGGGTCTCGGAGAGACGGGGCTCACCCGCTTCGAGGTCTCGCTGGCGGGCCTCGGGGAAACTCTCGCGGCGGTCGTGGGCGGCGGAACACTTGCGGGCACCGTCGGCGACGACATCCTCGCAGGCAGCCCCGGCGCGGACACGATCTCGGGCGGCGCCGGCGACGATGTGGTGATCGACGGCGGCGGTTCGGATATCCTGACTGGCGGAGAGGGGGCGGACCTCTTCGTCTTCGACGCCGACGGGCAGGTCGATACCGTCACCGATTTCGAACCCGGCATCGACCGGCTCGACCTTTCGGCCTTCCCGATGCTCTACCATCCATCGCACCTCACCGCCTTGCCGCAGGACTGGGGCGTGCGGCTGATCTGGCGAGACGAGACCATCGATCTCTACCGCGCCGGGGGCGGGACGATCGACATCTCCGGGTGGACGGCGGCCGACATTCTCGACCTCGACCGGCCGCAGTTCCTGCCCATCGCCCAGACCCTCGAGGGGACCGGGGGGGACGATACTCTGCGCGGCGGCGAGGGCGACGACATGATCAGTGGCGGGGCCGGCATCGACTGGCTCTACGGCGAGGGCGGGGCGGACCTGATCGAGGCGGGCACGGGCAACGACTTCGTGTTCGGCGGCACGGGCGACGACCGGCTTCACGGCAACGCCGGCTTCGACACGATCCGCGGCGGCGACGGAGACGACCTCATCCGGGGCGGCAACGAGGCCGACACGCTCTACGGCGATGACGGGAACGACCAGATTCGGGGCGAACAGGGGGTCGATACCCTCTACGGCGGCCACGGCGACGATAGTCTCTGGGGCGGAAGCGAGAACGACCGGCTCTTCGGCGGTGCGGGCAACGACACGCTCTACGGGGGCACCCAGGAAGACCGGATTTTAGGTGGCGAGGGCGACGACACGCTTTACGGCGGCGCGGGCTTCGATCGGCTTGAAGGTGGGCCGGGCAACGACATCCTCT
>CAZPPH010000185.1:0-5813 GCA_964588375.1 uncultured Rhodobacterales bacterium | reverse complement strand
GCCCCGGAGAGGGCCTGGGCGACACCTGTGCATTCGTAGAGAACGTCGAAATATCCCTTTCCAACAGTGAATTCGGCCAGGGCATCGGGGTCGTCGGCCATGTTCAGCGCACGATCGGCACCACAGGCGCGGGCGATGTCGAGCGTGAAGTCGGTTAGATCGGTCGCGACGATTTCCGCAGCACCGGCGCGGCGCGCGGCGAGAATGGCCAGCGCCCCGATGGGGCCGCAGCCCGTGACCATGACGCGCTTGCCGACCATCCGGCCCGCGCGCTCCGTGGCATGAAGTGTCACCGCAAGCGGCTCTGCCATGGCCGCTTCGCCCGGCGCGAGCCCGGTGGCGTCGACGCATTGTGATGCATCGACGACGAGTTCCTCCCGGAAGGCGCCCTGAATATGCGGAAACGGCATGGCCGAGCCATAGAACCGCATGTTCGCGCAGTGGTTGGGCAAACCCTCAAGACAATGAGTGCATGCCCCACAGGGCCGGCTCGGCGACACCGCAACGAGTTGGCCCGGCTCGAACCCCTCGACGCCCTCGCCCGTCTCCACGACATGGGCGGAGACTTCGTGGCCGAGTACCATCGGCTCGCGCAGGCGGACCGCGCCGAAGCCCCCGTGATTGTAATAATGCAGATCGGACCCGCAGACGCCCCCGGTGGCGAGCCGCACCCGGAGTTGCCCTAGCCCCATGGGTTCGGGTGCATGGGATTCTACCCGAAGGTCCTTAGCGGCATGGATGACGATCGCCTTCACGTCGCGACTTCCGACAGCAACGGACGACCCGCGAAATGCGCCGACAGATTGTCGCGCATCATCTGGCCCATGGCCCGGCGCGTCTCATGGGTGCCGCTCGCGTGATGAGGCTGGAGCAGGACGTTGTCCAATCGCGCAAAACGCGGGTCTAGACGCGGCTCGTTCTCGAACACATCGAGCGCCGCTCCGCGCAGCTTTTCCTGCTCCAGCGCGGCGAGGAGCGCCTCTTCGTCGATGTTCTGGGCGCGCGATATGTTGACGAGCATGCCCTCCTTGCCGAGGGCCGCAAGGACGTCGGAATTGACGATGTGACGGGTGTCGGCGGTGGCCGAAAGGGTCACGAAGAGAACGTCCGATTGCGCCGCGAGTTCGGCTGCATCGGGGATGTAGCGCCAACCGTCGAGACCAGCGCGGGCGCTGCGTGCGCTATAGGCGATGTTCATGCCGAAGCCCTCGAGCCGCTTTGCGACGGCCATCCCGATGCGGCCGAGGCCGAGAATGCCCGCACACTTGCCGCCGGCGCGGTGACGCAGGGGAAAGCCACCCTTCCGGACCCAGTCGCCCGACCTCGCCCATGCCTCGGCGGCGACGATGCCCCGCGACAGCGCAAGCCACATCCCCAGTGCAAGATCCGCACAGTCCTCGGTAAGGACATCCGGCGTGTTGGTCACGGCGATCCCTCGCGCGCGGCAGGCGGCGATATCGACGGCATCGTAGCCCACGCCGTAGACGGCGATCATCTCCAGCTCCGGACAGGCCGCGATGATGCGATCGCTCGCGCCGAGGTCGCCCCGGGTAGCGATCGCCTGAATTCGCGGGCCGACCTCGGAGAGAAGCGCGTCCTGATCGGCCGCGTCGAAAAACCGGTGCAGGGAATACGCGTCGCGCATCGGCGCCTCATCCCACTCCGGCAACGCTCCCATCTGAAGAATATTCGGCTTTGACATCTGGTTACCGTAATTTGCTGTGATGGTCTTGCCTTGACCTATATGATATCGTTACCATAGACAGTTGGAAAAGCCCTTGTCCAGCGCAAAGTCTGTGGAGAACCCATGCAATACAAGCACTTCGACCTCACGGGCAAGCGTGCGCTCATCACCGGGTCTTCGCAGGGAATCGGATTTGCGCTGGCGCAGGGTCTGGCGGCCGCAGGCGCCCAAGTTGTCCTGAACGGGCGCCAACCGGAGAAACTGACTGAGGCGGCGATGCGCATATCCGGCGCGCAGCCCCTCGCCTTCGACGTCACCGACCACGAGGCCGCGCGCGATGCCGTCGACAGCTTCGAGGCCCGCGAGGGCGCGATCGACATTCTTGTCAACAACGCGGGGATGCAGCACCGCGGCCCGTTGCAGGACTTCCCCGCCGAGATGTTCGAGAAACTCCTGCAGACCAATATCGCCAGCGTCTTTCACGTCGGACAGGCGGTCGCACGGCACATGATATCGCGCGGACTCGGAAAGATCATCAACATCGCCAGCGTCCAGACATTGCTCGCGCGTCCCGGCATCGCCCCCTACACAGCAACGAAGGGGGCGGTTGCGAACCTCACCAAGGGCATGGCCACCGACTGGGCGCCCCTTGGGCTGAACTGCAACGCGATCGCGCCGGGCTATTTCGATACGCCGCTCAACGCCGCACTCGTGGCGGACCCCGAATTCTCCGCCTGGCTCGAAAAACGCACGCCGGCGGGACGCTGGGGGAACATCGAGGAATTGCAGGGCGCCTGCATCTTCCTCGCGTCCGATGCGGCCAGTTTCGTGAACGGCCACACCTTGTTTGTCGACGGCGGCATCACTGCGGCACTGTAGGTGCCGCATAACGGATGGGAGGAATACATGGGTGCACGTTACGCATTGATCGGGGCCGGCGCCATGGGCGGCGCCATAGGTGCGCGGCTTCTGGAAACCGGCGCGGATCTCGCGGTCTTCGACCTCGACCCCGCGAAGGTGGAGACGCTGGTGCGGCAGGGCGGGCGCGCGGCACGAAGCGCGGCCGAGGCCGCCGGGCAAGCCGACGCGGTCATCCTGAGCCTGAACGCGCCTCAAATCGTCGAGACGGCCGTATTCGGCCCGGGGGGCGTTGCCGAGGGCGCCGTTTCCGGATCCCTGATCATCGACATGTCCTCGATCGACCCTACGGCGACGCAAGCCTTGGCCGCCCGCGCTGCGGAGTGCGGGCTCGGCTGGGTCGACAGCCCGCTGTCCGGCGGTATCCCAAAGGTCGCCACCGGCGAACTGACCCTCATGCAGGGTGGAGGCGGCGACGCTGTCGCCCGGGCGCAGGAGCTGCTGTCACCGCTCGCGTCGAACCAGACCCACATGGGACCCGCAGGGGCCGGGCAGACAACGAAACTGATCAACCAGGTCTTGTGCGGCCTTGGCTTTCTCGCGGTCGCCGAAGCCGCCGCGCTGGCCGAGGCCGCCGGCGTCGATGCGACACGTATTCCCGAGGCGCTGCGCGGGGGGCGTGCGGATTCAGCGATCCTGCAGGAATACATGCCGCGCTTCGCCGGGCGCGATTACCGGCGCACCGGGCGTATCGACAACATGGTCAAGGACCTCAACGGCGCTCTCGACCTCGCCCGGATCGCGCACACCTCCATGCCGCTGACTGCCCTTTGTACCGAAATTCACCGCATGCTGACGGCGGCGGGCCTGGGCGGCGAGGACCAAGCCGCTCTGATGGAGTATTTTTCGGGTGCGGGACGAGCTCTCCCAAAAGGTGAGTGACCCCTGCGGCATCGCTATGGATTTCGTTCCGCCGCCGGGTTAGCAACAAAAAATGAGAAGCGGAGTCAGAGCGCCGAGGATGGTGGATGTCGCGAGAGCGGCCGGCGTGTCTCCCATGACGGTCAGCCGGGCATTCAAGCCCGGCAGCCTCGTCAACGATCAGACCCGCGCCCGCATTCTCGCGGCAGCCGAGGAATTGGGATACGTTTTCGACAGCACTGCCTCCAGCCTGCGATCCCAGAAGACGGATTTTGTTGCCGTCACCATTCCGTCCATCGATAACGCAAACTTCGCCGATACGGTCGGCGGCCTTACGGACGGCCTGAAGGACAGAGGCCTGCAAATCCTGCTGGGCTACACGAACTACGATATCCATGAAGAAGAGCGGCTGATCGAACAGCTTCTGCGCCGCAAACCGCTTGCGGTCGTCGTCACGGGCGGCAAGCATACTCCGCGCGCACGGCGGCTCCTCGAAAAATCGGGTGTGCCCGTGATCGAGACATGGGATCTTCCCGAAGATCCGGTCGATCATGTGATCGGGTTTTCAAATGCCAGGACCATGGAAGTCATGGTTGATCATATGGTTGCAGCCGGGCTTACCAACATCGATTTTATCGGCGGCGACGCGGACAGAGATACCCGGGGCTTCGATCGCCGCCGCGGTTTCGTGGCCGCGATGGAAAGACATGGCCTCGATGCGACGCGCCTTGTCGCAGCAGGTCCGCCCCCGGTCTCGATGAGGAAGGGTGCCGATGCGATGGGAAGATTACTGGAAAGCAACCCCGACACCGAGGCCGTGATCTGCGTTTCCGACCTGTCGGCCTTCGGGGCGCTTAGCGCCTGTCAGCGGCGGGGCGTGGCGGTGCCCGAACGAATCTCCATCGCGGGTTTCGGCAATTACGAGGTGGGTGCGATCTGCGTGCCGTCGATCACCACCATAGATCCATCGCCACGGCAGATCGGCACCGAGGCTGCACGGTTGCTTTGCGATCTCTTGGACAATGGCCAGACGGAACCGCGCCGCGAAGAGATCGCGCCGAAACTGCTTCTGCGCGAATCGTCCGTCTAGACCCTTCTGCCTCCAACATCCGAGACACTGCACAAGAATGCCTGGCGCCGTCTGGTGCACGGTTACGGCGCGAGTCACCGTGAGCAGAAAACCATTGACTCAGCCTTGGCACGCCCGCAATGATAACGATACCATAAGGGAGGAAAGCTCATGACCATACCATCGTTCCTGCGCAAGGTCGCAGTAACCGGCGCGGCCAGCCTGATTCTGGCAAGTTCTGCAATCGCTCAGGTCCAGATGACCTACGCGCATTCCGAAAATCCCAGCTCGGTGGTCGCCGCCGAAGCGTTCAAGGCCATCGTGGAGGGCCAGTCGGCCGGCGAAATCGAGGTAAACCTTGTCATCCATGGCACGCTTGGCAGCGACCGCGACGTGGTCGACCAGATGCGCCTCGGCGAACTCGAGTTCTATGTCGTCGGCGTCCATGGCCTTTCGGCCATCGCGCCCAATGTGCAGATGTTCGATGCGCCATATCTGTTCGCCAACCGTAACGAGTTCTACGGACTGATGCAGGATGAAGACCTCGTCTCCTATGTGCGCGACCACATCCTCGAAAGGTCGAACAACACGATCCGTTTCCTCGGCGCCGCTGAAAATTCGGTCCGCAATCTCTATTCCAAGCATGGCCCTATCCGGCTGCCGTCGGACCTCGGACCCGTCAAGCTTCGCGTGCCGCCGGGGCCGCTGAACATCGCTGTCTGGCAAGGACTCGGCGTCGGCTCCGTGGTGGGATTGTCGGGTTCCGAGCGCAACCAGGGCTTGCAGACGGGCATCATCGATGCGACCGAGGGCAGCCTTTCGGGAACCGTGAGGGGTGGCCGACTGGTCGGCAACATCACCATGACGGGACACAGTTTTTCCTACATGGCCTATCTGGTGAACGAAGAATTCTGGCAAAGCCTGACCGATTCCCAGCGTGACATCATCAGCGCCGCATCGGAACTGTCCATCATCATCCAGAACGGGGCAGCGATGACGGCCGAGCTCGACGGACTCGAACAAGCTGCTGCAGATGGTGAAAAAATCTCCATTCTGTCGCCTGCCGAGGCCGCGGTCTGGCAGGAAACGGCCTTCCCGATCGGGCAGGCGTTCATCGAGGAAAACCTCGATGCCGACTTCGTCGGCAGGGTGCAGTCGTCGATCGACGCTCTTCGGGCAAACTGAACCATTGCAAACCCCAATGAACCGGCCGGGCTTGTCCCGGTCGGTTCTTTTAAGCGGAAATAAATCGACGCAATGGCCATAATCTTTATTCTGCTT
>CAZPPH010000184.1:0-5882 GCA_964588375.1 uncultured Rhodobacterales bacterium | reverse complement strand
TCTACGGGGGCATCTTCTCGCCCACCG
Source organism: uncultured Rhodobacterales bacterium (assembly GCA_964588375.1). Lineage (GTDB taxonomy): Bacteria > Pseudomonadota > Alphaproteobacteria > Rhodobacterales > Rhodobacteraceae > JASJAR01. Next base: position 5,855 of record CAZPPH010000184.1, on the reverse strand, counting down.
AGGCGGCGGCGGCCTGCGTGCTCTACGCGCTCATTCTCGAGGTCATCGTCTTCCGCTCGATTTCGCTGCCCGATGTGTGGGCCACGGCGAAGTCGACCGGCCTCATCACGGCGGTCGTCTTCATCCTCGTCGGTGCGGGTGCGGCGTTTTCCTGGATCATCTCCTTCGCGATGATCCCGCAGGCGATCCTCGGCGCCGTCGGGATCGACCAGATGGGTCCCATCGGGGTGCTCTTCGTCATCTCCATCGCGTTCTTCGTCGGCTGCATGTTCGTCGACCCGATCGTGGTGATCCTCGTCCTCGTGCCGATCTTCGCGCCGGTGGTCGATGCCGTGGGTCTCGACCCGGTGCTCGTCGGCACGATCATCACCCTGCAGGTCGCCATCGGCTCGGCCACGCCGCCTTTCGGTTGCGATATCTTCACGGCCATCGCGGTCTTCAAACGCCCCTACATGGACGTCGTGCGCGGCACGCCGCCTTTCATCGCCATCCTGCTCAGCGTCGCGGTGCTTCTGATCTTCTTCCCGCAGATCGCGCTCTTTCTCCGCGACCTCGCGTTCGACAAGTGAGGGTCGCGCCGTGTTCAAACATATCCTCGTGCCGACTGACGGATCGGGCAATGCCGAAGCCGCGCTCGAAAAGGGCGTGGAGCTCGCCCGGCTTGCCGGGGCCGAACTGACCATCCTGACGGTCTACCGGCACCATTCGATGCTCGAGGCGTCGTTCTCCATGGTGCGGCCGGGAGAGCCGGGCAATCTCGACGACACACAGCGCGAATACGCCACCGGGGTGGCCGAGGCCGCCAAGGCGCGCGCGCGCGAGCTTGGGGCCGCGAATGTCCGCGCCTTCGTGCGCAACGGGCCGGTGGCGCGGGGAATCATCGGCTTCGCGCGCGAGCACGGCTGCGATCTCATCGTGATGGGGGGCAGGGGGCTCGGCTCGGTCGAGAGCTATCTGCTCGGATCGGTGTCCCACAAGGTCACGGGCATGTCCGACTGCCCGGTCATGGTGGTCTGACATGGGCGCCGCGGAGGTCGAGGTCATGCGTTCTCCGGTAGCGCCCGAGCTCGGGTCGGACGACGTGATCCGCCTCGGCATGGTGGCGCTCTCGACCGATCTCACCATTGAAGGGGACGCGCGGCGGGTGCTGCCCGACCGCGCCGCTCTTCACGTCGCCCGGGTCGCCTTCGAGAACCCGACGACGCCCGAAAATCTCCGCCGCATGGCGCCGCGGCTGACCGAAGCGGCCGATCTTCTCGTGCCGGAGGTGCCGCTCGCGGCCATCGCTTACGCCTGCACCGCGGCGTCGGTCACCATGGGCGACGCGGCGGTCGAAGCGGGCATCTCCCGCACCCGCCCCGGTATCCCGGTGGTCACACCACCCCGTGCGGCCTGCGAGGGTCTCGCCGCCCTCGCCATCCGCCGCATCGCGCTCGTCACCCCCTATCTGCCGGAGACAACCGCACCGATGGTGCGGTATTTCGAAGACCGGGGGTTCGAAGTGGTGTCTGCCCATTGCCTCGGTCTCGCCGACGACCGCGACATCGCCCGCGTCACGCCCGGGACGATCCGGGCCGCCGTTCTGGCGGCGGACGGGCCGGACGCGGAGGGTATCTTCCTGTCCTGCACGGCCCTCCGCGCGGTCCCGATGATCGACCGGCTCGAGGCGCTGACCGGCAAGCCGGTGATCTCGTCGAACCAGGCGCTGCTCTGGCGCTTGCTGCACCACGCGAACCTGCCGCCCGCGCCGGGCGACTGGGGGCGCCTCTTCGACGCCGGTCCCCTGGAGCGGGCCGCATGAGCGACGCCTTCGTCAGGGTCGGGGATATCGAGGCCGCCCGGCGCAGGCTCGACGGCGTCATCCGGTCGACGCCGGTCGAGGTCTCTGCGTCCCTGTCCGAACGCGCGGGCGTGCCTGTCCGGCTCAAGCTCGAGCATCACCAGACCAGCGGCAGTTTCAAGTTCCGGGGCGCGTCCAACGCGGTGGCCCTTCTGAGCGAGGCCGAGCGGGCCGCCGGCGTCGTCGGCGTCTCCACCGGCAATCACGGCCGCGGTCTCGCCCGGGCCTGCGCCGATGCCGGCGTGCGCTGCATCGTGGCGATGTCGAGCCTGGTGCCCGAGAACAAGGTCGAGGCGATCCGCGCCGAAGGGGCGGAGGTGCTGATCACCGGCCAGAGCCAGGACGAGGCGCAGCGCGAGGTCGACCGGCTTGTGAACGAAAAGGGCATGACCATGCTGCCGCCGTTCGACCACCCGGGCATCATAGCGGGTCAGGGCACGCTCGGGCTCGAGATGCTGGAAGCCATGCCCGAGATGGAGACGGTGCTGGTGCAGGTCTCGGGCGGCGGGCTGATCTCGGGCATCGCGGCCGCGATCCGGGCAAGAAAGCCAGGGGTGCGCATCACCGGTATCTCAATGGCGCGCGGGGCGGCAATGCAGGCGAGCCTCGCGGCCGGCCGCCCGGTGGAAGTCGAGGAATTGCCCACGCTCGCAGACAGCCTCGGCGGCGGCATCGGGCTCGACAACCGTCATACCTTCGAAATGGTACGGGCGCTGGTCGACGAGGTGGTGCTTCTCGACGAGGCCGAGATCGCCGCGGGGATAAGGCATTGCTATTGGGCCGAACGGCAGATCGTCGAGGGCTCAGGTGCTGTCGGCGTCGGTGCCCTGTTGTCGGAAAAGGTCGTGCCGGAAGGTCCGACCATGGTGCTCCTGAGCGGCGGCAACATCGACATGAGACTGCACCACCGGGTAATCTCCGGCGAGAACGTCGACCTCGGCCGGGAGGCGGCCTGATGCCGACCATCAGGCTTCTGAGCGAGGCGGACCTGCGCCGTGCCGTCCCGCTGGACCTCGCTGCCGTCGACTGCATCGAGGACGCGTTCGCAAGGCTCGCCGCCGGCGGCGTCGTGATGCCGCCTGTCCTCTCCATGGCGATCCACGATTTCAACGGCGAGGTCGATGTGAAGACCGCCTACGTCCCCGGTCTCGACAGTTTCGCGCTGAAGATATCGCCGGGGTTCTTCGACAACCCGAAGCTGGGCCTGCCCTCCACTTCCGGTCTGATGGTGCTGTTTTCCGCCCGCACCGGAGAGGTCGAGGCGGTGCTTTTCGACAACGGCTATCTGACGGACGTGCGCACGGCGGCCGCCGGCGCCGTTGCCGCCCGCCACCTCGCCCGCGAGGATGCCGAGTGCGCGGCCATTCTCGGCACCGGCATGCAGGCGCGTTTGCAGCTGAAGGCCCTGACGCTCGTCCGCCCGATCCGCCGAGCCGCGATCTGGGGCCGGGACCGCGCGAAGGCGGAAGCGCTCGCTTCCCAGCTTGCCGCCGAGTTGGGCATCGACGCGGTTGCCGCCGCTGCCGAGGAGGCGGTCGGAAGCGCCGATATCGTCGTGACCACGACAGCGGCCAGCGACCCGGTGCTCAAGGCCGACTGGTTGCGACCCGGCCAGCACATAACCGCGATGGGCTCCGACCAGCCCACGAAATGCGAGGTCGAGCCCGCCGCGCTCGCGCGGGCGAGCCGCTACGTCGCCGACAGGCTGAGCCAGACCCGTATCATGGGCGAGCTTCGCGCCGCCCTCGCCACGGGCGCGATGGCCGATACCGATTATCCCGAACTCGGCGCAGTGGTCGCGGGCGACGCGCCCGGCCGGACGGATGCCGCGGAGATCACGTTCGCCGACCTTACCGGCACCGGCGTTCAGGACACCGCCATCGCCACGCTCGCCCTGGCCCGCGCGTCCGGGACGGGTGCGGGCACCGACTTCAAGACCTGACCCCAACAATTCAGAGAATGCCCCATGCCCGCCGCGACCCTTCCCTTCACCCGAGAGGAATACGCCAGCCGCGTCGTCAAGACCCGCGACGCGATGGAGCGGTCGGGCGTCGACGCGATCATCGTCTCCGATCCGTCGAACATGGCCTGGCTCACCGGCTACGACGGCTGGTCCTTCTACGTCCACCAGGCCGTGATCCTGACGATGGAGGACGAACCGGTCTGGTTCGGCCGGAGCCAGGACGCCGCCGGCGCCATCCGCACCACCTGGCTCGGCGACAGCAGCATCGTCGGCTACCCCGACCATTACGTCCAATCCGCCGAGCGCCACCCGATGGACTACCTTTCGGCGAAATTGGCCGAGCGGGGACTCCACGCGGCGCGGATCGGGGTGGAAATGGACAATTACTGGTTTTCGGCGGCCGCCTACGCGGCCTTGCAGAAGGGCCTTCCCGACGCACGGTTCTCCGACGTCACCGCCCTCGTGAACTGGCAGCGCGCGGTGAAATCCGAACGTGAACTCGACTACATGCGGCTCGCCGCGCGCTTCGTCGAGAAGATGCATGCCCGCATCTTCGAGGTGATCGAGCCGGGCATGCCGAAGTCATCGCTCGTCGCCGAGATCTACGACGCGGGGCTGCGCTACGACGCCGAGATCGGCGCGGGCGGTGACTACCCCGCGATCGTGCCGCTTCTGCCGTCGGGGGCCGATGCGGCCGCGCCGCATCTGACCTGGGACGACAGGCCGATGAAGGAGGGCGAGGGGACCTTCTTCGAACTGGCCGGCGTGCACCGCCGCTACCACTGCCCGCTGTCGCGGACGGTGTTTCTCGGACAGCCGAACAGGACTTTTCTCGAGGCCGAAGCCGCCGTGCTCGAGGGTATGGAGGCGGGGCTTGCCGCGGCGAAGGCCGGCAATCTCTGCGAGGATATCGCGATGGCCTTCTTTAACGTGCTCGCCAAACACGGCATCGAGAAGAACAACCGTGCAGGCTACCCGATCGGCCTCAGCTATCCGCCCGACTGGGGCGAGCGCACGATGAGCCTGCGTCCCGGGGATCGGACCGAGCTGCAACCCGGCATGACCTTCCATTTCATGACCGGGCTCTGGATGGAGGACTGGGGCTTCGAGATCACCGAAAGCATCGTCATCGGAGAGAAAGGGCCCGAGATTCTCGCCGACGTGCCGCGAAAGCTCATGGTCAAGTCATGAGCGGGGTCAATCCCATCACCTGCACCGTCCCGTTCGACGAGGACGGGGTTCATCACGGCCATCTCTGCCTGCCCTACAGCCGCGAGGAAAGCGCGTGGGGGATGATCCGCATCCCCGTCACGGTCATCCGTAACGGCGAGGGACCGACGGGGCTTCTGACCGGCGCCAACCACGGTGACGAATACGAGGGCCCCATCGCGCTGCAGGGCCTTGCCCATGACCTCGCGGCCGAAGACATCACCGGCAGGCTCATCGTCGTGCCCTACATGAACTATCCCGCCTTTCGCGCGGGCAAACGCATCTCCCCGCTCGACGGGCTCAACCTCAACCGCACCTTTCCGGGACGCCCCGACGGCACGGCGACCGAGAAGATCGCCGATTTCTTTCTCAACAATCTCGTGCCTCTGGCCGACGCGGTGCTCGATTTCCACTCGGGCGGCAAGTCGCTCGATTTCATCCCTTTCGCCGCGGCGCATCTGCTCGACGACCCAGATCAGGAAGCCGCCTGTATCGCGGCGATGCGGGCGTTCGGCGCGCCCTATTCGATGACCCTTCGCGAGATCGACGCGGTGGGCATGTACGACACCGCCTGCGAGGCGGCCGGAAAGGTCTTCGTGTCGACCGAACTCGGCGGTGGGGGGTCCGCGACGGCGCGCTCGGCGCGCATCGCCCGGCGCGGTGCGGAGAATTTCCTGCGCCATGTCGGTGTACTGAAAGGCACGCCGGAGACAGGCCCCAGCGTGCAGATCGATACCACCGAGGGGCGCTGTTTCCATTTCTCGCCCCGCGACGGAATGCTCGAGATGCTCGTCGATCTCGGCGACGAGGTGGAGACGGGCCAGCCGGTCGCGAAGATCTGGC
>CAZPPH010000183.1:0-5900 GCA_964588375.1 uncultured Rhodobacterales bacterium | reverse complement strand
GTGCCGGTCTGCCGCGCAGAAGGCGAGGTCCGGAAGCGCCCAGCCGTCCTGCCCACGCCGGACTGGCGGGGTTCGTGGCCGAGGCGGCAGTCTGAAACGACAGGGCCGCGGATGAACCGCGGCCCTGTCGTTTCCCGCTCAGCGGACGTGTCCGCGGCCTATTCCCCGGCGATGCGCTGCGCCGGCTTGAACCGGGTTGAGTCCGACACGGTGAACTGGCCGCGCTGGAGCTTCTGGATGCGCCCCTGCCGGAGGAGCTGGCCGAAGGAGCGCAGCCCGGCCTCTCGGCTTTCCTCGATCGTCGGGTCCACATTGGCCACCCGGCGCATGATCTGCGGACGCGAGAAATGCGGCTGGCCTTCCACGAAGGCGGTATAAGCGGCGGCAGCCTCCATCAGGTCGGTGAGGTCATTGGCCCCCATGCGCTCGGCGAAATCCGCGAAGTTCTTTTCGTCGCCGGGCCCGGGCTGTTCGGGAGAGACCTCGCGCGAGACGCGGCGGGGCCGCACCGGACCATCTGCGTCGCCATCGACACGAAGTTCCGAAACCAGCATCAGCGGCGAGGCCCGCTCGTCTCCCGCGGTTTCGGCCGGTGGCGTCTCATCGGCGGGCTTTTCCTCGAACGCCGCCACCGGGACGGTGTCTTCGGGCCCCAGCAGGCGGGTCTTCACCCGCGACGTGGTCCGGGGCGCGGGCTCTTCTTCAGCCGTTTCGTCGACCGTGACCTCGAGATTCGTCTCGTCCTGCGGTTCCGCTCCGTCGAGAGCCTCGGTGTGCTCCTCGACTGAGGCGTCGTGGTCCGTTGTTCCGGCATCGACGATGTCCGAGGTCGTGCGCGGTTTCACGATGTTCGAGAGGTCCTCGCGGTAATCCTTCTGCTCCTCCGGGTCGCCCGCCCGATCGCGGCCCACGACCCGGCTCAGGATCTTGTCGGCCCGCGTCGCGGCGACGGCGGCCTTGAGATGCGCGATCGCACTGCGGCGCCGCGTCCCCGCATTCTCCGCGAACGCGGTTTCGGTCCGGCTCACGATCCGTGCGCTTTCCTCTTCGGGTGCGCGAAGCTGCGAGCTCTTCGACAGGGCGCGTTCAGCCCGGGCGTCGGCAAGGGTGGTGGCGCCCTTCGGTGCATCTTCCGCATCGGCATCGGCATGCCAGTCGGCGTCTTCGTCGGCCTCGAGGTCGATCGCACGGCCCTCGTCCTCACCGGCTCTTGCGGCCGATTCCGCGCGCGCCTCGGCATCGAAATCGACATCCCAGAACTCGTCTTCGTCGTCGGCCTGCTCTGCGGCAGCGGTTTCCGTGACGGCTTCTCCGGCGGTGTCTTTCTCTCCGGCCCCCGTCTCATGGGTTTCTTCGTCGGAGGCCTCGCCGCTTGTCTCCTCGATGTCTTGCGTGCCGGATCCTGCCGCCGTCCCGCTTGTCCCGGCGGGCTCTTCCATCCCCGCGTCATCGCTCGTCGGCGAGTGTCCGGCGGCCTCGTCGGCCTCCGCCTCCAGCACGATTTCGGGCTCTTCGCCGCTCTGCAGTTCGGGCTCGTCGGTGCCGAGCGGGGGTGTTTCGTCATCCGTGCCGGTGACGTCCGTCTCGGTCGGCGCGTCATGGCTCATGATACTGGCGATGGCGGCATCGGTGGCCGATCCGGTCTCGGCATCCTCGACCGCCTCGTCCCCGTGACCGTGGTCGCCGACGTCACCCTGATCTCGGCCGTGCGCCTCGGTGCGCGGCGCGTCTTCGGCCGTGCCGGCCTCTTCGCGCGGCTGTTCACCGGCCGTGTCGGGTTCATCCGGCCCGGCCACGTCTTCCGGATCTTCGCTTCCGACAGCCAGCTCGTCGCCGGCCGACGGGCTCTCCCCGTCATCGGCTTGCGCGCCCTCGCCAGCCTCGCTGCCGGCAATCTCGTCCGTCCCGCCGTCGATGTCTGCGACGGAGTGATCGGCACCGTCGTCGTCGAAATCCCACACCGGTTCGGCGGCGGAGGGGTCATCGTCGTCGGGCACCCGGTCGTCGCCGGCGGCCTGCTCGGCCATGACCTGGCTGATGAGCATGGCGTCGATATCGCCGGCGAACCCCGGCGACATGTCCGCGACCAGCGCTTCGTCGTCGGCGTCGTCCTGCTCGGTGACCGCGGAGGCGAGGCCGCTTGCGAGATCGCGCGAGCGGGTGCGTTCCACCACGGCGCGGATGCGGCTCAGCTTCTCCTCGATGCTGCCCGCACGCGGCTCGGGCGGCATCTCGTCCTCGGCGTCTTCGACCGGGGGAAGCTCAGGCGCCTCCACCTCGTCGGTCTTCGCCACCTGAGGCTCTTCGTGCCGCACCGGTTCTGGCGGGGATGCTTCGCGAGTGCGGCCGGCGGCCTGCCTGCCTGTCATCGCCGCGGACGCGGTTTCCTCGGCCTCGTCCTCGGCAAGCCCCGTGTCGAGCTGGCGGAGCACGACGTTCTCGCCGGTCACCCGCGTCTCGACCCGGCGCTGAATCTCGCGCTCGGCGATCCGGTGAAGCATCTCCGCATCGGGGGTGGGCGGCTCGGCGCCGAAATACCTGTCGTCCGCGGCGAGGTCGCGGAAATACTCGGCGATGTGCCGCATCGTCGAAAACGGATCGTCGAACCCTTCCAGCGTGCAGCTGAAGGTGCCGTAGGATACCGTCAGGATCTTACTTGAGCTCGAGCCTACCATTATCGTCCGCTTTCTCCGCAACCCAGCAACAGTGTGTTTACCACGACATGGACCTCAAATAGGAACAGTCTGAGGGTGATGGCACGATTTTTTTGGGTCAGAATTATGGCGAATTGGCTAACGTCCGGGGCAACCGGGTGACCCGTCCCGCGGTGGAAAGCGACAGGCCCGTCACACTCGTCGGTCCCGCCCGGGTGCGCAAGAAGGATTTCGATCTCGCGACCTCCCGTGGCGAAGCGGTGGTCGCGGCCGATGGCGGCGCGCAAAATGCCATGGATCTCGGGCGCCTGCCCGATCTCGTGATCGGTGATTTCGACAGTTTCGAGCCGGCCGGTCGGCTGCCCGCCGAGCGCCTGCTGCGGATCGACGATCAGGACACGACCGATTTCGAGAAATGCCTGGAGCGAATCAGCGCGCCGCTGGTGATCGCGGTGGGCTTTCTCGGCCGGCGCATCGACCATTCGCTGGCGGTCCTGTCCGCCCTCGCCGCGCACGAGCCCGGGCGGTGCCTGCTTGTGGGAGGGCATGACGTCGTCGTCCACTGCCCCGCGCGGCTGGCCCTCGACCTGCCGCCGGCCAGCCGGGTCTCGCTCTTTCCCATGGTCCCGTTGACGGCGCGCTCGGAAGGGCTCGAATGGCCCGTAGGCGGGATCGACTTCGCCCCCGCAGGCCGGATCGGAACATCGAACCGGGTCACCGGCGCGGTGGTGATCGAGCCCGCGGGGCCGGGGATGCTGCTCATCCTGCCCCGCAAGGCGTTCAGGCCGCTCCTGCGGGGTCTCGGGCACGGCTGAGCTCGCGCTCGCGAAAGACTATGTAAAGCCCGGACGCGAGGATCACCACGATCCCGGCCAGCGCAAGCCCGTCGGGGAACTCGCGGAAGAACAGCCAACCGACGATCGCCGCCACCGGGATTTCGAGGTATTGCACCGGGGCGACCGTGGCCGAGGGGGCGTGGCGAAGGCTCGCGGCCATGAAGAAATGCGAGACGGTGCCGAATGCGCCGATCCCCGCGAGCAGCCACCACTCGCGCGGGGAGGGGGCGACCACCGCGAGATCGGCGACGCCGAACGCCATGCCGAGACCTGCGAGCGGCAGCAGCATCGCCAGGCCCATCCAGCCCGACACCGCCTGCAGCGTCACCGGGTTCACGTCACGCGCGATCACCCGCGTCGTGAGGATGAACAGCGCGAAGATCACCGCGCCGAGCACCGGAAGAAGGGCCGGCAGCCCGACCTCCGCGAAGCTCGGCTGGACGACGAGCAGCGTTCCGAGAAACCCCGTCACCGCCGCGGCGACCCGGCGCGGGCCCACTTCCTCGCCCATCAGGTGGCGGCCGAGAAACAGCAGGATGAACGGCATCACGTAGGCGATTGCGATCGCGTCGGCGAGGGGCAGGTAGCGGAACGAGGCGTAGATCGCCGCGAGCCCGCCGAGGTTGAGCATCGAACGGACGAGGGCGAGGCCGAACAGCCGCGGGCCGAGCCGCAGCCCCGCCCCGGATGCGACGGCCAGAGGGCTCAGGACGACCGCCTGGAACACCAGCCGCGCCGCCAGCACCATGGCCAGCGGCAGGGTCGCGCCGGCCAGTTTCGCGAAGGCGTCCGAAAACGGCACGGTCACGCAGAAACCGAGCATCATGGCGACGCCGAGGGTGGGACGGTCGGGGCGCATGACGCGACCCTAGGCGGCGTGCGCCCCGGCGTCCATGGGGCGGGACACCGTCTGGCGCGACCCGGGTCTTCGTTCTGCAGAGACGCAATTCTTGCCGGCGCGGCCGTTCTCAGCAGTTCGGGATGTTCACCGCGAGCCCGCCGAGGGCGGTCTCCTTGTACTTTTCCGACATGTCCTCGCCGGTCTGGCGCATGGTCTCGATCGCCGCATCGAGGGGCACGAAGTGGGTTCCGTCGCCGCGCAGGCTGAGCGAGGCGGCCGAGACGGCCTTGATCGCCCCGAGCCCGTTCCTCTCGATGCAGGGCACCTGCACGAGGCCTTTCACGGGGTCGCAGGTCATGCCGAGGTGATGCTCGAGGGCGATCTCGGCGGCATTCTCCACCTGCTCGGGGCTGCCGCCAAGGACGGCGGCAAGACCGGCTGCGGCCATGGCACTTGCCGAGCCCACCTCCGCCTGGCAGCCGCATTCGGCCCCCGAGATCGAGGCGTTGTGCTTGACGAGCCCGCCGATGGCCGCCGCCGTCAGCAGGAATTCCGGGACCCGGGCCGGGGACGCTCCGGGGACGTGATCGAGCCAGTAGCGGATCGTCGCGGGCACCACGCCGGCCGCCCCGTTCGTCGGCGCGGTCACCACCTGGCCGCCCGCCGCGTTCTCCTCGTTGACCGCCATGGCGTAGACGCCGATCCAGTCGTTGATGACATGGGGGGCGGTGAGGTTGCGGCCGCGCTCGGCGAGAAGCGCCTGGTGAATGCCGGCGGCACGCCGCTTCACCCCGAGACCTCCCGGCAGAACGCCATCTCCCCCGAGCCCCCGGTCGATCGAGGCCGACATCACTTCCCAGATGCGCAAAAGCCCCCGGTCGAGCGCGTCGGGATGCCTCCGCGACAATTCGTTGGCGCGTTTGAGGTCTGCGATGGTCCTTCCGGTCTCGCGGCACATCGCGAGCATCTCGGCCGCCGAGTGGAACGGGTAGGGCACCGGGGGGCCGTCGTCGGTGTTCCGGCCCTTCGCGAGTTCCGCCTCGGTCAGCACGAAGCCGCCGCCGATGGAATAATAGATCTCGTCGCGGATGACGTCGCCTTCCGCGTCGAGCGCGCAGAACCGCATCCCGTTCGCGTGGCCGGGCAGCGGTGCGGTGCGGTCGAAGACGAGGTCCGCTGCGGGGTCGAACGCGAGCCTTTCGAGCCCTTCGGGTGTCACCGCCTTCGCGTCGCGGATCCGCTCCAGCGCGGCGTCGGCCGCCTCGCGGTCGTAGCTTTCGGGCTCGAAGCCCGCGAGCCCGAGGATCACCGCCCGGTCGGTGGCGTGGCCCACGCCGGTGAAGGCGAGCGAGCCGTGCAGATGCGCCCGGAGACCGGCCGCGGAGAACGGCGAGGCGCGCAGGGTGTCGAGAAACCGCGCGGCGGCGACCATCGGCCCCATCGTGTGCGAGGACGAAGGGCCGATGCCGACCTTGAAGAGATCGAGGACCGAGATGAACATGAGCGTTTATTTCTGCCCGGCCCGCGCCGGGCAAGTCAAATCGAGACTGCGCCTGTCGGGCGGGCTCC
>CAZPPH010000182.1:0-5976 GCA_964588375.1 uncultured Rhodobacterales bacterium | reverse complement strand
TGGCGGAGAGACAGGGATTCGAACCCTGGAGACGGTTTCCCGCCTACACGCGTTCCAGGCGTGCGCCTTCGACCACTCGGCCACCTCTCCGGCAGGGCGGATCTAGTCGGAAAACCGCCCGCTATGCAAGGGTCGAGCGCCGCCTAATCGGTGTCCTCGAAGACCTTCGGCAGGATACGCCCGGGCCCGTCGAGCCAGGCCGGCACCGGCAGGTTCTTCGACCGCAGAAATTCCGGGTTGTAGATCTTCGACTGGTAGCGCGTGCCGTAATCGCAGAGGATCGTCACGATGGTCTGGCCGGGGCCGAGATCGCGGGCGAGGCGCATCGCCCCGGCGATGTTGATGCCCGAGGAGCCGCCGAGGCAGAGCCCCTCGTGCTCGAGAAGGTCGAAGACGATCGGCAGCGCCTCGGCATCGGGGATCGTGTAGGCGAAATCGGGGGTGAAGCCCTCGAGGTTCGCAGTGATCCGGCCTTGCCCGATGCCCTCGGTGATCGAGCTGCCCTCCGCCTTCGCCTCACCGGTGCGGTAGATCGAGGCGATGGCCGAGCCCTCGGGGTCCGCGAGCGCGATCTTCACGCCCCGGTCCTGCAGCGCCATGCCGACGCCGGCGATCGTGCCGCCGGTGCCCACGGCCGAGACGAAGCCGGCCACGTTTCCGCCGGTCTGTTCCCAGATCTCGGGGCCCGTGCTCTCCATGTGAGCCTGCCGGTTGGCGACGTTGTCGAACTGGTTGGCCCAGATCGCGCCGTTTGGCTCCGATTGCGCCAGACGCTCGGCGAGGCGTTGGGAGTAATGGACGTAGTTGTTGGGGTTTCGGTAGGGCACCGCGGGCACCTGCACGAGCTCGGCGCCGGCGACCCGCAGCATGTCCTTTTTCTCCTCGCTCTGCGTCTCGGGGATCACGATGACCGTCCGGAATCCCATCGACGCCCCGACGAGCGCGAGCCCGATACCGGTGTTGCCGGCCGTGCCCTCGACAATGGTGCCGCCGGGCCTGAGCTTGCCCTTCTCGACGGCGTCGCGGATGATCCAGAGCGCGGCACGGTCCTTGACCGACTGGCCGGGGTTCATGAACTCGGCCTTGCCGTAGATCTCGCAGCCCGTCGCCTCCGAGGCCGCCCGGAGGCGGAAGAGAGGGGTGTTGCCGACGGCGTCGGCGAGATCGGAATTCACCCGCATGGCCCTGCCCTTTTCGTTTTGCGCCGCGCTTTTCTAGGTGCTGGCGGCTGCGAATTCAATGGCCGGAGGCGGCGCGAAGCCGATCGCGATGGGCGGCCGTCCAGGTCAGCAGATAAGCCAGCGGCAAAACCCGCGCCTCGCCGGTCTCCAGAAGCCCCAGGGCCGCCTCGAGGGACAGGACATGGGTAAGAATGTCCTCTCCCTCGTCGTCCATTCCCGTCGTGCGGGGCCGATAATCCGCAAGCTCCGCCAGCCCGACGTAGAGATAGTAGAACTCCGTCGTCGCCCCCGGGCTCGGATAGCCGCCGGGCACCGCCACGACCGCAGACAGCGCGAGTCCGGCCTCCTCCCGGGTCTCCCGCCGGGCACACTCCTCGGGGCCTTCGCCGGGGTCGATGAGCCCCGCCACGGGTTCGAGGCACCAGGGATGCGGGTCACCCCGGCGAAACGGCCCCGAGCGGAACTGCTCGATCAGCACCACCTCGTCACGGACGGGATCATAGGGCAGAACGAGGGTCGCGTCGGTGCCCACGAAGACCTCGCGCACGACCTCCTCGCGGCCGCCGTCGAACCGGCGGTGGTCGAGATGCATCTCGTCGAGGGCGAAAAACCCGCGGTGGCGCGGCACGCTTCGCGACAATCTGATCCCCTTGCGCCCTGCCCCGCGGCGCACGGCGCCCGGCGCCGCCTCCGCGCCGGCGCGCAACCGGGAACAGGCGCGCGAAAGGACCATTCCGAAGCGCCGGCCCATGTCGCCGGGCGCCGTCCCGGGATACAGCGTCATCGCCTCCCGCGCAGCCGCTTCGACCGCCGCGCCCCACTCGCCGGTCCAGGTCGCGAGATCCCAGGGCCTGACCGCGGTCCCGAGTTCGGAGGGCCAGTAGGCGTCCACCCGCGCGCCCGAGGCCAGCGTCACGACCCGGCGGTCGCGGCCGAAGGCCGCCTCGTACCAGTCGAGCCGGGCGAGATCCTCGCCGCCTGCGCGGATCACCGCGCCGGGCGCAGCCTCCTCCTCGTCGGCCACCAGCACCGGGAAACCCTTCCGCGCGGCGTCGGTGCGCACGGCATGGCCCGGCAGCCTGTCCTCGCGAAGCGGCCGGATGTCGTGCCCGAGGACAGCCGAGAGATGGCCCGGGTTGCGCAGCGTGCCGTAAAGAAGGATGTCGCGCGCCACCTCAGGTCCAGCGCGCGGCCGCACCCTCGGTCAACAGCGCACTGGCCACCGTGCCGATCACCAGCGCACCGATGATCTCGATCGTGGCGACCATCCGGCCATATTCCAGCGCCACCGTCGCCATGTCCTGCAGCGCCTCCACGGGGCCGTCGTAGAACAGACGCGTGGCGCGTTCGATCATCTCGTCACCCGACCAGATCACGAGGCACCAGAACACCACCGCCACCGCCGTGGTGGAGGCGTGACCCAATGCCGCCACGAGCCCGTCCCCCGCGTTCCGCCCAAGAATGGTCCAGCCCATGATGAAGCCCACGACAGCGTTGACCGGCTGGAGCAACGGTGTCGGAACGCCCTCCGGCAAGAGCGGTGGAATGAGGCCCGAAACGAACCAGGCGACCAGCGCAAAACTGATCGCGCCAAAGAGCTTGCCGGCGGTGGGCATGGTCAGGCGGGCCTTCTCACCGTGATCTGTATCACGTCGCAGGTTCCGCTCGAAAACGCCGAGGCGCAAGACGTGAGGTAGAAATTCCACATCCTGCGGAAGGAATCGTCGAATCCGAGCAACGATACCTCCTCCCAGCGGGCATTGAACGTCTCGTGCCAGCGCCTGAGCGTCTGCGAATAGCTCTCGCCGAACTCGACCGACCGCGCAACGGTGAGCCCCGCCCGCTCGATCTCGGCCCTGAGCACCGAGGGCGCCGGAAGCATTCCGCCCGGAAAGATGTATTTCTGGATGAAATCGACGCTCTTGCGGTAAGCGTCCCAGCGCCGGTCCTCGACGGTGATGATCTGGAATGTCCCCATCGCCCCGGGGTTGAGGCGGTCACGCACGGTGTCGAAGTAAACCGGCCAGTATTTCTCGCCCACCGCCTCGAACATCTCGATCGAGGCGATCCCGTCGTAACGGCCCCGCTCGTCGCGGTAATCCTGCAACTTGATCTCCACCCGGTCCGACAGGCCCGCCCGCGCCATGCGTTCGGTAGCGTAGTCGTGCTGCTCCCTCGAGATCGTGAGACCGGTCACCTTCAGCCCCCGCTCCCTCGCGGCATATTCCGCGAACCCGCCCCAGCCGCAGCCGATCTCGAGCACATGGTCGCCGGGCTTCGCCCCCATCTCGTCGACCATCGAAGCGTATTTCGCCGTCTGCGCCGCCTCGAGGCTCTCCTGCCCGGTGCGGAACAGGGCCGATGAATATGTCATCGTGTCATCGAGCCAGAGCCCGTAGAAGTCGTTGCCGAGGTCGTAGTGATGCGAGATGTTCTTTTTCGCCTGCCGCTTCGAATTCGACTGAAGCCAGAACCGCAGCTTCTCCCAGGCGCGCAAGAGCGCCATTCCGTTGAAATCCTCGTCATAGAGGTCGAAATCGACATCGTAGGTATGGTCGAGAAAACCCTGCAGGTCCGGCGTCGACCACCAGCCCTCGAGATAGGCTTCCGAGAAGCCCAGCCAGCCCTCGCGCACGAACCGGCGGAAGAGTTCGCCGTTGTGGACGGTGATCTCGCTGACCCGGCCCGGCTTTCCGTTCGACAGGCGCACCCTGTCGCCTTCCGGCAGCACGATGTCCATGCGGCCCGGAATGCGCGGCATGGCCTGCGCGGCGGCGGCGACGAAATAGGGCGGCGGGTTCTCAACCTCCTGCGGCGCAAGAGCCGTCGCTACGGGGCTTGCCAATCGGTATCCCTTCTCTTCTCTTTCACGATGCTCGGCCTGTCGCTGTCCGGAGACGTTAAGAATAGCGTCTTCCCGCGTCCGGCAAGGGCCGTTTGCCGGCTCCCCATCCGAACGGGCCGGTTCAACGGCTGCATTCCCGGCTGTTCCGACCGGCTGGCCGGTCGCAGAAGTCTCCGACATGAAAGGCCCCGTCCCCGCGTCCCCGGCGCGCAGACAAGCACCGTGCCGGGGGGAATGCAATGGCGATAAACGGCCGCATGCCCGTCAGAAGTCGCGGTTTTCGTAGGCCGACAACGCGCGCTCGCGGCCTTCCTTCGCACCGACGACGGGGTCGGGGTAGGCGTCGCCCGGCGACATGTTCCAGCTTTCGGGGATCGCTTCGAAGTAGCTCATCGCCGTCCCGGGCGGGTCGCTCTGCCCCTCGGCGACCCAGGCCCTTACGTACTGGCCGCCGGGGTCGAACTTCTCCAGTTGCGTCTCGGGGTTGAAGACGCGGAAATAGGGCGTCGCGTCAGGCCCGGAGCCCGCCGACCATTGCCAGCCCATGGCGTTCGAGGCCGGGTCCCAGTCGACGAGGTGCTCGGCGAACCAGTCGCAGCCGATCTTCCAGTGGCACATCAGGTGCTTGGTGAGGTAGCTCGCCACGATCATCCGCGAGCGGTTGTGCATCCGGCCCGTGACATACATCTCGCGCTGGCCGGCATCGACGAACGCCATGCCCGTCCGGCCATGTTTCCACGCCTTCACCTCGGCCCGGCGCTCGTCCGCGTTCCAGGGAAACGCGTCCCACTCCTCGCGCCAATTGGCGCTGGTGATCCGGGGGGTGTGCCAGGCGAGGTGGTAAGCGAACTCGCGCCAGACAAGCTCCTTCACGAAGGTCTCCGCACCGCCCTTGCCGTCGTCCATGGCGCGCAGCCCGGCGTGCCAGCAGCTCCGGATCCCGATCTCCCCCCAGGCGAGGTTTTCCGACAGACCCGACGTGCCGTCCTCGTCCACACGGTCGCGGGCTTGCGCGTAATCGGCCACCTTGTCGCGCATGAAGACGCCGAGGCGGGTTCGCGCGGCCTCTTCGCCGAGGGTGAGATGGTTGCTGACCACGTCCGCACCCCGCCCCATCGCCGCGTCGAGCGCCCAGTCCGCCGGGTCGTCCGAGGCCGGCCAGCGTGCCGGGGGAGCAAGCGATCCGGGCGCCGGGTCGGGCGTTGCGACAGCGCGGTCGCGGACAGCCTTCCAGAACGGAGTATAGACCTTGTAAAAGCCCCCGGTGCCGGTCTCGACCGTCCAGGGCTCGAACATGACATGGCCCGGCACGCTCGCGGCGTCGACGCCGTCATCCCCGAGACCCGCCTTGACCGCCTTGTCGCGCTCGACCTGCTCGGGGTCGTAGGCACGACCCCAGCGGACCGTGTCGGCACCGGTTTCCGCTATGAGGTCGCGCAGGGTGTCGAGCGCCGGCCCGCGCCGGAAGATCAGCTTCGAGCCGATGCCGTCGAGCGCCTCCGCGAACGCTTCGGCGCCCAGACCGAAGCGCCAGCGGGGCGCGGCACCGTAGCCCTCGAACACCTCGTCGAGAATGAAGACCGGAATGACCGGCCGACCGGTTTCGCCGACTTCCGTCAGAACCGGGTTGTCGGCGAGCCTGAGGTCCTTGCGGACCCACCAGATGATCGGGGTCTGACCCATTGCTTCAGCGAACCTAGGGCGGGACGCGGCGGGTCAAGCAGCAGCCGGCGAAGCGAGATGCCGGATGGATGCCGACGGTCGAAATCCGGTATGGTCCGCGCCCCGGATGGACCGGGGCGCGGACCTTTTTCCGCCTCAGCGCTTTTCGCTCATCAGGCCCTTCACGATCGCCCAGCACATGAGCAGCAGCACGATCGTGAACGGAAGTCCCGTGGAGATGACCATGGCCTGAAGTGACCCGAGCCCGCCCCCGATCAGGAGCGCGAT
>CAZPPH010000181.1:0-6037 GCA_964588375.1 uncultured Rhodobacterales bacterium | reverse complement strand
CTAGCATCGATCTCTCGTGCAACGATCTTGTTCATCACGTCGCGTTCGGTAACGACTCCGATGACTTTGTCATCCTTATCTACAACAATGACGGAACCATAGTTCTTATCTGCCATTGCCTTCGCCGCATCCAGCACAGTCGTCTCGGGCAATCGCGTGAGCGGTTTGGGCTTATTGGCATATTCCGGACGGTCCATGAGGCGATTACCTGGGTATTCACCTTTTTGAGGCATCATTCTTCCTTCCGCGCGTTTCGTCTTTCCAGCCGTGGCAAATTAGGGCTCAGAGTGAGACTTGCCACCCGACATGGATCAGCGTGCCGACGTCGCGCGCTTCGTCGCAGATGAAGCCGCCATAAAGGTTACGAGATTTCCGTTGTCGAGGTGTCGAAGGAAGGGGGCCATCGCGCTTTGGTGAGTTCGACAGGGTGATCCTTGCTGCTTCAGTGCATGAACGTCCGTCCGGCGCTTTTTGACGTCGTGATCCGGCCCGGCGATGCGCCGCCGCGCGATCCCGACCTCTTCGCGCCCGTCACCGATGCGTGCCGATGGATGGCCCAGCTCCTCGAGGGCTTGGCTACGACAGCCGTCGAGATCACGCCCCGGGAGGAGCTCCGCAAAGAAGCGGTCAGCCGCATCCTGCCGGTCGCCTGGCTTGCGCCCGACATCGCAACGGCGATTCTCGCGGGACGCCAGCCTGCAACGCTCTCGGCCAGACGCCTGCGTGAACTCGGCGATCTGCCTGTGTGTTGGCCGGAGCAGAGGAGACTCCTTTGCTTTGCGTCTGACTGATCCAGGCGGATCCCTTCCGCAAGACCTCACCTGAATTCCGGCTGCAGAGCACTCTGCCGAATGGGCCCGGAAATGGCGGCATATGGCGGCAGCATTTGCAGCGAGCAAGCGGCCCGCCCCGAGCAAGTGGTCCTGTTTCAATCTTGGTGCATGACGGGTTTGGGCGCCACGGCTGGCGTGGCCGGCGAAGCGGTTCCGGATGGCGGAGCCGGCCACTGGATGATCTCTGGAGCCGGCGGCCGATAGCCCAGCGATGAGTGCGGGCGCTTTGTGTTGTAGTGCCGGCGCCAGTCCTCGATCACGATCTTCGCCTCGGCCAAGCTGTAGAAGATCTCGCCATTGAGAAACTCATGTCAAGAATTGACTTGGCAAAACAACATTATTGCCGTTTCGAGCGGCTGCTCTCTCGATAAGTCTTTCAACGGTGCACGGACGGAACGGTCGTTCTTGAACGGCAGTCTTTTGGACTCTTGCCAGCTGCACCGGTTTCAGATTGCCGCGCGCACCGCGCTCAGGAACTGACGCGTGCGCTTGCTGCGTGGCGCGGTGAAGAACTCGGCGGGCGGCCCCTGCTCCTCGATCCGCCCGTCACAGAAAAAGCAAACCCGGTCCGAGATGTCGCGCGCGAATTCCATCTGGTGGGTGACCATGAGCATCGTCAGGTTGTGCTCGGTCGCCAGCTTGCGGATGACACTCGTGACCTCGCCCGTCACCTCGGGGTCGAGTGCCGAAGTCACTTCGTCGAACAGCATCACGCGCGGCCGCATCGCCAGCGCCCGGGCGATCGCCACACGCTGCTGCTGACCTCCCGACAGCGCCGTCGGATAGCTGTCGCGCTTGTCGGCGAGACCGACCATCTCGAGCAGGTCTTCCGCCCGTGCCCGTGCCTCCGCCCTCGGCAGTCCCAGCGCGTAGATCGGCCCCTCCATGCAGTTTTCGAGCGCCGTCATGTGCGGGAAGAGATTGAACTGCTGGAAGCACATCCCGATCTGACCGCGGATGCTCCGCTGATGGCCCTCGTCGGCCGGCACGAGCCGGCCGCCGCGCTCCATGTGCGTCAGCGCTTCGCCCCCGATCTCGATGACCCCTTCGTCGATCCGCTCCAGCGTCATGAGCGCGCGCAGAACCGTCGTCTTGCCGGAGCCCGAAGGTCCGATGATCGACACCATCTCGCCCTCCGCCACGTCGAGATCAAGCTCGTCGAGCACCGTGATCGCGCCGAAGCGCTTGGTCACGCCGCGGAACCGGACCAGCGGTTCGGAACCGGCCGACCTGGCACCGCCCGCGGGCGAAGCTTGCATGACTTGCTGATCCATCGATCCTCTCTCCGCAGCATCCCGAACCCGGATGGCCATATCATGTTGGATACATCATGAGCAAATCGCAAGCGATTTTCGGGATTTTAGGGGCTCGTTAGCCCTAATCAGAGCTTAGATGTATTTTTCTCTGGACTCTGGCGGGCAATCGGCGAACGTCTACACACGGCGCGGCCCCGCGCCGCAATGTCCGAAGAACAGCGCAGGGAGATCCCGACATGACCCGTTTCCGCCACTTCGCCGGCACGCTGAAGATCGCCGCTCTCACGTTCAGCCTCGCAGGCGCGGCCCAGGCCCAGGCCGACCTGATCGAGAAGTACCGAACCGACGGCGTCACCGTCGGCATCGCCGGCTACGCACCTTATGGCTACAAGCAGCCGGACGGCAGCTTCACGGGCGAACAGGTCGAGGTCGTGAAGCATGTGCTGGCCGAAATGGGCATCGACGACATCGAGTATGTCGCGATGGACTTCGGCGCGCTCATTCCTTCGATGGTGGCCGGGCGCATCGACCTTGCCGCGGCCGGCATCTACATCCGGCCTGAGCGCTGCGAGCAGGTGCTGTTCGCCGAGCCCACGTTCGGGCAGGGCGCGGCTTATGTCGTCAAGGCGGGCAACCCCAAGAATCTTCGGAATTTCAAGGATATCGCCGCGACTGAAGGCGCGACGCTCGCGGTTCTCGCTGGCGGCACCGAGGAGACGCTCGCCAAGCGCGACGGCGTGCCCGACGACAAGCTCCTGAAGGTCGGCGACAAGGCGGCCGGTATCTCGGCGGTGCTGTCGGGCCGGGCGGACGGCTTCGCGCTCTCGGCCTTCGCGATCGCGGACATCGTGCGCACCGCCGGCGAGCTTATCAGCGTGGAGAGCTCGGGCTCGATCACCGAGATCGCAGGCGAAATCTACAAGGGCCACGGTGCGATCGCCTTCCCCAAGGGTCAGGGCGATGACGAACTCGCCGCACAGATGGCATTTCGCGACGCCTTCGATGAAATCCAGTCCGGTTACATGGCCGATGGGTACCTCGACATGGCCAGCTCATGGGGCTTCACGGCGGATGACGGCCCCGCGCTGACCATGGCCGAACTCTGCGCCGAAGGGCTCTGAGCAACGCGCGCCGGGCCTGCGGCCCGGTGCCACTTCCCGACCCACCGGAGCACCCATGTCGATACCGGCTCTCATCGCCGTGCTGATCGCCACAGTGGCGCTCGGCCTGCTGTATTTCCGGACCACGCCCTTCTCCGCGAACCCCGAGGTGTTCATCGACGGAGCCCTCGTGACCCTGCAGATACTCGGCACCTCGGCCATGCTCACGCTGGTGATCGCCTTCGCGGCGGGCCTTGGCCGGCTCGCCCCGTGGTGGCCGGTGCGCTGGCTCAGCACGGCCTATGTCGAGATCTTCCGCGGCACCTCGGCGCTGGTGCAGCTGTTCTGGCTGTTCTATGTCCTGCCGCTCTTCGGCCCTACCATCGCGCCCTTTACCGCAGGCGTGATCGGCGTCTCGCTGAATGTCGGAGCCTACGCGGCCGTCGTCGTCGAGGCCTCTGTCCGCGCGGTTCCGAAGACGCAGCGCGAGGCGGCCATAGCGCTCAACCTGTCGCCCTTCGACAGGACGCGCCGGATCATCCTGCCGCAGGCGATCCGCATGATGATCCCGCCCTTCGGCAACCTCGCGATCCAGCTCTTCAAGCTGACGGCTCTGGTGTCGTTCATCGGCATCTCCGACCTGACCTACACCGCATATCAGCTCAACCAGACGACCTACCGGACCGTGGAGGTGTTCTCCATCATCCTGTTCATGTATTTCGCCTTCGGCCTCGCCATCACCATCGCCATGAAGCTTCTCGAGCGCCGCTTCGCGCGCGGCGTCATCAGGGTGTCCGCACGATGATCTGGGACTGGGCCTATGCTTTCGACATCCTTCCGCAGATGGCCGAGGCCTCGCTCGTCACGCTGCGTATCACTGTGATGGGTTTTGCCGTGGCCGCCGTCGTGGGCCTCCTCTGGGCGGTACTGGCGATGCTCGAGATTCCGGTGATCAGCTTCGCGGTGCGGCTCTTCGTCGAATTCATGCGCAGCACGCCGCTCCTGATCCAGCTCTTCGCCGTCTACTATTTCCTGCCGATGCAGGGGATCCTCCTGTCGGCCACCGTCACCGGCGTTCTCGTGCTCGGACTGCACTACTCGGCCTATTGCGCGGAGGTCTACCGCTCGGGGCTCGAGGCGGTCGACCGGGGCCAGTGGGAGGCGGCGCGCGCCATCAACCTGTCGGTCCCGCTGACCTTCCGCCGCATCATCCTCCCGCAGGCGATCCCGCCAGTGATCCTGCCTCTCGGGAACTATTTCGTCGCCATGTTCAAGGAGACGCCCGTGCTTCTGGCCATCACCGTCATCGAGCTGGTCGCGACAGCCCGCATCATCGGCAACGACACTTTCCGGTATACCGAGCCGATCACGCTGGCCGGCGTCTTCTTCCTGATCCTCAGTCTGGCCGCCGCGCAGCTGATGCGCTGGGTCGACCGCCGGCTCGCGCTGCCGGAGCGCATGGCATGAGCGCCACGCGGCAGGCAGAGAACGGACGGGGCGAGCGCCCGAGGTCGGAGGAGATCTACCGCGAGATCCGGGCCCGGATCTGCTCGGCCCGCGTGTCGCCGGGAGGCGTGCTGCACGAGGAGACCCTGGCGAAGGAATTTTCCGTGAGCCGCTCGCCGGTGCGCCGGGCGCTCGCGAAACTGGAGCATGAAGGACTGGTGGAAATCCGCCACGGGGTCGGCGCACGTGTCACCATCATAGACCGCGACGAACTTGCCGAGGTCTACGAGTTGCGGATGGTGCTCGCCATGCAATCCGGCCCGTATCTCGCGACGCCTTTCGACCGAGCCTTCATAGACAGTCTGGCGGAGCGAGGCCGCGCTTTCAGGGCTCTTCGGCCCGGCGACGTGCAGGGCTTCGCCGACGTCAACGTGGCCTATTATACCGAAGTCACCGAGCGCACGCGCAACCGCTTCATGCGCGAGATGCAACTCAGCCTGTTCTTCCAGACGTCGCGGATGTGGCTCATCATGCTGCCGCGGATGAGCTGGGAGCCGATCATCTCCGCCGTCTGCGGCGAGATCGACGAACTGATCCGCGTGGCCGAAGACCAGGACCCGACCGGGTTCGGGCTGGTGATGCGGAACCACATCTTCATGTCCCGACGGCGGCTTTTCGATGCCGATGCGGA
Source organism: uncultured Rhodobacterales bacterium (assembly GCA_964588375.1). Classification (GTDB taxonomy): domain Bacteria; phylum Pseudomonadota; class Alphaproteobacteria; order Rhodobacterales; family Rhodobacteraceae; genus JASJAR01. Next base: position 711 of record CAZPPH010000181.1, on the reverse strand, counting down.
CACCGCCGCGCCGGCACCGGCGGCAAAGCGATGACGCGTCGTGCCGGCGGGCGGCGCAGAAACCCGGGGAGTGCGAAACTATGTCCGTTCTGAGACCCACGGAGATTTCGCTGTGTGTGACCTGGCTCGGTATCGTCCGGGACCGGTCGCAGGGCCTCGGCTCGGAGCCTCAGGAGTCGGTCGATGCAACCTTCGAGGGGTTCGCGGGCGAGGCTCACGCCGGGCTGACCCGCGCCGCCTGCACGCGCACGCGGCTGCAATATCCGGTCGGTACCGAGATCAGGAACGTTCGCCAGATCAGCATCGTCTCGGCGGAGGAACTGGCCGAGATCGCCGCCGCGCTCGGGCTTTCGGCGCTCGATCCGCGACTGCTCGGTGCCTCGATGGTGGTCGAGGGCGCGCCGCAGTTCACCCGGGTACCGCCTTCCTCGCGCCTGGTCTTCGAAACCGGCGCCGGGCTCGTCGTCGACATGGAGAACGCCCCCTGCCGGTTTCCCGCCGAAGCGATCGAGGCGGCCCACCCCGGCCACGGAATGCGCTTTCCGGCCCACGCCCGCGGCAAGCGCGGTGTCACGGCCTGGGTCGAATGCCCCGGCAGGATCGGGATCGGCGACACCGCACGCCTTCACGTGCCGCCGACCGCGCCTTACGCGCCGCTGCTGGGCACGACGCGTCGCCGTCAGGTCGCGTCGTGATGGCCGGCGAGGGCAA
>CAZPPH010000180.1:0-6078 GCA_964588375.1 uncultured Rhodobacterales bacterium | reverse complement strand
GGCCTCCATGCGGCCCTTGCCGACGCGCATCATCGCGAAATCGCGGTGCACACCGTCCACCGTGTTGCCATGGAGCAGGAAGCAGGGCCCGCCGAGCATCTTCTTCCCGGTGACCCCGGAGGTCCCGGCGAGATCGCCCCGGAAAAGCTCGGCCAGCGCCTCGTCATACGCCATCTCCGCCTCCCTTGCTCCGCCGCGTCGGCGGGGATACTACCCCCGCCGACCCCCCGAGGAGCCAGCCCGATGTCAGAGCCCGTTTTCGTTCTCGTCCGCCCGCAGATGGGCGAGAACATCGGCGCGGCCGCGCGGGGGATGTGGAATTTCGGCCTCAAGCGCATGCGCATCGTCGCCCCGCGCGATGGCTGGCCGAACCCGAAGGCGATCGCCATGGCGAGCGGTGCGGGACGGCTTCTCGACGACGCGATGCTGAGCGAGACGACGGGCGAGGCGGTGGCCGACGCCCACTTCGTCTTCGCCACCACCGCCCGCGACCGCGACCTGACGAAGGACGTCTACACCCCCGAGGCGGCAATGGCGCATGCCCGCGACCGGATCGCCCGGGGCGAACGGGTGGCCGTCCTCTTCGGCCCCGAGCGCGCGGGGCTCGAGAACGACGATATCGCACGTTCCAACGCCATCGTCTCGGTGCCGGTGAACCCGGACTTTCCCTCGCTCAACCTGGCGCAATGCGTGTTGCTCACGGGTTACGAGTGGCGTCGGGCGACCACGGAAGCCGAGGCCGTCGCCCATGAATTCGCCGGAACCGATCCGGCCACGGCCACCGAGGTCGACAGGCTCGCACAACACTACGAGGACCGGCTCGACGCGGCTGGCTTCTTCTTTCCCGAAGCCAAGGCGGCGAGCATGAAGCGCAATCTGCGCAACCTCTGGTCGCGGATGCCGCTCACCCGGGCCGACGTGCAGGTGCTGCACGGTATCATGCGTCAGATGGTCCGCAGGCGGGAACGCGGTGATTGACTGGACCCGCCCGGCCAGTCGGCATATCTGCACAGCCGGAGGATGAAGAGGCGCCATGGCCGAGAAACGCAAGCTTTTCGAAGAGGTCGAGACGGACCGCAGCGCGGCGCCGAAGCCAGCGGGCGGGGTCATCGGACGGGCACGCTCCGGCGCGCGCGGCGCGGTGCGGCTCTGGCTCATGGCGCTTTTCGCGCTCGTCGTCGTGATGATCGCCGTGGGCGGGCTCACGCGGCTCACCGACTCGGGGCTTTCGATCACGGAATGGGCGCCGATCTCGGGGGCGATCCCGCCTTTGTCCTCGGAGGACTGGCAGGCGGAATTCGACGCCTACCGGGCGATCCCCGAATACCAGCTTCAGAACCGCGGCATGAGCCTTGAGGAGTTCAAGGTCATCTACTGGTGGGAATGGGGCCACCGCCAGCTCGGCCGGGTCATCGGCCTCGTCTGGGCTGTGGGCTTCCTCGGTTTTCTCGTCGCGCGGAAGATCCCGCCGGGCTGGACCGGGCGGCTTCTCCTGCTCGGTGCCCTCGGCGGACTTCAGGGGGTCATCGGCTGGTGGATGGTCTCTTCGGGCCTCGAAGGTTCGATGCTCGACGTCGCCTCCTACCGGCTCGCGACCCATCTCGGCCTCGCCTTCGTCATTCTGGGGCTTATCGCCTGGTACGTCTTCCGGCTCGGCCGCACCGAGGCCGACCTCTTCCAGGCCCGCCGCGCCAAGGAAGCGAAGCTCTTCTCCATGGGCACCGGGCTCATGCACTTCGCGTTCCTCCAGATCCTCCTCGGCGCGCTGGTGGCGGGTATCGACGCGGGCCGCAGTTTTCCGACCTGGCCCGGCATGGGCGGCGGCTTCTTTCCGCCTGCGCCCTTCCAGCTGGAACCGCTCTGGCGCAACTTCTTCGAGGATGACGGGCTCGTCCAGTTCATGCACCGGATGGCGGGCTATCTCCTCTTCGCCTTCGGCGTCGTCGTCTGGCTGCGCGCCCGCCGTTCGGCCAACCGGGCGACACGGCTGGCCTTCAACGCCCTCTTCGCAGTGCTGCTTCTGCAGGTCGTCATAGGCATCGTCACCGTGATCTACTCGGCTCCCCTGCACATCGCCATAATCCACCAGTTCGGCGCCGTAGTGCTCTGGGTGCTGATCCTGCGCGCGCGCTTTCTCGCGGCCTACCCACTCACCCAGTCGGTGCGCGGATGAGCGCGTTGGAGGCCCTGCGCGCCTTCGAGCGCGAGACGCAGGCCCTGGGCGAAATCATGGGCCGGCTCGGCTGGGATCAGGAGACGGTGATGCCACGGGGCGCCGCGCCCCAGCGCGCCGAGGAAATGGCCGCGCTCGAAGGCGTTCTTCACGCCCGCCGCACCGACCCGCGCATCGGCGAGTGGCTGGCGGCCTCCGCGCCCGCGACCGAGGCCGACCGCGCCGAATTGCGGGAGATCCGCCGCAGCTACGACCGTGCGGTGAAAGTGCCAGCGCGCCTTGCCTCCGAGATCGCCCGGGTGACGAGCCGCGCCCAGGGGCTCTGGGCCGAAGCCCGCGCGGGCAACGATTTCGCCGCCTTCGCGCCGGTGCTCGAAGAGGTCGTCTCCCTCCGCACCGAGGAAGCGCAGGCCATCGCCGGAGACCGCCCGCTCTACGACACGATGCTCGACGATTACGAGCCGGGCGCCACAGCCGCCACGCTCGGCGCGATGTTCGACGCGCTCCGCCCCGGCCTCGTTTCCCTGCGCGACCGTATCCTCGGGGCAGGGAGCCCGCCCCCGGCGCTGTCGGGCCAGTTCGACGAGGCGGCACAGGTGGCCCTCTCTGCCGAACTCGCCGTCGCCTTCGGCTACGACCTCGCCCGGGGCCGCATCGACAAGGCGGTCCACCCGTTCTCGTCGGGGTCCGGGCTCGACGTTCGGATCACCACCCGCACAGACCCCGCCGACCCGTTCAACTGCGTCTACTCGACGATCCACGAGACCGGCCATGCCGCCTACGAGCAGGGCATCGACGAGGCGTATCTCCTGACCGCCATCGGACGCGGCGCGTCGATGGGCGTCCATGAAAGCCAGTCGCGGATCTACGAAAACCAGCTCGGCCGTTCGCGCGCCTTCACGGGGTATCTGTACGGGCGGATGCGCGGGGTGTTCGGCGATTTCGGGGTGGGGGACGCCGATGCGTTCCACGCCATCGTCAACCGCGTCGCGCCCGGCTTCATCCGCACCGAGGCCGACGAGGTGCATTACAACCTGCATATCCTCATGCGCTTCGACCTCGAGCGCGCGCTCGTCGCGGGCGATCTCGCCGTCGCCGACCTGCCCGCCGCCTGGAACGACCGCTTCGTGGCCGATTTCGGCCTCATGCCCCCGAGCGACACCCTCGGCTGCCTGCAGGACGTGCACTGGTCGGTGGGTCTCTTCGGCTACTTCCCGACCTACACGCTCGGCAACGTCTATGCGGGCTGCCTCCACGCCGCCCTCCGCCGCGACGTGCCGGGCCTCGACGCCGCCCTCGCCGCCGGTGACACCACCCCCGCGACCGCCTGGCTTCACGAGAAGCTCCAGCGTCACGGGTCGCTCCGGATGCCCTCGGAGACCATCGAGGCGGCCACCGGCGAGGCGGTCAGCGAAGCCCCGCTTCTCGCCTATCTCGAAGAAAAGTTCACCGCCCTTTACGGGCTCTGAGAGGGGGCGTCCGCGCCCCGGGAAATGGCGATGGCCGTGACGATGAGCGCCGAAGACCTCACGCGGTTCTTCGAAACGGACTTTCCCCGCGCGGCAGAGGATTACGCCGTCGAGGCGACCGGGGAGATGACGGCCCGGCTGCGCTTCACGCCGGTCCCGGCCCACCTGCGCCCGGGCGGCACGGTGTCCGGCCCGGCGATCTTCGCTCTGGCCGACGTTGCCTTCTACGCGGCTCTTCTCGCGCAGATCGGCCCCGTGGGCCTCGCGGTGACCACCGGAGCCTCGATCGATTTCATGCGAAAGCCCGCGCCGGGCGCCGATCTCGTCGCCGAGGCGCGCATTCTGAAGCTCGGCCGCCGCCTCGCCCAGGGCGATGTTCTGGTCTACTCCGAGGGGGTGGCCCAGCCCGTCGCGCGCGCCTCGATGACCTACTCGATCCCGCCCGGGCCGTGAGAGACCTCCGAGAAGAGGTGCAGCACCAGGACGCCCGCGAGGATGAGGCCGATCCCGACGATCGCGGCGGGGTCGAGCCTCTGGCCGAAGACGACCCGCCCGATCACCGCGATGAACACCACCCCGAGCCCCGACCAGACCGCGTAGACGACGCCCACGGGCAATGTCTTCAGGGTCAGGGACAACAGGTAGAACGCGAGCCCGTAGGCCACGACCACGACGACCGAGGGAACGGCGCGGGTGAACTGCTGGCTCGCCTGTAGTGCGGAGGTGCCGACGACCTCGGCCGCGATGGCGAGCACGAGGAGAAAATAGGTCTGGGGCATGGCGGGTCCGTCGCGTCATGGGGGGAGGATCTCCTCCCGCTCTTCCGGCGGATGGCCCCTTGCGTCAAGCCCGCTCGCGCTCACGACGGCGAAACCGGCCAGCGTCCCCCGAGCCGCTCGAGCCCGGCGCGGATGAGGTCGCGCAGCGCCGTCTCGTCGGCATCGTCGAGCCGGGCGAGGTAGACGCAGGCCTTGCCTGTCCGGTGGCGCCCGAGCCGCGACATGATCTCGGGGAACGCCTCGTAGCCCGGCATGATGTAGAGAGAGATCTGCCGCGCGCCCGGCGCGAAGCCCGTGGCGAGCGATGTGCCCGAATGCCCCGAGGCGTAGGTGTAGTCGTAACTGCCATACCCGATCATCCGGCCCGACCAGAGCCGGGGCCGCCAGCCCGTGACGTCGCGAAAGAGGCCGTCGAGCCGCCGCGCCTCGTCGCGCCGCCGCTGGTCGGCGATGTCGCCGATGAAGCGATCGACTTCGGTCATGGGAGGCAGATTATGCCGCACTCCTGCGTCTGTCACCGCGCGATGTAGCGGTCGCGCCGGTGGTTGATCGCGATGGCGACGTTGAGCACGACGGCTCCCAGAAGCGAGTAGGCCACAACGCTCGCGGGAAAGAGCAGGGCGGCCACGCCGAAGAGGCCGAGGTCGAAGAGAAGCTGCACCCAGCCCGCGCGGAACCCCGTGCGGTCCTGGATGTAGAGCGCCACGACCCCGAGCCCGCCGAGCGAGCCGCCGTGCCGGAAGATCGCGATGAGCCCGACCGCGAGCACGGCACCGATGAGCACCGCCCCGAAGATCGGGTTTATCGGCCCGAGCGTCATCCACCCCGGCATGAGTTCCACGAGCACAGACAGAAGTGCCACGCAGCCCAGCGACTTCAGCGTGAACTCCGCCCCGAGCCGCGCCCAGGCGAAGGCGTAGAACGGCAGGTTGACCACGAAGAACACCGGCCCGAAGGACCAGCCCGTCGCGTAGGAGATGACGAGCGCCAGCCCCGCCGTCTGCCCGGTGATGAAGCCGAGGTGGGTGAGCAGGAGGGTGCCGAGGGCGCAGAGGAGCACGCCCACGCCGAGCCCCTGCGCATCCTCCAGCGGATTGTGCCGGAGAGCTTCGGCGGAAACTTCGACGGTCTGGAGCGGAGAGGCCATGGGTGTTGCCTAGCCGCGCGCTCACCGCCTGCCAAGGGCCGGAATGCGAAACGGCCCGCGCGGGCGGGCCGTCTGCGATCAATTCGGGATCCCGATCAGGCGAGCGCTTTCTGGAGGTTCTCGTCGATCTTGTCGAGAAAGCCCGTCGTCGTCAGCCACCTCTGGTTCGGACCGACGAGAAGGGCGAGGTCCTTCGTCATGTCGCCCGATTCCACCGTGTCGACCACGACCTTCTCCAGCGTCTCGGCGAACTCCCGCAGCTTTTCGTTGCCGTCGAGCTTCGCGCGGTGCTTGAGGCCACCCGTCCAGGCGAAGATCGAGGCGATGGAATTGGTCGAGGTCTCCTCGCCCTTCTGGTGCTGGCGGTAGTGCCGGGTCACGGTGCCGTGCGCCGCTTCGGCCTCGACGATCTTGCCGTCGGGCGTCATCAGCTGCGAGGTCATCAGCCCGAGGCTGCCGAAGCCCTGGGCCACGGTGTCGGACTGCACGTCGCCGTCGTAGTTCTTGCAG
>CAZPPH010000179.1:0-6093 GCA_964588375.1 uncultured Rhodobacterales bacterium | reverse complement strand
CTTATTCGACGCTACAAAGAAGGCTCCCTATCAATTTCAATGAGCTAGTTGAGCCAGCAAATAAATGCAGCACATAAATATCATTATGTTAGCTGAAGGTAATTGCTCATAATTGTCTGGTCGTGTAAATGGAAAAATGATGGATCTTATTGAATGGGTGCTTTCCTTTGATTTCTTTCAAATGGAAAACACTGCGTAAACCGGGTTTGGGTGGCGATCACCAACCCGAGTGGTGCATGATGTTGATCATTGCCTGGGGATCGCCCGAGAACATCGCCGTCTGACCGCTGCTGGCGGAGACACGAAGTGATCTGTTTGGCGTCGCCAAGCCCATCAAGTACTAGAAACTCTCCGAGGTGTGGATTTCGAAGCCAAGAGCAACTCGCTGCGCGCCGGCCGCCGGTCCGGTCTTCTTTGCCCTGATCATGGTCGCGATGGTTTCGCGAGCCAAGGTTTCCATCGGGTGCGAAATTACCATCGTGAGGATCCCGTCGATCAGGGCGGATCGGGTGACATCGAAAAGTTCGTACCCCACTGCCACGAAGTCCTGGCGCCTCGGCATTGCGCGCAGGGCAGCCAGTGCGCCGCTGATTCCGCCACCTGAAATGAAGAGTCCGCAAAGGTCCGGGTGCTCGGTCAGCAGCTTTTCGACAAGTTCGCGGCCCACCGCGGCGGATTCGTAGGTCGCGAGCGGTTCAAGGAGCGTGAAGTCTTGGTTGTGCTCTCGGAAATAGGAGCGGAAGCCGCTCTCGTTCATCTCCTGGTTACGGTAGCGAGGGTTCCCGACTAGAATGCCGACCTTGCCCGGTTCCCTTACCATCCTGTCAAACGCCCAGGCGGCAGTGCGGCCGACCTTCCAGTTGTCGAGCCCCACGAAACTGACGTTCCCGCTTGCGGACAGGGGCGCGATAAGCCCCGCGACAGGAACGCCGTTTGCCATTACAATATCGATCGCGTTGGCCACCATCGGATGCTGGGCCGCGACAAGAGCTACCGCTTCGCACGATGCACCCAGAGCGATAAGGCGTTCCGCCACCCGGTCGGGGGAAAGGTCATCAAGGTATTCGAGCGTGAGTTCCACCTCGCAATCGGGATACTGGCGGGCCGTTCTCTCAATGATTTCGCCCAGATTGCGGTAGAAGGTGCGTCCGGACTGTTGCAGGAGCACACCCAGTCGGTGAGTCTCACGACCCTTGCGGACCGAATGCTCGATCGTGCCAAGCCCGTAGAACCCGATGTCTTCAGCCGCGCGCAGAACGCGCTCGCGCGTAGACAGGCGCACTGAGTCGGGCCGGTTCAGGACGCGGTTGACCGTTGACACAGAGACACCTGCCGCCTCTGCCAGATCCGGGATGGTTGGGCGCTTCATGGGTGCGAAATCATCTCATTTCATCTCATTGGGAAATTTTTTTGGCTTATTATGGCATGAAATACACATGGAATTTCATCCAGTCTTGATTTGATATGGATCAAACTGTCACGTCAACACTCATCTTGAGGGCGGTTTTGCGACGCGCCCGTCTTTGCTGGCCGGGAGGGACATGCAATGGACGATCTGAAGTATGGCACTCGCGACAAGCGCGGCAACTGGACGCCCGACAAACCCCTTGAGATTGCACCGTTCTGGACCGGAAACTGGAGCCGCATGGGGCTTTTCCTGATCGACTACATCTGGCCTTGGAATGCCTTTCACATGGCGACGGCGCTGCTCTACTGGGTTTTCGTCATCCCGGACATCGAGACCATGAAAACCTTGTCGTGGGATTGGGCGCTTTACCTCCTGGCAGCCAACGCGGCGGGCATCTTCCTGATGTACGGCGCAATCGAATTCTTCTTTTACGTCCGGCGGAGACAGGGAACGCGCTTCAAGTACAACGCGAGGTTTCCCTCCGAGAACCCGTCTGACGTGTTCTGGTTCAAGAGCCAGAACCTCGACAATTTCCTGCGCAGCTTCTTTGTCGGCATTCCGATCTGGACGGCCTTCGAGGTCATCATGTTGTGGTGCTTCGCCAACGGCATTCATGTCTTCGGATGGGTCGATTGGCAGGACAACTGGATTTGGCTGGCGGTGCTGACGCTTCTGGTCCCTGCGATCCACGAGATCCATTTTTTCTTCATCCACCGGCTCATCCACACGCCGAAGCTCTACAGATGGGTCCACTCGGTGCACCACAACTCGATCAACCCGAGCCCCTGGTCGTCGCTGTCGATGCACCCTGTCGAGCACCTGCTCTATTTCGGCGAGATCTTCTGGCACCTCGTCATTCCGTCGAACCCGGTCCTGATGATGTTCAACAGCCATTCAGTGGGCTATGGCGCGATCAACGGGCACATCGGTTTCGACAGGCTGGAAATGACCGACGAGCGGTCGCTCGATAGCCATGCCTACGCTCACTACCTGCACCACAAGTATTTCGAGGTGAACTACGGGGCCGACGGTCTCGTCCCGCTCGATAAGTGGTTCGGCTACTGGCACGACGGCTCGAAAGCGGCCGAGGAGCGGATGAAGGAGAGGTTCCGTCGGAAGAAGGAGCGCATGAAAAGCAAGAACGCGACGGTAACGCTCGCAGAATGAGGTCGGACGAAACGGGGAGGAGCCGCGGCGTCCAGCCATCCACGCAGAACTAGAAGAGGTCGTCGCAGACGGCTTCAAACAGGGAGGAGAACACCATGAAACTAAAAAGGTATCTTGTGGCGAGCGCAGTGCTCGCGATCGGAGCGTCAGCTGCATATGCGGACGGTGCGAATATCTTCGTCGTTGGCGGCAAGCCCGACGATCCGTTCTGGTCGATCGTCAAGAAGGGCGCAGAGGATGCGGGCCTTGTCGTCGAGGCACAGGGTGGCTCCGTTACCTGGCTCGGTCCGCAGAACTACGACAACCTTGGCGTCGATGCCGCCGAACTGATCCGTCAGGCGATCGATCAGGGAGCGGATGCCGTCGTTGGCCCGAACTGGGTTCCGGAAGCCATGAACCCCGCTTTCGACGCAGTGGTCGCGGCGGGAATTCCGCTGGTGATCTACAACGCCGGTGGCATCGAGGCCGCCGATCAGCTCGGCGCGATGAATTACGTTGGCTCGAATGACTACAAGGGTGGCGTTGCGGGCGGCGAATACCTCGGCAATGCCGGTAACCTCAATGGCGTCTGCATAAACACGCTGCCCGGCGCGGCAAATATCGAGGCTTTCTGCAATGGTTTCGTCGAGGGCATGACCAATGTCGGCGGGCAAGGCTCCGTGCTGCCGCTGCCCGCAACGTCGTTCGGCTCGGCGACTGCGGTTGCCCAGGCGGTGCGCGCGCATCTGCTGCAGAACCCCGACATCAACGCGGTCTTCACCATAGGCAACGTCGACGCGAACTCGGCTGTCAGCGGGGTCGCTCAAGCAGGCAAGACGGGGCAGGTTCAGGTCTGTGGCATCAACTTCGACGAGTCGATCCTGAACAACATCGAGCAGGGCACGCAGGCCTGCGCGATAGATCAGCAGGGCTATCATCAGGGCTATCTCGCCGTGTCGATCCTCAATGGCTACGTGAACTACGGCCTGACGGTTCCAACCCGTGAGATCCTGACCGGGCCGGGCATCATCGACGGCTCCAACGTTGGTGCCACCCTTGCTGGCGTGAAGGCGGGCACCCGCTAGGCGCGGCACACAGTGGCGGTCGCGCGATCCTCTCGCGTGGCCGCCTATGCCCTGCCCGGGAACGACTGCCGTCCTCTCGAGACGCCCAGCCATGGACATCGACATGCCGACTGATGACTCAAAAATATCGACAAGGGGTCACGCACTGGGGCGGCTCGTGCGCCGTCCGGAGGCAGGGTCACTCCTTGGAATGCTCATCGTATTCACTTTCTTCGCAATTCTGGGTGGGCCGATCTTCATGGCCGCGCCCGGCTTTTCGAGTTGGCTCAACACCGCCGCGGAAATCGGGATCATCGCCTTGCCTGTCGGCCTTCTGATGATCGCCGGAGAACTCGACATTTCCGTGGGTTCCGTGATCCCCGCCTCGTCGCTCACCGTCGCCATTATCTCGGGTCATTTCGACCAGCCCGAGATCATCGGGATTCTGGCGGGGCTGGGTGTGGGGCTGCTCGTCGGTTTCCTGAACGGCTACCTTGTCACGCGTACGACCATTCCGTCGCTCATCGTCACCATCGGGACCATGTTCGGCATCATGGGGCTGACGCTTGGCCTGACTGTCCTCATCGTCGGTTCCACAGGCGTCTTCATTGTCCCGGACCCGGTGACGAAGGCGCTCCTTGGCACCTTCGTCGGTGGTATGTTCCAGGTGACGATGTTCTGGTGGGCGGCGTTCATCGTCGCGGTCTTCTACCTCCTGCACATCTCCCCTTGGGGCAACTGGATCTACGCGCTTGGTGGTGACCGGGAAAGTGCGCGGAATGCGGGCATTCCGACCGCCCGGCTGACCATCGGTCTCTTCATGTTGTCCGGCTTTGCGGCCGCCTTCGTCGGCGTGGCCCAGGTCCTGACCTACCAGAGCGCACAGGTTGCGTCGGGTCAGGCGTTCATCTTCAACTCGATCATGTGTGTCGTGATCGGAGGGGTGCTGCTGACCGGTGGCTCAGGCTCGGTCATCGGCATCGTCATCGGGACGGTGACCTTCGCCATCGTGAACCAGGGCATCTTCTTTTCCGGCCTCGATCCGAACATCGGCAGCATCATCATCGGCGCGCTCCTGCTCGTAGCCGTCATGTCCAACGACGCGTTCCGCCAGATGGCGCTGGCGTTCGCGGCGAGAAAGAAGTGAGGCGCAGCCTATGAACATCGGTTTCGGAGTTTTCATGCGGCGCCCCGAGGCGGGCGCGATCGTCAGCCTCTTCGCGGTCATCGCATTCTACATGATTTTCGGCGGCGTCAGCCTGCCTGTGCTCTTCGGGGCGGCGAGCTGGGTCAACTTCGCCGCGAACCTCGGCATCGTCGCCCTCCCGGTGGGCCTCCTGATGATCTCGGGAGACCTCGACATCTCGATCGGTGCGATGATCCCGGCCGGCTCCATGACGACAGCGATCCTGTCGGGATACTACGAACTGCCCATCTTGGTCGGCATGGCCGGCGCCCTCGGCATCGGCGTGATCGTTGGCCTGATCAACGGCATCCTGACAGTCCGCACGAGTGTGCCGTCCCTGATCATCACGCTCGGAACGCTCGTGGCCATGCAAGGGATCATTCTCAGTGCGTCGGTCCTGCTGACCGGCAACGCGAGCGTGCCCCTGGCAGCGCCCGACTGGGCCAAGGCCACATTCGGGCAACTGATCGGAGGCAGTCACCAGATCATCATCGTCTGGTGGGTCGGCTTCGCCGTTGTCCTCGCTTTCGTTGTCCACGGAATGCGCTACGGCAACTGGATCTTCGCCATGGGAGGTGATCGCGAGAGCGCCCGAAATGCGGGGATACCGGTGAACCGGATGACCATCCTGCTGTTCGTCCTTACCGCGACGAGCGCCTCCTTCGTCGGCATGTGCCAGGCGATCCTGTTCAACTCGGCACAAGTCTCGGGCGGCATGAACTTCATCTTCAACGCCATCGTCACCGTGGTGGTGGGGGGCGTGTTGCTGACGGGCGGCTTCGGTTCGGTGATCGGCATATTCTTCGGCACGCTGACATTTGCGATCGTCAGCCAGGGGATCTATTTCACCCAGATCGACCGCAACTGGTCGAACCTGATCATCGGCGTGATGCTCCTTCTGGCGGTGGCGATGAACGAGAGCTTCCGCAAGCTGGCCCTGAGCTATGTCCCGCGCAGAAGGCTTTCGCCATGATTGGGTCGGCTCGCACGGGCGATCAGCCAGCAGTCCGGGAAGGCACCGGTCCTTTCGGGCCGAAAGGCAGCATCCGCGATAGGGCGGCCAACCGATTGTTTTCAAACAGATGATGGGAGACGCGACCATGTCGGGCAGAAACCCTGTGATCGAGTTGCGCAATGTCGACAAGTCCTTCGGCCCCATCGAGGTCCTGCGTGAGATCTCGCTGAAGGTGAACGAGGGCGAAGTTCTCTGCCTTCTCGGTGACAACGGCGCCGGGAAGTCCACGCTCATCAAGACGCTCGCGGGTGTGCACGGGCCCACGCGGGGTGAG
>CAZPPH010000178.1:0-6114 GCA_964588375.1 uncultured Rhodobacterales bacterium | reverse complement strand
CGCGGCTTGCATGGCGCACGCCGTGCCGCCCCGCGGCCGCGCCTCCCGTTTCGGGACGCTGTTGCGCAGACGGGGCGCCAGAGAAGAATTCGGCCGCGATCGTTCGAAAGGGGCAATTCCGACTCCGCCCCGGAAGGACTTCGCCTTGCTCGTCTCCCTGCACCGCAATACCGTAGAGAGCCAACCGCGCAAGCAGTCTTCCCCGGCACGTGAGTGACCTATCCGACCCATGAAACAACCCAGCGAACCCGATCTCGACGCGAGGAGCCCGAGAAACGACCTCTACCGGTTGCAAGTCTGGTTTCTCGGCATCATCGCCTTCGCCGTCATCCTGTTCCTCCTCGTCCAGGCGAAATTCCTGCTCATCTCGCTCGCCATCGCGATCATGCTGTTTTCGCTGACCGCCGACGCGATCAACTATTTCCAGCGGCTGCGGATCGGCGAGGCGCGGTTTTCGGTCGGGGTCGCCACGGTTCTGGCCGTCCTGCTGATCGCGACGGTGCTGATCACGCTCTCCGCGATCATCCTGACGCAGGCGAACACCGTTGTTCAGACGATCCTGCTTTACGCTGACCCGGGCCAGAGAGCCGTGGCCGAGTTGTTCGGCTGGCTGGGCGAGGACGTCGAGGCGGCGGTGCTCAACTGGCTCAGGGGCGTGCGGCTCGCCCCCTGGCTGACGGCGATGGCGGGGCAGGCGGGCAACATCGCCTCGGGGGCGGTTCTCGTCACCCTCTTCGTGGGGTTTCTCTTCCTCGAGCGGGTCTGGTTCTCGACGAAGCTCACCAGTCTCATGGGAGACGCGGAGCGTGCCGAGCGCGTCGAACGCATCATCTCCTCCATCATGCACCGGGTGAACCGCTACCTCGTGGTGAAGACGCTCATCAGCACGCTCACCGGGGGGCTGGTCTATCTGGTGATGGAATTCTTCGCGCTGGAACTCGCCTTCGCGATGGGCGTCATCACCTTCGTGCTGAATTTCATCCCGAATATCGGGTCGATCGTCGCCGTGATCGCGGTGGGGCTCGTCGCTTACGTGCAGACATCCGACAGCCTGACCACCGCCGCCGTGCTGTCGGCCGTCGGGGCGATCCAGTTCTTCATCGGTCAGATCCTCGACCCGTTCCTGCTCGGCAGGACCCTGAGGCTGTCGTCTTTCGGGATCATCGCCTCGCTGGCGTTCTGGGCGGCGGTCTGGGGCGTGCCGGGCATGTTTCTCGCCGTTCCGATGATGGTCTCGGTCATGATCGTCTGCTCCCATCTGCCGAAGCTGCGCCCGGTCGCGGTGCTTCTGTCGCGGGAGGGCCTTCCCGATACCGATATCGGCCTCGAGCGCGGGGAGCGGCGGCGGGACGCCGCCTGACTGCAATCCGCGCCGATAGCGACAGCGCCCGCGTCGGGGGGGCGCCGGCCCCTCAGCCAGCGGTCACGCTCACCGCCATGTTCACCAGCCGGGCGTCATCCGGGGTTTCCATGAACGGCACGTCGACCGCGTCGCGGCCGACCCCGATCACGGCGAGTTCGTCGGCGCCGCACATCCCCGACGGGTCGACCAGATGCCAGCGTTCGCCCAGCCAGACCTCCGCCACGGCATGAAAATCGGGCGGATCGACGCGAAGGCCATAGGCGGAGACGTAACGCGCGGGGATATGCGAGGCTCGGGCGAGCCCGCAGAACAGGTGGACGTAGTCGCGGCAAACGCCCTTTCGCGACGCGAAGGTTTCAAGGAGCGTCGTCGCGCTGCCGGAATGGCCCGGCACGTATCGCATCTCGCGCCCGATCCAGTCGAGCATCGCGGCGACCCGGTCGCCGCCGGCGAGATCGCCGAAGGTCTTCGTGACAAACCCTTCGAAGAACTCCGACTGGCAGAACCGCGAGGGCCGCAGAAACGAGAGTTGCTCATGGCGCAACTCGTGGAGCGGCGTGGCGGCAAGGCCCTCGAGCCGGGTCGGCGCGCGCGAGACCGCCACCCGCGCCCGGTAGCGCAATTGCATCTGCGACCCGGGAAAAAGCGCCCAGACCCGTTGTCCGATGCCGCCCTCGCCCGCGCACCGGACAAGGGACGCGTCCTCGATTTCAAGCGCCTCTTCGGTCACGTCCTGTCCCTTGGTCCGGGCCGCCTCGAGCGCGAGAAGGGCTGTCCGGGCCGGCCCGAGTTCAAAGGCCAGTGAAACGTCGATTTCCATGGTTCCCCGCTTTCTGCCTTCGGGCTCTTCGCAATGCATTCCCGTCCGGGCGGCGACGGAATGCCCCTTTTTTCGTTTCGCTTCGCCGTGTCGAAGGGGTTCGCACGGAAAGAATTCACACCCGGGCGCTGCGACCCTCCCCGGGGCGTCGCCTGCCAGTGACCGGGTCCGCTGGCAAGACCTCCGGCGTGGCCGGTACACGATTATCGGCGAGAATCGCGAGAGCCGGGCAGGGTCTTCGTCGCGGGACCGGCTTGCCGGCGGAACGCAAGGTCTCGCCGCAAGCGCCGCAGGCCCCGTCGCGTGCCGTGCGGCCGCGGCAGAAGCCCGAACTTCGACAGTCGCGCGAACCTCGCCCGGTCATGGTCTTCTCCTCGCTCCGGGCACCATGCTGCCGTGGCGCGGAGACCCCGATTGTCCCGGCGGTTCACGCTTCAGGAACCACGGCTTCGCATCACGGCATCGACACCCGTCCTTCGCCCGGGTGAAACCTGTCACGTAATCGCTTCTGCTATCGGCGCGCATTTGGCCGAGGTCCGTATTCTGCTCGTCCGACGGCTTGCTTGTGCGCGGGGATCGGGCATCTGCAGCGGTTACTGCAGAAAATTTACATTCCGGACCCGCCCCGCGGTTTCACTTCGAACCGCTCACCTCGAAGAAGAGGGAACGCTCCCCGGGATCCGCGGCCGGATCATCCCCCGGCCGTGAGCCGGGTGATGGTCTGGGCCAGCGCAGCGTCGGAGAAGGGCTTGTTCAGGCATGCGATGCCTTTGAACCTCTCCGGCAGAACCGACGCGGCATCGTATCCGGTGAGGAAAGCGAAGGGTATGGCCTCGCTCACCAGGCGATCGGCGATGGGGAAACTGTCCTCCTTTCCGAGGTTCACATCCAGGACCGCGACATCCACCTTTTCCTTGTCGAGGATGCCGATCGCGCCGGAGACGCGTCCGGTCGGTCCGAGGACCTCGAAGCCCAGATCCTCCAGCGTCTGGGCAATATCGAGCGCCGTGATCATGGAATCCTCGACCAGCAGGACCCTGATCGGACGGAGCGGGGCATCGCCGCTCTCCTTCTCCGCCGGATCCTTGGCCGCATCGGACTGCCCGGCCGGGTGCACGAGGCTCATCGGCACCATCAGGTCGCATTCGACGCCTTCGCGTGCGAAGCGCAGGACAACCTCGCCTTCGAGTTCGAAGGACAGGGACTGCTCTATGACGGTCCGGCCGAAGCCCTTGCGCGATGGCGGATCGACCGGGGGGCCGTTGCGTTCGCGCCAGGTGAGGTGCAGGTGGTCGGCCTCCACCCACCACCGCACGCTCAACTGTCCTTCCGCGACGGACAGGGCGCCGTATTTCGCGGCATTCGTGGCGAGTTCGTGGAACACCATCGACAGGGCGAGCGCCGATCGGGGCTTGAGTTCCACTGCTTCGCCCGCAAGCGATATCGCGCCGTTCGCCAACTCGTGCGGGCGGAGTTCGTCTTCGAGCAACGCCTTGAGTTCGGCGCTGTGCCAGCGGCTCTGGGACAGGAGGTTGTGGGCGTAGGACATCGCCTTGATGCGCTTCTCGAGGCTTTCGACATAGCCGTCGAGCGTCGTCTGCGACCGCCGTGTGTGCCGCATGAGCGACTGGATGTTCGCCATCGTGTTCTTCACCCGATGATCGAGTTCGGCGACCATGAGCGCCTGCTTCTCCTGCGCCTCGGCGCGCTCGCGCGCGACCTGGTCCATCCGCCGCAGAACGACCTCCAGGACCGACAGCCGCAGCGCTTCGACCGCCTCGATCTCGTTCGCCTTCCAGGGACGGGAGCGCCCGCGCACGGTCTCGCGCCATGCGGCGAAGGAGGCGCGCGGGGTCAGCGTCTCGGTACCATCGACCACCTCGACAGCCTTGGCCGGATTGCCGGCCCAGGTCACGGTCTCGACGACTTCGCGGCGGAACCAGACGATGTAGTCGTTGGGCGAGCGCGAGATCGAGAGCGCCAGCATCCCGGCGGTTTCCCCGAGGCTGCCTGCTATGTCGGGAAAGCTCTCCGCGAGGCTCATGGTCGCGAACACCCCGTCCTCGCGCCCGTCGAGCCGGCGCAGGATGCCCTGCACGCCGGCCTGGCCGGGCGTATGGCCGATCTCCGCATATTCACCGTCGACGAAAACCGCGACGCCGTCGGCCTGGATCAGGTCGAGCAGGTTCGGCCGGTGGCGGATCAGCCCGTCCGACAGGCTCTCCTCGCGCGCCAGACGGGTGATGAGCTGCTGGTGCACCGAACGCTGCTGCAGCGAATACTCGAAGGTTTCGGCATGTTCCCGGGATTCCAGCTGAAGCGAGTAGACCTGCGCGAACACCTCGCAGGCGGCGCGCGTTTCACAGGCCAGGTAGTGTGGCGCGTCATGGTGGCAGGCGATCAGCCCCCAGAGTTCGTTCCGGTTCACGATCGACAGCGACATGGAGGCCGCGACGCCCATGTTCTCGAGATACCGGATGTGAAGCGGTGAGACGCTGCGGAAGGCGGAGTGGCTCAGGTCGAGCGGCGCGCCGGTGAGCGGGTTGATCTCGGGACAAAGCGGCTGCGGCGTATACGCGACATCGGGGATGCTGCGCAGCCAGTTGGTGCGGTAGAGTTCGCGCGCCTGCTTGGGGATGTCGGTCTCGGGGTAGTGCAGCCCCAGGTAGCTGTCGAGACGGTCGGCCTTGGCCTCGGCCACGACGGTGCCGCTGCCGTCCTCGAGGAAGCGGTAGACCATCACCCGCGCGAAGCCGGTCAGCTCGCGGATCTGTTCGGCGCAGGTCTGGTGGTAGTCGGCGAGCTTCGTGGTCGCATTGACCTCGGCGAGCATGTTCTGGACGGTGAAGAGGGTGGAGTGCATGCCGCCATGGCTGCGCATGGCCCGTTCGAACTCGATGATGAGAACCGGGCCTTCAGGATGCACGATCGCGTCGACGGCTCCCGCCCTCGTCTCGATTTCCACCTCGTAGTTCTTCAGTGGCAGGGGCCGCGGACCGCTCTGCCTGATCGCCTCTTCGAGCCGTTCGGACGACCCGGGACCGAGCAGGTCGCGCAGGCTCATGCCCGCCACGTCGCTCGGGCCGATGCCGAGCAGACCCTCCAGATCGCCCGCCCACTGGATGACCTCGTGGCTTTCAGGATCGAACGCGATCAGGGCACCGTGGGGCTGGATGGAGCCGGGGATATGGATCGGTTCGCGGTCGCAGTCCGTGAGCGTCACCCGCCCGAACGGTGGATCTCGCGCGTCATCGGGCATCAGGCCTCCTCGTAGCTCTTGATGATGAGGGCGAAGATGCTGCGGGCCGCGAGGAGGGCCCGGTTGAGGTCTTCCGGGCGGGTGAGGTCGCGGTTCAGCGCGTCGACGAAGCCGCGCCACCTTGCGCCCGAGTCTCCCCCTTCGCCGCCGAGGTAGGCGGCGCCATGGTCCGCGGTCAGTCCGAGTGTCTCCTGCACCTGCCGGGCCAGAACGCGTCCTCCGAGCCGCGCTCCTTCGCAGACATACACCGCCCCCATCGCACCGGCCCGGTCCGCAATGCTGACGGTCGCCGCGCGCGGGCTGCAGGTGGCGCCGAGATCCGCGAGGTCGGTGCGCAGCCGCATGCGATCCCGGTCGAGACCGGCAGTCAGCCAGCCGGGCAAATGCGGCTCGACGGCGCAAACCACGGTCTCGGTCATGTCCAGATTGGCCCGGAGCATTGCGATGTAGTCCCCGGTCCTCTGCATGGGCCCGCTGCCGAGGGCCGCTTCCGCCCGATCGTGCAGGTCTCGGGTCCCGTCGCGCAGTATCCACCGAGCGTCAGGCCGCACGCTTTCGAATTTCATGGGAATGGTCCTGCGGTCATGACCCTGTTTTCCCCCCATTTCCATCGAGAAGCCCGGCCTGAATCGGATGGTAACGAAGTCACGCCGCATTTTCGAGCCTTACCGC
>CAZPPH010000177.1:0-6139 GCA_964588375.1 uncultured Rhodobacterales bacterium | reverse complement strand
CGGAATTTCCGGACCATCGCGAGCGTCTGGTGGCCGGTGACGGCCTGCACCTCGCGCGGTCCATGGCATGTCGAGCGAGGATCGAGAGCATCTCGACCAGACTGTTGGCTTTCCGCCAGGCAAATCGCTCCAGGTGCCGCCACCAATGGCGAGAAGGGCGTCCGGCATCGATCCCGCCTCCGACAGGACGTTGACCGCGTCCGTGACCGAGAAGGTAACGGCCTCCATGCATGGCGCGACCTCCCTCCCGAGCCGATCATCGTCCGGGACCCTATGGTCACCGGCACGTGGCAATGGCAGTTTCTCGCGGACCGGCAACGAAGCCGCATGGCCCGCCGGTTGCAAGAAAAAACTTTACTCGCGTCATGTTTTGGGAGTTCCTAGAAGCCATGGACCGGAAGGAACGGGCCGCCCCGCCCGAAACGCGCGACAGGGGTGAGTTCATGAGCGAATACAAGATTCGGAACATGGAGGAGTTCGCGGCGCTAAGCGGGCTTTCCCGGCCGACCGTGTCGAAGTATTTCAACGATCCGGCCAGCGTCCGGCCAAGGACGCGCGCGCGCATCGAGGCGGCACTCGAGCGCTACGACTTTCGTCCCAACATCTACGCGGTGAACCAGAACCGAAGCCTGACGAAGAACGTCGGGATCGTCGTGCCCTACCTTGCAGACCCTTTCTTCGCCGAGATCGCGCGCATCATCGAGTTGCGCTGCATTGAAGCCGGGTTCTCGCCGATCCTTTACAGTTCGCACGGCGAACGCAGGCTGGAGAACGAGATCCTCGAGGGCCTGACCGCGCTCAAGCCTGCCGGCGTCTTTCTCGCCCCGCTCGGCCGGCTGTCCGACCGTTCCGCGATCGAGCGATTTTGTCGTGACGTGCCCACTTTGCTTTTCGACAGCAATATCGACGATATGGGCGAAGCCTTTGTCGGCTCGGACAATTTCAGCTTCGTGAAGCAGACTGTCGACTATCTCTGCCGGACCGGATCCCCCCCGTGCTTCTTCGAGATGCGCAATCCGGCGAACCCCAATGCGAACAAGCGGCGCAACGCATATCTCCGGATCATGGAGGATGCCGGGCTTGAGCCGGATGTGGTCAAGGTCGAGGGGGAGGGGTGGGGCTTCGAGGAAATCGGGCGGCAGGGCGCGCACGAACTCCTTGCCTCTCGCCGGCTGCAGACGGACACCGTGCTCTGCAGCAACGACCGACTCGCCATCGGCTTCCTGGCGGCCTGCTACGAGCGCGGCCTGCGGGTTGGACGCGGCGACGGTTGCGCGCTCAGGGTGGCGTCGCACGACGATCATCCGTTCTCGCGGTTCACATGCCCGTCGCTCACAACGGCCGCCCACGAGTACGAAGCGGTGGCCGCCAAGTGCATGGAAACGCTGTTTTCCCTGATCGAGGCCGGCGGCCGCTTTGAGAGCAGGAGCGAGACCCTCATCCCTGCGCGACTGATCCTGCGCGCGTCGGCATGAGGCGCAATAATTGACGCGCGTAAAGAAATTTGTTGACGTGCGGTAATCTCGGGCCGTAGCCTGAGATTACATAGCATCCAAGTTAGGGAGGATACGGATGTCCCCGAGAACCGCGCTTCGCGCGTCCACGGCCCTTGCGATCTGCGTTTGCGCGACCGCCGCAACGGCCCAGGACACCACCATCACCATCGCCACCGTCAACAACGGCGACATGATCCGCATGCAGGGTTACACTGATCAGTTCACCGAACAGACCGGCATCGGCGTCGAGTGGGTGACACTCGAGGAGAACGTGCTCCGGCAGCGTGTGACGACCGACATCACCACCAATGGCGGCCAGTTCGACATCATGACGATCGGCATGTACGAGACGCCGATCTGGGGCGCCAACGGCTGGCTCGTGCCGCTCGACGACCTGTCCGAGGAATACGATGTCGACGACATCCTGCCCGCCATGCGCGGCGGCCTCAGCTTCGACGGCACCCTCTATGCCGCGCCGTTCTACGGCGAGAGCTCTATGGTCATGTATCGCACCGACCTCATGGAAGAAGCCGGGCTGGAGATGCCCGAGGCTCCGACCTGGCAGTTCATCCGCGAGGCAGCCGAGGCGATGCACGACACCGAGAACGAGGTCTACGGCATCTGCCTGCGCGGCAAGCCCGGCTGGGGCGAGGGCGGCGCCTTCATCACGGTGACGGCAAACTCCTTCGGTGCGCGCTGGTTCGACGAGGACTGGAACGCCCAGTTCGATCAGCCCGAGTGGGAGGAGGCGCTGACCTTTTTCGTCGACCTGATGAACAGCTACGGTCCTCCGGGCTACGCCACGAACGGCTTCAACGAGAACCTGTCGCTGTTCCAGCAGGGCCGTTGCGGCATGTGGATCGACGCCACCGTCGCCGCCTCGTTCGTGACCAACCCCGACGATTCCAGCGTGGCCGACAGCGTGGGCTTTGCGTTGGCGCCGAACGCCGAAGGCGTCGAGAAGCGCTCCAACTGGCTCTGGGCGTGGGCGCTCGCCATTCCGGCCGGCACCCAGAAGGAAGACGCGGCCAAGGAGTTCATCGAGTGGGCGACCTCGAAGGAATACATCGAGCTCGTGGCCGAGAACGAAGGCTGGGCCAACGTTCCGCCGGGCGCGCGCAACTCGCTCTACGATAACCCCGCCTATCAGGACGTTCCCTTCGCCCAGATGACGCTGGAGTCCATCAAGGCGGCCGACCCGACCAACCCGACGGTCGATCCGGTCCCGTATGTCGGCATCCAGTTCGTGGCCATCCCCGAGTTCGCCGGCATCGCCACCGAGGTGAGCCAGGAGTTCGCCGAGGTCTATGCCGGCCAGCAATCCGTCGGGCAGGCGCTGGAAAACGCGCAGGCGCTGACCAGTGACGCGATGGAGGCGGCGGGCTACCGCTAGGTCCTTTGCTCCACCCTACCCGGGGGGCGGCTTCGCGCTGCCCCCCGGTTCTCCCGCCCTTAGCAAATCCGACCGTTTCTGCGTGAGGGCGACCCCGCGCACAGGTGAGGTGCATCCATGGCGACCCGGCATTCGAGATCCGCGGCAAGACTGATGATGGCGCCGGCCGTGATCCTGCTCATGGGCTGGATGCTCGTGCCGCTGACGATGACGCTCTACTTCTCGTTCAAGCGCTACCTGCCGATGCGTGGCGACTCGCTGGAACGGGGCCTCGACTGGGTGGGCTTCGAGAATTACGTCCGCTTCATCGGGTCCAGCTCCTTCTGGCCGAGCATCCAGGCCACGCTTCTGATCGTGGGTGGCGTGCTGGTCATAACGGTCATCCTCGGCGTTCTTCTGGCGGTGCTTCTCGATCAGCCGTTCTGGGGGCAGGGGATCGTCCGCATCCTGGTGATCGCGCCCTTCTTCGTGATGCCGACCGTCTCGGCACTCGTGTGGAAGAACATGATGATGGACCCGGTGAACGGCATGTTCGCGCATCTCTGGCGCTTCTTCGGGGCCGAGCCGGTGTCGTGGATGTCCGAGGCCTCGGTGCAGTCGATCATCCTGATCGTGTCGTGGCAGTGGTTGCCCTTCGCCACGCTCATCCTTCTGACCGCGATCCAGTCGCTCGACAGCGAACAACTGGAAGCCGCAGAGATGGACGGGGCGCCGGGTCTGGCCCGTTTCTTCTACATCATCCTGCCGCACCTCGCCCGGGCGATCACGATCGTCGTCCTGATCCAGACGATCTTTCTTCTGTCGATCTTCGCAGAGATTTTCGTGACGACGGGCGGCTCCTTTGGCACCCGGACGCTCACCTACCTCATCTTCCAGCGCGTTGTGGACAGCCAGAACATCGGACTGGGATCGGCGGGCGGCGTCTACGCGATCATTCTCGCCAACATCATCGCGCTGTTCCTGATGCGCATCGTCGGCAAGAACCTGGACCGGTAAGGAGCGGACATGGCACGCGCAATTTCCACACGCCGCAAGATCGCCACCACCGCCGTCGCATGGGCGATCGGGCTCACGATCTTCTTTCCGATCTACTGGACCATCCTGACGAGCTTCAAGACCGAGGCGCAGGCGATCAACAACCCGCCGCTGTTCTGCAACTTCGACTGGACGCTGGAGAACTACACCATCGTGCAGGAGCGGTCAGACTACATGCGGTTTCTCTGGAATTCGGTCATCATCGCGGGCGGATCGACCTTCCTCGGCATCCTCGTCGCGGTGCCCGCGGCCTGGTCCATGGCCTTCGTGCCATCGCGTCGGACCAAGGACATCCTGCTGTGGATGCTGTCGACCAAGATGCTTCCCGCGGTCGGCGTGCTCTACCCGATCTCGCTGATCTTCGTGCAGTTCAACCTGCTCGACACGAGGATCGGCCTGACCCTCGTGATCATGCTGATCAACCTGCCGATCATCGTCTGGATGCTCTACACCTACTTCCGCGAGATCCCGGTCGATATCCTCGAAGCCGCGCGGATGGACGGTGCGGGCCTGCGCCAGGAAATCCTCTACGTCCTGACGCCCATGGCCATTCCGGGCATCGCCTCGACCGTGCTCCTGAACATCATCCTGGCCTGGAACGAGGCTTTCTGGACGCTGAACCTGACGGCCGCGAACGCGGCGCCGCTGACGGCATTCATCGCCAGCTATTCGAGCCCCGAGGGCCTCTTCTACGCCAAGCTCAGCGCAGCCTCGACCATGGCGATCGCGCCTATCCTGATCCTCGGCTGGTTCAGCCAGAAACAACTCGTCCGCGGCCTGACTTTCGGCGCGGTGAAATGAGCCCTGAAGCGGGAAAGCGGTAGGGCAGCAAGGGAGACACGGGGCATGGGACGCATCACGCTCGACAAGGTGGCGAAGTCCTTCGGGACGGTGGAGGTCATCCCGCCGCTCGACCTGACCATCGAGGACGGGGAGTTCGTTGTCTTCGTCGGCCCCTCGGGCTGCGGCAAGTCCACGCTTCTGAGGCTGATCGCGGGACTGGAGGACGTGACCTCGGGCGCGATCCGCATCGACGGGCAGGATGCGACGACGGTCCCGCCCGCGAGGCGCGGCCTCGCCATGGTTTTCCAGTCCTACGCACTCTATCCGCACATGTCTGTGCGCAAGAACATCGCCTTCCCGCTGCGCATGGCGGGCCTCGACGCCGCCGAGCAGGAGCGCCGCGTGAAGGCCGCTGCGGACGTGCTGAACCTGACGGACTACCTCCATCGGCGGCCCGGCCAGCTTTCGGGCGGCCAGCGCCAGCGCGTCGCCATCGGGCGGGCCATCGTGCGCGAGCCGTCGGCCTTCCTCTTCGACGAGCCGCTCTCGAACCTCGACGCGGCGCTCCGGGTGGGAATGCGGCTTGAGATTTCCGAACTCCACAACCGCCTCAAGACGACGATGATCTACGTCACCCACGACCAGGTCGAGGCCATGACCATGGCCGACAAGATCGTGGTTCTGCGCGCCGGCAACATCGAGCAGGTCGGCTCTCCGCTGGAGCTTTACCGCACCCCGCGAAACCTGTTCGTGGCGGGCTTCATCGGCAGCCCCAAGATGAACCTGATCGGCGGCCAGGTCGCCGCCCGTCACGGTGCCGAGACCGTCGGCATACGCCCCGAGCATGTCTCCGTTTCCTCCGAGAGCGGGGAATGGCAAGGCAAGGTCGGAGTCTCCGAACACCTCGGTTCGGACACGTTCTTCCATGTGACCTGCGAGGGCATTCCCGAGCCCGTCACGGTGCGCGTCGGGGGCGAGGTCGACCTGCATTACGGCGACCAGGTCTGGCTCACGCCCGACCCGGACCACCTGCACCGTTTCGACAAAGAGGGGCTGCGCATCGCATGAGACGGCTGGAAGGAAAGACGGCGCTGATCACCGGCGCGGCGCGGGGCATCGGGCGCGCCTTCGCCGAGGCCTATGCGCGGGAGGGCGCGCAGGTGGCCATCGGAGACATCGACAACGACCGCGCCCGCATCTCCGCCCGTGAGATCGGCGAAGCGGCCATCGCCGTCGAGATGGACGTCACCCGGCAGGAAAGCATCGACGCGGCCGTCGCGGCCACCGTGGACGCCTTCGGTCGGATCGACATCCTCATCAACAACGCGGCAATCTTCACCGCCGCGCCCATCGTCGAGATCGAGCGCGCCGACTACACCCGCGTCTTCGACATCAACGTCTCTGGTACGCTCTTCACGATGCAGACCGTCGC
>CAZPPH010000176.1:0-6172 GCA_964588375.1 uncultured Rhodobacterales bacterium | reverse complement strand
CGCGACTTCCAGTCGATCATCGGCAAGGAGGCGAAGGCGCAGCTTCTCGAACAGGAGGGGCGGCTGCCCGACACGATCATCGCCTGCATCGGCGGCGGGTCGAACGCGATGGGCCTCTTCTACCCGTTCCTCGACGACGCCGACGTCCGGATCATCGGCGTCGAGGCCGGCGGCAAGGGCGTGAACGAGAAGATGGAGCATTGCGCCTCGCTCACCGGCGGGCGGCCGGGCGTGCTCCACGGCAACCGCACCTACCTCTTGCAGGACGACGACGGCCAGATCCTCGAGGGCTTCAGCATTTCGGCGGGGCTCGACTACCCCGGCATCGGTCCGGAGCATTCCTGGCTTCACGACATCGGGCGGGCCGAATACGTCGCGATCACCGATGCCGAGGCGCTCGAGGCGTTCAAGCTCTGCTGCGAAACCGAGGGGATCATCCCCGCGCTCGAGCCGTCCCACGCGCTTGCCCACGTCGCGAAGATCGCGCCCGACCTGCCTTCCGACCACATCATCTGCATGAACATGTGCGGACGCGGCGACAAGGACATCTTCACCGTCGCGCGCGCCTTCGGCTTCGAGATGGGCGGGCACTGAGCCGCCCGAACGGGCCATAAACTCAGGTTTATGCGGGTATGTCCGGGGTTTATGGACCCCGGCCTAATCTCCTGACCAATGTCCTTCCACCGGGTCGGGGTGCCAACCTTCGTTCATGCGCAACGCGCATCGCGAACGAAACCAGATGAAGGACAAGGCCATGAACAAGCTTCTCACTCTTTCCGCCAGCGCCGCTCTGCTCGGCACGACCGCCATCGCGCAATCCGGTTACCCGCCTGAAATCCAGGGGCAGATCGACCGGCTGCTCGCCAACGGGTTCACCGTCACCGAGGTCGAGCGCGCTTTCGGCCGCAACACCGAGATCAAGGCCATGGGCCCGGATGGTCGCCGCTACGAACTCGAGCTCGAAGACAACGCCTGGAAGATGGAGCTCGATGACGAGGACGACGAAGACGACGACGAAGACGACGAGGATGACGACGAGGAATATGACGACGACGAGGACGATGACGAGGATGACGAAGAGGACGATGACGAGGATGACGACGAGGACGATGACGAGGATGACGACGAAGACGATGACGAGGATGATGACGAGGACGACGACGACGAGGATGATGACGACGACGAGTCGGACGAGTCCGACGATGACGAGGATGACGACGACGAGGACTGATCCGGTCGCTTCGTGACCCTCTCCGCCCGGCGTCCCCGCGGCGCCGGGCCTTATGCGGAAAGACCCAGGACATGCTGGACCACACCACTCACGACAAGCTCTTTTCGACCCCTCTCCTGCGCTACAGGGTGGCCGATCACGCCGCCCTCAATGCAGCCCTGCTGGAGGAGGGGGCCCGGCTGCGGGCGGCCTCGGCGGGCGTCGACAAGTCGAACAGGCTGGGCTGGCATTCGGCGGGTAACCTCTTCGAGGAGGCGGCCGCCCCCTTCGTGACGCTGAGGGAGACGGCCGAGGAGGCAGTGCTCGACGCGACACGCCGGATAAAGGCCAGGACCGACCCGGCCACGTTGCGACTGAAGATCTTCGCCTGGATGAACGCCAACCCGCCGGGAGGCTTCAATGCCCCCCACACCCACCCCGGCGCGCACTGGTCGGGGGTCTATTACGTCTCGCAGCCGGAGGTTGAGACAGGCAATTCGGGGATGATCGAGTTCCTCGACCCGCGCTCGGACCTGCCGAACTGGCGATTGCTCGGTGCGCCGCCGTTCCGGGCGAAAAAGAAGCTCCGCCCCGAACCCGGAGAGATGATTCTGTTCCCGTCGTATCTCGTGCACTGGGTCTATCCGAACGAGGCCGACGGCGAGCGGATTTCCATCGCGTTCAACGCCACCTTCCGCAAGTCGCGGGGGGAATGAACCGAAGGGCTCCCTTGCAAAATGCCAAGGGTCCGACAAAGGTCTCGCCAATGCTGAAGCGATTTGCCATCTCGCTGTTTCTCGCGGCCACCCTCGCCGCCGCGCCCGCCGCCGCGCAGGACAACGCTCTGCGCGACAGGGTGGTCCGCGAGTTGCGCGATGAAGGGTTCACCCGGATTAGCGTGACCCGGACGCTTCTGGGCCGCCTTCGCTTCATCGCCACCGGTCCGCCGGGCCGGCGCGAGGTGGTCCTGAACCCCGTGAACGGGGTGATCCTGCGCGATTATTTCGACATGCGCGGCGATGATGACGACGACGACCGCTGGAGTGGCTCGTCGGGCGGCGGCTGGATTGGCGGGTCCGACGACGAAGGCGATGACGACGAAGGCGATGACGACGACGAAGACGGCGATGATGATGACGACGGTCATGACGACGATGACGACGATGACGATGATGACGACGGTGATGACGACGATGATGATGATGACGACGATGACGACGACGACGGTGATGACGACGACGATGACGACGACGATTGAGTCGCGCTGAAGCGGAGCGATATCAGACGGTGGACGGAGAGCACGGGGACATGAAGTGACGAACCGCTATGTCCTCGCGGGCATCCTTGTCATCCAGATTCTCTGCGCGGCCTTCTTCGTCTCCGGCATCGCCGCCAGCGTGCTCGGCCTCGACATCGCGCCGCTCGACTGGCAGCTCGTCGAGCTTATCGAAATCGGCGCCGCCTTCGGCCTCATCCTCGGCATCGCGGTCGGCGGTATCGCCCTGCGCCAGGCCCGGGCCCGGACCCGCCGCGCCGAAGAAGCGTTGAGGGCAGCGTCGGGGGCCTTCATGGAGGTGCTGGAGGAACGCTTCGCTGCGTGGAGCCTTACCCCGGCCGAACGCGATGTCGCGCTTTTTGCGATCAAGGGCCTCTCGACCCACGAAATCGCCGAGTTCCGGGACACCTCGGAGGGCACCGTGAAGGCGCAGACGGCCGCGATCTACCGCAAGGCCGGCGTAAGCGGCCGCTCGCAGCTTCTGAGCCTCTTCATCGACGAGCTCATGAACGCGGATTGACCGCTACTCGGCTTCGGACAGCGAATGGGCTTCGAGCACGTCGAGCGGAACAACGTCGAGGGCTCTCTTGTGGGTGGCCGCAAGGTCGACTTTCGGGCCGACGCCTTCATCGGCCGCCTGCATGAAACGCGCGGCGCACAGGCACCAGCGGTCGCCGGGCTTGAGGCCGGCGAACCGGAACTCGGGCCGCGGGGTGGAAAGGTCGTTGCCCAGATATTTCGAGTAGGCGAGGAATTCCGCGGTCATCACCGCGCAGACGGTGTGCGACCCCTGGTCGGCCGCACAGGTGTTGCAATGGCCGTCGCGGAAAAAGCCGGTGACGGGGTCGGACGAACAGGGCGAGAGCGGGCCGTCGAGGACGTTGACGGAGGGAGCTTTGTCGATCATGGCCCAAAGCTACGCTTCCACGGGCGGGAATCAAGCCATAGGCGGCCGCCCGCTGCGTCGTGCCTCACCCGGACCTGCGGGCTGGCGCGGGCCGGAGCGACCCGGCAAGCCCGTGACACACCCGGATCATCGGGCCGCGCGCGCGGGTCGCCCCGAGCGACACTGTGCCCGGCCGGCCTGCAGCCGCGAGCTCTTGCTACCGGAACCTGTCGACGAGCTTGCGAAGCGCCGAGCGATTGTCTTCCCCGGGAAGCTGCGGGTCGGGGGAGGGCTCCGGCTTTTCGGAAGCGGTCGGTTTCTCCGGCCTTGCCGTTGTCGAGGACCGCGGCGGGTTGAGCCGGAGCGCCACCGCGTTCTGGAACCTTCCGGTGTCGCCTTCAGCGAGGGCCGCCGCCCCGTCGGAGACGCCGCGCAGCATGTCGTCGAGCCAGTCATCGTCGGCTTTCGGGAAGTCGTGCAGCACGTAGCCCGCCACCGCCTCCTTGCGTCCGGGGTGGCCGACGCCCATGCGCACCCGGGTGTAGCTCTCGCCGATATGGGAGTGCAGCGAGCGCAGGCCGTTGTGGCCCGCGTGCCCGCCGCCGGTCTTCACCTTGAGCTTTCCGGGCGCGAGGTCGATCTCGTCGTGGAAGACGACCACGTCGGCGGGCTCGAGCTTGAAGAACCGCATCGCCTCGCCGACCGACTGGCCGGAGAGGTTCATGAAGGTTTCGGGCTTCAGAAGCACCACCTTCTCCGGCCCCAGCCGCCCCTCGGCGAGCGAGCCCTGGAACTTCGCCCGCCAGGGCGCGAAGCCATGGTCGGAGGCAATGCGGTCCACGGCCATGAAGCCGATGTTGTGGCGGTTGCGGGCGTATTTGGGGCCGGGGTTTCCGAGGCCGACGAAGAGGCGCATGTCTGCTCTCGCGGTTGCAGCGGGCTTCAGTGCTGTTTGCCTATCCTCGGCCGGAAAGGCCAGCCCTCTCCGGGCCAGATGAAAACGGGGCCCCGGAAGGGCCCCGCCTCGATCCGCAGGTCGTTCGGCCTCACTCTTCGGATTCGGCTTCCTCGCCGGTCGTCGGAACCTCGTCGGCCTCCGGTGCCTCCTCGTCCTCTTCGGCTTGCGAGGCAAGTCCCGACGGGGCCTGGATATTGGCGATCACGAAGTCGCGGTCGATGGTCGGCTTCGCGCCGGTCGGCAGGGTCACGCCCGAGATCGTCGCGGTATCGCCGATTTCGAGGCCCGAGAGATCGACCGTGATGCTTTCGGGAATGTCGGAGGCGGTCACGACAAGCTCGACCTCGGGGCGCACGACCGTCAGCACGCCGCCCTTCTTCAGGCCGGGGCAGGCGTCTTCGCCCACGAACTCGACGCCGATGAAGAGGTTGACCTTCGAGTTCCGCTTCAGCCGCATGAAGTCGACATGGGTCGGCAGGTCCTTCACCACGTCGCGCTGCACGTTGCGGCAGATCACGCGGACGTCGTCCTGCCCCTCGACCTTCATGTTGAAGAGCGTCGAGAGAAACCGGCCCTGCTTGAGCCGCTTCATCAGCACGTTGAAGGGGATGTTGATCGGGACGGGGTCGCTGCCGCCGCCGTAGATGATGCCAGGAACGAGCCCGTCTCTGCGGGCTTGACGGGCGGCCCCCTTGCCTGTCCCCGTCCGTTCCGTGGCGATGAGATCGGGGATCTCGCCAGCCATGGTGTTCTCCTGATGTTGAGCCGGCGGCCTCCAAGGGTGTCCGCCGGGGAAGGCTTGGCTTCTAGCGGGGCAGGGGGAGGCGGGCAAGGGGGAAATGACCCTCGTTTCGGGACTGAACGGCGAGTTCTCGGGAATGCGTTTTCTCGCGGCGCAGGGACAGGTTGCGTCTTTCGACCCGGGCCTGATGCAGCCTCTCCTGCGACGCGCAGCGCCCGGCGGCCACGGGCGACCGGTCGCGCCCTCAGTCCGGGGCGCGGGCCAGTTCGAGGTTGGGTTCGATTTCGCCGAACGCGCAATTGGCGCGGAGAAGCTCGGCATGAGCGGCGTCCGCGGGCAGCCGCAGGAGGGTCCCGGTGTCGAGATAGGACGTGGTCATCGTCGCCAGCGTCGGCCTGGCCGGATCGGACATGTCCCACGTGACGTAGCCGCAGACGAGGTTGCGGCCATTCTCCCAGGTGCCCACGAAGTCCACCGTGCCGGAGAGCCGGTCGGTGGGATACCAGGTGATCTCGTAGGCGATGAGGTTCGTGACCGGCCCGTTCTCGGCACTGAGCGCATGGCGGCCAGCGGCGGGAAGGCCTGTGGGTTCTGCGTCGCGCAAGACCGGGCGGAGCTGGAAGCGCTCGGTCGGCGCGGATCTCGCACTTTCGGCCTCGAGCGATTCGAACAGCTCCTCGGTCGCCCGGACGAGGCTGAGGGTCTCGGGGCCGAATTCCGGCATTTGTGACGGATACAGGCCCTCGGCCGCGGCGGGAGGCCCGGCGAGAAGGAGAGCGGAAAGAAGGACAGCACGAGTACGCATGTGGGGGCACCATTCAAGAGGACACGTCAAAGTAGCGCGGCCCGAGGCATTGCGGCAAGAACGTGGCGCTTTGGGGGCATGCGCGAGGCATGGCCCGCGTCATTTCTGCACCGATGAGGGGGTGTCGAAATGGATTGTCTCGCCGCGCGAAACAGTTCCGCGCCGCCGTTTCGGTCGCGGACCTGCCCGCGGCCCTCGCGTGGTGGTGATCGCCGGGCCAAGGCGCGGAGACCGGGGCGGGCCACCTCCCGTCGACCGTCACGGGCTCGACCCGGGACCTCGCGCGGGGTGGCGC
>CAZPPH010000175.1:0-6186 GCA_964588375.1 uncultured Rhodobacterales bacterium | reverse complement strand
CGCTCATCGAGATGATGGCGAAGCTGCCGGGGCTCGGGCCGCGCTCGGCCCGGCGCGCGGTGCTGCATCTCATAGGCAAGCGCCGCCAACTCATGACGCCGCTGGCCGAAGCCATGGCCGCGGTCGCAGCGACCGCACGCGAATGCCTCAACTGCGGCAACATCTCCTCCCACGACATCTGCGGTATCTGCGCAAGCGAGAAGCGCGCCACGGGAGAGATCTGTGTGGTCGGCGACGTCGCCGACCTCTGGGCGATGGAGCGTGCGAGCGTCTTCAGGGGACGCTACCACGTCCTCGGCGGCACGCTTTCGGCTCTCGACGCGGTGGGCCCGGACGAACTCGGCATTCCGCGGCTCGTCGATCGGGTGGCGGCAGAAGGGGTCGAGGAGGTTATCCTGGCCCTCGACGCGACCGTCGACGGACAGACCACGGCTCATTATATCGCTGATGCGCTGGAGGGCCGGTGCCGGGTGACGTCGCTCGCCCAGGGTGTGCCGGTGGGGGGCGAACTCGACTACCTCGACGACGGGACCATCTCGGCAGCCCTCAGAGCGCGCAAGTCGTTCTAGACTCGCGGCGCTGCCCGGGGCTCACATATTCCGTTTGAACATATCGCTGGGCAGCCCGGATCCGAACCGGGGCTCGGGGCGGCGCCCCGAGCGCCTCACTTCTCGTCGTCGTCGTCGTCGTTGTCGTTTTCGTCGTCCTCGCCTTCGGGCAAGTTGAAGAAACTGTCGGCGTCGGGCACGTTGTCGTCTTTCTTCTCCTCGGCCTCACTCTCGCTCAACGAGAAGGTCTCGAGCCCGGAGATCGCCGTCGGCATCCTCGGTTCGGTGTCCATCCCGAGCGACTGCTCGGTGGAGACCAGCTTGCGGCGTTCGTCATCGCTCATGACCTCGCCGTCGCGCTCCTTCTTGGCGTTGGCCTTCTGCACGGCGGCGTCGAGCTCGGTCTGCTTCGTGAGGCCGAGCGCCACGGGGTCGACAGGCTGGATGTTCGATATGTTCCAGTGTGTCCGCTCGCGGATCGACTGGATCGTCGGCTTGGTGGTTCCGACGAGCTTCGAGATCTGCCCGTCGGTCAATTCGGGGTGGAACTTCACGAGCCACAGGATCGCCGCCGGCCGGTCCTGGCGCTTCGACAGTGGCGTGTAGCGCGGCCCGCGCCGCTTTTCCTCGCCCACCGCCGCGGCGTTGTACTTCAGCTTGAGCGAATAGGTCGCGTCCTTCTCGCCCTTCTCGATCTCTTCGGGCTCGAGTTGGTTGTTCTGGATCGGGTCGAACCCCTTCACCCCGGCGGCCACGTCGCCGTCGGCGATGCCTTGCACCTCGAGCTCGTGCAAGCCGCAGAAATCTGCGATCTGCCTGAAGCTCAGCGTCGTGTTGTCGACAAGCCAGACGGCTGTTGCCTTTGCCATGATCGGTTTGTTCATCGCGTCTCTCCTTCGGACGGTCTTTCCCCGGCACCTGACCCGGCTGGCCCCGGGGGCCTTTTCCACGATGTCGGGGAAGTCCCGGTTCATATAGAGCGCTCAGGACCCGAACGAAAGACCCAAATCGCGAGGCCGGGACTCAGGAGCCGTCCACCGGTGGCCGCCACGAACCGGGCAGATCGGGACGTGGCGCAGACGCCGGCGCACGGATCCGCGACAGGGCGTTTTCCGCGCCCCGTGCCAGGGGGCCGACAATGGGCGTCTTTCTGACCCGGCTTTTCACCTTCTCGATCTGCATGACCTCCTCGATCCGCCGGTCGATGAAGGCGCGTGTGTTCTGGTGGCCGGGGCTGTCGTCTCCGAGCCAGTAAAGAACCGTCGCCGCCCAGACACCCGACAGGGTGGCGCGCTTGGTATACCAGTTGTGATCTTCTGAGGTGTCGCCGAGCGCGTTCCAGACGGCATCGGCGGTCTGCCAGACGGCTTTCGCGCTGTCGCCGGCATGGTGTGGCAGCGCGAAAAGTGTCGCCGCCCGGCGCAAGGCCTCCTTGTCGTTGACGACCTCGAGCCTGATCCAGAGCGCCTCGGCCACCTTGTCGCGGAATCTCAGGTCGGCGAAGGCGGCCGTCTTCAGACGGTCGATCATCGCCGCGTCACCCCGGTCGTGGTAAGCAAGCGCCAGGTCGACAGCGCCGCGCGGGCAGGCCGCCTCCGCCACGGCCCGGTCGATCCCGGCGTCCTCGGCCGCAAGGCGGAAGGTCTTCGGCGACCAGCCGTCGAACGCGACATGCGGCAGCGCCGCATCAAGCAGTCTTTCCTTCAGGGATGGGTCGTCCATGTCTCTCTGCGTCCTTTCCTGTCGGCCATGTGGACAACCTATGTCGGCTTTGCTATGAGGCCACCTCCTGCAGTTAATGCAACTCGAACCAGAAAGGTGGTGACACCCACTATGCAGGTCAGTGTCCGCGACAACAATGTCGACCAGGCGCTCCGCGCGCTGAAAAAGAAGCTCCAGCGCGAAGGCGTGTTCCGCGAAATGAAGCTTCGGCAGCATTTCGAGAAGCCGTCCGAAAAGCGCGCGCGTCAAAAGGCCGAGGCGATCCGCCGGGCCCGGAAGCTCGCGCGGAAAAAGGCGCAGCGCGAAGGTATGCTCTGAGCGATTGGTGACGCTGGGGCGGCGCGAGCCGCCCGAGAGACGACCCCCGAGGCATCGCCCGGGGGTTTGTCGTTTCCGGGTGCTGGAACTCGGCCCCACGACCGGCTAACGCTGCCCTCAGAGTGAGGGGAAGCACCATGAAATCACGCATCGCCTGGGTCGCCGACAAGACCTTCACCGGGCAGACCGAATCGGGGCATTCCATCGTCATAGGCACGGCAGAGGGCGACAGCCCCAAGCCCGGCCCCTCGGCGATGGAACTGGTGCTGATGGGCGCGGGAAGCTGCTCGGCCTGGGACGTGGTGGAAATCCTGAAGAAAGGCCGCCAGCCGATCGAGGACGTCATCGTCGAAGTCGACGCAGACCGCGCCGACGAGCCTCCGAAGGTCTTCACCCGCATTCACCTTCATTTTGTCGTCAGGGGGCGGGACCTCGACGAAAAGCGCGTAAAACGCGCGATCGACCTGTCCGTCGACAAGTATTGCTCTGCCACGAAGATGCTCGAGAGCACCGCGGACATCTCCCACGACTTCGAGATCGTCGATACCGCCTAGACGGGCAGCGCCGTCGTCCTCCGCACGGTGCGAAGTGCGAAGGACGAATGCATCTGCGCCACCCCGGGAAGACGCGCGAGGTAGCGACGGTGAATGCGCGCGAAATCCTCGGTATCCGCAGCTATGACCTTCAGTTGGTAGTCCGCGGTCCCCGCCATCAGGTGGCATTCGAGCACGTTCTCGATGAGTGCAACCTCCCGCTCGAAGGCCTCCAGAAGCTCGTCGGCCTGCCCCGACAGGGTGATCTCGACGAAGACGATCGTCGGCATCCCGAGCTTTCGCGCATCCAAAAGGGCGACATACCCGCGGATCACGCCGGCCCGTTCGAGTCGCTGCACCCGCCGATGACAGGAGGACGCCGAGAGGTTCACCTGCTCGGCGAGCTCGGCATTGGAGATTCGGCCCGCCCGCTGGAGCACCCGCAGAATGCGGCGGTCCGTACCGTCGAGGCCGGAATTAATCGAATTTTCTTTCACTTTTCCCGCCTTTTCAGGTGATTTACTCCAAATTGTAGCAGACATTCGGGAATATTGCGAAGACTGCCCGAGGCGCACATGAGAGCATGAGGTTACAAGGAGGAGTGCCCCATGCGCATCGGCTGCCCAAAGGAGATCAAACCACAGGAATTCCGCGTCGGGATGACGCCGAACGCTGTCCGAGAGGCTGTCACCCACGGTCACGAGGTCGTTGTCGAAACATCGGCCGGGGTTGGAAGCGGCTTTCCCGACGCCGACTATGTCGAGGCCGGCGCGCGCGTCGTGGACACCGCCGAGGAGGTCTTCGCGACCGCAGGGATGATCGTGAAGGTGAAGGAGCCCCAGGCGATCGAGCGCGCGCGCCTGCGCGAAGGTCAGCTTCTCTTTACCTATCTGCACCTCGCCCCGGATCCCGAACAGACCCGCGATCTCCTCGCGAGCGGCGTGACCGCTATCGCTTACGAGACCGTGACCGACCGCACGGGCGGTCTGCCGCTTCTGGCTCCCATGTCCGAAGTCGCCGGCCGGCTCGCGCCGCAGATGGGCGCCTGGACGCTGCAAAAGGCCAATGGCGGGCGCGGCGTGCTCATGGGCGGCGTCCCCGGCGTCGGCCCCGCGAAGGTCACCGTCATCGGCGGTGGCGTGGTCGGTACCCACGCCGCCCGCATAGCCGCCGGCATGGGTGCGGATGTGGCCGTGCTCGACCGCTCGCTGCCCCGGCTGCGCTACCTCGACGACACGTTCGCCGGCGTGTTCCGCACCCGCTACGCGAGCACGGGCAACACCGCCGAACTCGTTGCGGAGGCCGACATGGTCATCGGGGCGGTGCTGATCCCCGGAGCCGCCGCTCCGAAACTCGTCACTCGCCAGGGGCTTTCGACCATGAAACCCGGCGCGGCCATCGTCGATGTCGCCATCGACCAGGGCGGCTGTTTCGAAACCTCACGCCCGACGACCCACGAAGATCCGATCTTCGAGGTCGATGGCATCATGCATTACTGCGTGGCGAACATGCCCGGCGCGGTCGCCCGGACGGCGACGATCGCGCTGACGAACGCGACGATGCCCTATCTGGTGGCGCTGGCCGACAAGGGCTGGCGCGCGGCCTGCCTCGCCGACCCGCATCTCGCCGCCGGCCTCAATGTCCACGCCGGCCAACTGACGAACGCGGCGGTGGCCGAGGCGCTGGCGCTTGACGCCATCGCCCCGGACGTGGCCCTGGCCGCCTAGGAGGCCCGGGCCTTCAGCGCATCGCGGATTTCCGCCAGAAGCTCTTCCTGCGTCGGCCCCTTCGGCTCCTCGGCTTCGGGTGTCGGGGGCGACGCTGCCGCCTTGACGCGATTGACCATCTTGACGAGCAGGAAGACCACCCAGGCGATGATCAGGAAATTGATCACCGCCATCAGGAACGAGCCATAGGCGAAGACCGAGGCTCCAGCTTCCCGTGCCGCTTCGAGGCTCGCCCCCTCAGGCACGTCGCCCGAAAGCACAGCGTAATTGTTGGTGAAATCCACCCCGCCGGTGAAGAGCCCGATGATGGGGTTGATAAGGTCGCCGACAAGCGCGCTCACGATCGCCGTGAACGCCGCCCCGATGATGATGCCGACAGCCATGTCCATGACATTGCCCTTGGCGATAAACTGCTGAAATTCCTTGATCATGTGCTTCATCCCTACCCTTGCAGCACCGGTTGCCCAGACACGGGCGCACATCTGCTAGCAGGAAAAGGTACAGGCTCAAGAGCTTAACCTCCTGTCCGATGGAATAGCTTCGCGCGGTCACCCAGGCGCCACGACATTACGCCATTGGTCGCTCTTGCATCACGTCCCGATGACCGGCGCTCCTTCGGACCGCGACCGGCTCGCGTCCTCTCCGACCCCGAACGGTGGCCCCCGCGACTGCTGCAGACTTCGGTCGGGCAGCATTGGGCGACGGGTGGGCATTCCATCGCCGACATCGCCATCGCACCCTTGGCTGCGCACGCTCGATTATTTCGGCGCGTGAGATCTCCTGGCCTGAAGCGAGTATCTCCGCGGCGTCGCCGATCCCGACCGGTTTCCCGATTGCACCGCCGTGCAGCACGCAGTGAACATTCGGCCGCGGGCGGGCTGAGTCACTCCGCCGCCGCAGCCGCCCGTTCGGGCAGTTTCCCCGTGAGCACGTAGCGGAGGATTTCGACGACCTGACGCGGCTCCTCGGCAACCGCGAGCGCGGCCGCGTCGACCTCCTTCAGGGCATGCTGGTGCTCGGGCGGGTGCAGAACGATGAGCGACTTGCCCTTCGCTGCGGCGTAGCCCGCATCGAAGGCCGCGTTCCACTGCTTGTACTTGTCGCCGAAGCGGACGACGACCACGTCCGCCTCCTCGATGCCACGCCGGGTGCGGATCGCGTTGACCATCGCGCCCTTGTGGTCGTGCCAGTACTTCGAATTTTCCGTCCCGAGAATCGCCACGCCGCAATCGTCCGAGGCGGCATGGTCGGTCACCGGCGCCTCGAAGCTGACATCGAGGCCTTTCGCGCCTTCGATGATCTGCTCCCGCCAGTCGGTGTGGATTTCTCCCGAGAGAT
>CAZPPH010000174.1:0-6244 GCA_964588375.1 uncultured Rhodobacterales bacterium | reverse complement strand
GGCCGCAACGCGATGCAGACGCTGGGACTTCTCGTCACCCAGCGGATGGACCGGATGGACCTCGGCCCCATCGGCTTCGTCTCGACCGATTACGCGGTGCTGATCTGGTCGCTCGAACGGCTCGGCGACCCCGCCCCGCTTTTCGCGAGGGAGAACCTGCGGGAGGATTTCGAGACATGGCTCGCCGGCAACGCGGTGATGAAGCGCACGTTCAAGGCGGCGGCGACAGTGGCGGGGATGCTCGAACGGCGCTCGGTACAGGGCCGGAAATCGGGCCGGCAGGCGACGTTTTCCTCCGACATTCTCTACGACACGCTGGCGAAATACGACCCCGGGCACCTCCTGATGAAGATCACCCGCGAGGAGGCGCTGCGGGGCCTCGTCGACTTCGGGCGCATCGAGGAGATGCTGGCGCGCACGAAAGGACGGGTGGACCACGTGGTGCACGGCCGGGTGACACCACTCGCCGCGCCGCTCTTTCTCGAGCCCGGGCGGGTGCCGGTCGAGGGGCGCGCGGCCGAGCGCATTCTCGCGGAGGAAACCGAGCGGCTTCTCGCCGAGGCGGGGCTGGCCTCGTGAAGTTGCCCGAGCGTCCGGGAGGGTTGCGCGCGCGGTGAAAACAGGGTCAGAACAGGCCATGAACATTCACCCTTTCGAGCTTGCCGGGGAACGGCTCGCCGCCTTGCCGTCCGGCGCGCTCTACTGGCCCGGCGCGGGGCTGCTCTGCGTCTCGGACCTGCATCTCTGCAAGGCCGAGCGGATGGCGCGGCGCGGCGGGGGCATGCTGCCGCCCTACGAGACGCGCGACACGCTGACGCGCCTCGAGGCGGATATTCACGCCACCGGGGCGCGGGTCGTGGTCTGCCTCGGCGACAGTTTCGACGACCCGCTCGCGGCCGAGGCGATGGAGGAGGCCGACCGGCTCTGGCTCATCCGACTTCAGGCGGGTCTTCGCTGGGTCTGGATCGAGGGCAACCACGACCCCGGCGGGCTGGGCTTCGGCGGAAGCTACGTCGCCGAGCTTGCCGAAGGGCCGTTCACCTTCCGGCACATCGCGAAGGCGGGGGCGGAAAGCGGCGAGATATCCGGGCATTACCACCCCAAGGCCCGGATCTCGGCGCGTGGCAAGAGTGTGACGCGGGCATGCTTTCTGACCGATGGCGCGCGCCTCATCCTGCCCGCCTACGGGACCTATACCGGCGGGCTCCACTGGACACACCCGGCCTTTGCAGGACTTCTCGGCGCGGGGGCGCGGGCGTTCCTGACCGGGCGGAAGATCTACGCGGTTCCCGTCCCCTGGCCGGCCTCAGGCGGTCAGACCCTCGGGCTCTGAAAGGTCGTTGGCGCGGGCGCAGGCGGTCAGCGTGTTCGCCAGCAGGCAGGCGATGGTCATGGGCCCCACGCCGCCCGGAACCGGGGTGATTGCACCCGCCTTATCAACGGCTTCGGCGAAATTCACGTCACCGACGAGCCGGGTCTTGTCGCCCTCGCCGGGGACCCGGTTTATCCCGACGTCGATCACCGTCGCCCCCGCGCCGATCCAGTCTCCGGGCACGAATTCCGGCCGCCCGATGGCGGCGACGACGATATCGGCGCGGCGGGTGACTTCGGCCAGGTCCCTGGTCTTGCTGTGGCAAATGGTGACGGTGGCGCTGTCGCGCAGAAGGAGTTGCGCCATGGGTTTGCCGACGATGTTCGAGCGGCCGAGCACCACGGCGTTCGCCCCGGCGAGGGAGCCCAGATGATCGCGCAGCAGCATGAGGCAGCCGAGCGGGGTGCAGGGCACCATGGATTTCTGGCCCGTCGCGAGAAGGCCGACGTTCGAGATATGAAAGCCGTCGACATCCTTCGAGGGGTCGACCGCGTTGATGACGAGGTCGGAATCGATGTGGCCCGGCAGCGGCAGCTGCACAAGGATCCCGTGCACCTCCGGGTCCCCGTTCAGCCGTTCGACCAGGGCCAGCAGATCGGTCTCGGAGGTGTCGGCGGGAAGCTTGTGTTCGAAGCTCTTCATGCCGACCTCGAGGGTCTGCCTGCCTTTCGAGCGCACGTAGACCTGGCTCGCGGGGTCTTCGCCGACCAGCACGACGGCGAGGCCGGGCGTGATGCCCTGCTCTTCCTTGAGGCGGGCGACATGGGTGGCGACCCTTGCCCTGATGGTCGCGGCGAAGGCCTTTCCGTCGAGGATTTTCGCGGTCATCTCGCCCCCCCGGGTCCGTGGTCTGCAAAACGTATGGCAAAGTGTATGGCAGGCGTATGGCACGCCGTCGGGCGGGTTAGAAGAGCCCGACGACCTCGCCCGCCTCGTTGATGCCGATGGTCTCGGCCGCGGGCACCCTTGGCAGGCCGGGCATCGTCATGATCTCCCCGCAGATCGCCACCACGAAGCCCGCCCCCGCCGAGAGCCGCACCTCGCGGACGGGCACGGTATGGCCCGTCGGTGCGCCGCGGAGGTTGGGGTCGGTCGAGAAGGAATACTGGGTCTTGGCCATGCAGACCGGAAGGTGGCCGTAGCCCGCCTCTTCCCAGGCCCGAAGCTGATCGCGGATCTTCTTGTCGGCGATGGCCTCGTCGGCGCGGTAGATGCGGCGCGCGATGGTGTCGATCTTGTCGAACAGCCCCATTTCGTCGGGGTAGATCGGGGCGAACTGCGATTCGCCGGCATCGGCGATCTCGGCGACGCGGGTGGCCAGCGCCTCGGTGCCCTCGGAGCCCTTCGCCCAGTGCCGGCAGAGAACCGCCTCGGCCCCCTCTCCCGCGACGAAGGCCTGCACCGCCTCGACCTCGGCATCGGTGTCGGTGACGAAATGATTTATCGCGACGACCACCGGCACGCCGAAGGATTTGACGTTGGCGATGTGGCGGCCGAGGTTGGCGCAGCCCTCGTTCACGGCCGCGACGTTCTCCGCCCCGAGATCGGCCTTGGCGACGCCCCCGTTCATCTTCATCGCCCGGATCGTGGCGACGAGCACCACGCAGGCGGGCGCGAGCCCGGCCTTGCGGCACTTGATGTTCATGAACTTCTCCGCGCCGAGGTCGGCCCCGAAGCCGGCTTCCGTCACCACGTAATCGGCGAGCTTCAGCGCGGTCTTCGTGGCGATGACCGAGTTGCAGCCGTGGGCGATGTTGGCGAACGGCCCGCCGTGAACGAAGGCGGGGTTGTTCTCGAGGGTCTGGACGAGGTTCGGCTGCATCGCGTCGCGCAAGAGCACGGTCATCGCCCCGTCGGCCTTGAGGTCGCGGGCATAGACCGGCGAACGGTCGCGGCGGTAGGCGACGATCATGTCGCCGAGGCGCTTCTGCAGATCGTCGAGATCGGCGGCGAGACAGAGGATCGCCATGACCTCGGAGGCCACGGTGATGTCGAAACCGGTCTGGCGCGGAAAGCCGTTGGTCACGCCGCCGAGCGAGGTGACGGTGTCGCGGAGGGCACGGTCGTTCATGTCGAGCACCCTGCGCCAGACGATGCGCCGCTGGTCGATTTCGAGTTCGTTGCCCCAGTAGATGTGGTTGTCGATCATCGCCGACAGGAGGTTGTGGGCCGAGGTGATCGCGTGGAAATCGCCGGTGAAGTGGAGGTTCATGTCCTCCATCGGCACGATCTGGGCGTAACCGCCGCCGGCCGCGCCGCCCTTCATGCCGAAGTTGGGGCCGAGCGAGGCTTCACGGATGCAGATCGCGGCCTTCTTGCCGATGCGGTTGAGGCCATCGCCGAGGCCCACGGTCGTCGTCGTCTTGCCCTCGCCCGCCGGGGTCGGGTTGATCGCGGTGACGAGAACGAGCTTGCCGTCGGGCCGGCCCTCGAGCCCCTTGATGAAGTCGTTCGAGACCTTCGCCTTGTCATGGCCGTAGGGCACGAGGCTCTCGGGCGGAATGCCGAGGCCCGCGCCGATCTCCATGATCGGTTTCTTCGCGGCGGCGCGGGCGATTTCGATGTCGGTGGGCTGGGCCATTCGGTCGGCTCCTTTGGGCTTTCCCCGGGGGTGTAGCGGATTTGGCCAACCGCCGACGAGAGCGAATGCGACCTTTCCCGCTCCGGCTACGGCACCGCCGTTCGCACGGAACAAGTCGGGCCGCCCCCCGTTTGGCAGGGAAGACGGGCGGGAATGGTCCCGCTCTTTCCCACGAGGAGGAGACCATGACACCGAAACTGCTTTCAACGACGCTTCTCGCCGGGTTCGCGCTGGCTGGCGCCGCCTTGGCTCAGGACAGTCAGGACAATCCCGAGCGCCTCTGCACCGAGGGCTTCCTCGAAGCGGACACCGACGCCGACCAGGCGATCTCTCCGCAGGAAGCCGCCGGGACGGCCGAAGTCGAGTTCGCGATGATCGACGCCAATGACGACGGCACGATCAGCCAGGAGGAATACCTCAAATGCGCCGGTCAGTGGGCGGAGAACGCGGCCTCCGCAAGCATGGCGATGACGAACGAGGAGGTGCTCGAGCGCACCGAGATGACCGATATCGAGTTCACCCATGTCGACCGTGACGGTGACGGGACCATCACCCAGGAGGAGTTCATGACCTGGATGGAGGAGACCCATGACGCGGCGATGGAAGAAGCCTCGGCGGCGTCGGCCGACGCCACCGAACGCGACCCGGCGATGGTGCTGCGGCGGATCATACTGATCCCCCTCGCACCCGACGCCGACCCCGCTTCGATGAGCCGCGAGGAAATGGCTGCGCGCGCCGCGCAGCAGTTCATCCTCCGCGACACCGACGCAAACCAGCAACTCGACCGGCAGGAATGGTCGGGCGAGCCTGACGGCACCGACCATGTCCTGACCATGCTGTCGAAGCGCTTCGATGTCATGGACGCCGACAGGTCGGGAGACGTGTCGCGTGACGAATTCGTCGCCGAGGCGATGCGCACGTACAAGACCGCGCAGGCCCGTGCCCCCGATCCGGAGGACGCGACGGCCGATCCGCCGGTTGTCTATTACCGCTACCCGCACCCGATGTGAGCGCGGGGCCGGCAACGGTTTGTCGGTAAAATCAGGACAATGTCGGGGCCGGGACGTGGTACGCTCGGCCCCGTGAATTCTTTTGTAACCAGTAATGCGGAGTAAAGCATGAACGCCATCACCGTCGCCGTTCACCTCGGCATCTTCAGCGGAATAGCGCTGGGGGCCCTCGCCATCATCCTTTTGGGCTAGAACTGGTC
The DNA here is from genome assembly GCA_964588375.1 of uncultured Rhodobacterales bacterium. Taxonomy (GTDB): domain Bacteria; phylum Pseudomonadota; class Alphaproteobacteria; order Rhodobacterales; family Rhodobacteraceae; genus JASJAR01. Next base: position 1,081 of record CAZPPH010000174.1, on the reverse strand, counting down.
GCGTTCATTCGCATTCACGCGTTCCGCTCCAGCCGTTCGATTTCGCATGTCCGGGAAGTTCGGAACCGGTTCCCGCCTTCGAGCGGCATGCTACCCAACGCGTTGCGCGGAGCCGGGGCGATGGCTTCAGCGTGTGAAAAACCGGCAACACCCGCCGGCTTGCGGTGCCCGCCGCGGAGGATTTCGCGGAAATTCACGCCGCGATCGAACGCGCTCGGCGCGGCCGGGCTGCGCGGGGTCGACCCGCCGTCATCCCGGCGTCCATCTTCCGGTCGGCCGCCCCGGTATCGACGCTGCGCTGTCGCTGAAAGGAACGCCAAGAAAAAACCCCCGGCACGCCTGGCCGGGGGTTTGATCGTTACGATCGGTGCGTCGCGCCTCAGGTGGGTTCCGGCTCCAGCCCGCCGTCATCCGACGACGGCTTGTGCCGTGACTTGGTCTTCGGGATCGCCGTGATCGACGGTGTCTTGCCCGAGGTCGGCGTGTCGTCGTCATCACCGCGGTGCAGGGGTTCGCCGGCGATCACCTTGGTGATCTCGTTGCCGGTCAGCGTCTCGTATTCGAGAAGGCCCTGGGCGAGGCGTTCAAGGTCGTCGCGCTTCTCGGTGAGAATGCGCTTGGCGGTCTCGTAGCCCTCGTCGACCATTTCCTTCACCTTCTGGTCGATGCGCTTCTGCATCTCCTCGGAGTGGCTGGCCCCGCCCTGGTAGGCGCCGAGATAGCTCTGCTGTTCGTTGGCGTAATCGACATAGCCGATCTCGTCTGCGAAACCGAACTGCGTGACCATGGCCCGGGCGATCTTCGAGACCTGCTGGATGTCGGAGGCGGCACCCGAGGTCACGTTCTCCTTGCCGAAGACGAGCTCTTCCGCGACGCGCCCGCCCATCGCCATGGCGATTTTCGAGGTGTACTTGGTGTAGGTCACCGAAAGCTGGTCGCGCTCGGGAAGACTGAGCACGAGGCCGAGCGCCCGGCCGCGCGGGATGATCGTGGCCTTGTGAATCGGGTCGTGCTGCGGGACGTTGAGGCCGACGATGGCGTGACCCGCCTCGTGGTAGGCGGTCAGCTTCTTTTCGTCCTC
>CAZPPH010000173.1:0-6270 GCA_964588375.1 uncultured Rhodobacterales bacterium | reverse complement strand
GACAGCAATGATGGCGAAGATGGCGAAACGGCCCATCCAAACGATCCAGACGGTGAAATTCCGCGCTGGAGCGGGTTTGTGTGGATCCCGCTTCTGGGCCTCGCGACAATCTTCTGCGCCGGGTTTCTCTCGATCCTCTGGAGCGCCCTCTCCTGAAGTAGAGGGTCTCCGCCCCTGAAGCGGCGCGATCCTCGATGTCCGCGGGAATCCCAGGGACCATGAGGAATGCCTCGATGCACGCCGGGCGCAGGCCACGCGTGGCGCGTCGGTCATCCAGTCGAAAAGCTCTTTGAGATGGTCGACTGCCGGTCCGATGAGCGCACGTCCACGACGGGAGGATCGCCACTTTCGAGCCTCGCCGTCCCGCGTTCCGACAGGGATACGCCCGGTCTTGCGACATCCGGCGGAAGCCGGCCGGGACCGCCGTCTCCGAAAGAGCATCCTGATTGCATTCTCCGCGCAGATGGCTGGAAAATCACGGGAGCGCGAGCGCCGGAAGCGAACCAGCTAACCGTCCGCGATCCCCCGCCGCCGGCGTCTTGCGAAGAGGCCGCGGAAGCCCGCTCGTCGAGGTCGCTTTGCGCGGCGTCCGGGCACGGCTGGTGTGGCACGAAGCCCGGTTGCTCCACGCTGCTTTCTATGACTACATGACCACTGCTTCGAACCGTTGGGTTTAGGTGATGGCCGACTATCAAAAGCTTCGCACGACGATGGTCGACACCCAGATCAGGCCGTCGGACGTCACCCGCTTCCCGGTGATCGACGCGTTTCTCACCGTACCGCGCGAGCTTTTCGTGCCCACCGGTCGCCGGGATGCGGCCTATGCCGGCGAGAACATCGAAATCGCCGAAGGCCGCGTGCTCCTCGATCCCCGCACGCTGGCGAAGATGATCGAGCTTCTCGACGTCCAGCCGGATCAGGTCGTGCTCGATGTCGGTGCGGGGACAGGATATTCGGCCGCCATCCTGTCACATCTCGCGGAAGCCGTGGTGGCGGTGGAGGAGCACGGCGGGCTTCTGCGCGAGGCCGAGGCGACACTGTCGGAGATCGAGGCGGACAATGTCGCCGTCGTCGAAGCATCCCTCGTCGAGGGCGCGCCGCAGCACGGGCCCTACGACGGCATCATCCTCGAGGGGGCCATCGAGACCCTTCCAGAGGGATTCGCCGCGCAGCTCAAGGATGACGGGCGCATCGTGGCATTGTTCGAGGAAGGCCATCTCGGCGTCTGCCGTGTCGGCATCAAGTCCGGTGACACGATCAGCTGGCGGCACGGTTTCAACGCCGGTGCGCCGGTGCTTGCGGGCTTCGAGGCGCGCCACGCCTTCGCGCTCTGATGAGAACAGGGAGGCCGCGCATGCGGGCAGCACTGGCGATACGACCCCTCCATGCCGCGGCGCTCGCCTTCGGCCTCGCCGCGACCGCGGCGCCCGCCGAGAGCCTCACCGATGCTCTCGCTTCGGCCTACCTCAATTCGGATCTTCTCGATCAGCAGCAGGCCCTCCTGCGCGCCGCCGACGAGGATGTCGCCCAGGCGGTCGCCGCGCTGCGCCCGATCATCGACTACACCGCGCAGGCGACCCATGTGACGCCGGAGCCGCTCTCGGGGTCGCCGACAGCGAGCCTCGGCGTCTCGCTCAGCATGCTCCTCTACGACTTCGGTGGCTCGCAGCTTGCCGTCGAGCAGGTGAAGGAAACCGTGCTGGCCACCCGCTCGGCGCTTACCGCTGTCGAACAGCAGGTGCTCCTGCGCGCCGTTGCCGCCTTCGTCGGCGTCCGCCAGGCCCAGGCGCTCGTCTCCGTCAACGAGAACAACGTCCGGCTCATTTCGGAGGAATTGCGCGCGGCCCGGGATCGCTTCGAAGTGGGCGAAGTCACCCGCACGGACGTTTCGCTCGCCGAGGCGCGGCTTGCCGCCGCACGGGCAGGGCTCGCCGCTCAGCAGGGCGCTCTGGTGCGGGCGCGGGAGGAATACCGCGCTGCGGTGGGCCGCTTCCCGGGCACGCTCACCGCGCCCCGGACCACTCCCTCGGTGCCCCCTACGCTCGAAGCGGCCAAGAGCATCGCCCGCGGCCGGCATCCCGATATCGAGCAGGCCCAGCACCAGGTTGCCGCCGCCGAAATCGGCGTGGCGCGCGCGGAGACGGCGCTATACCCGTCGCTCAGAGGTACGGCCTCTGCCTCGCTCGACGAGGATGGCGATACCTCGGCCTCTGTGGGGATCAATCTCTCGGGTCCGATCTATCGTGGCGGGGCGCTCACCTCGGCGATCAGACAGGTGGCCGCGAGACGCGACGCGAGCCGCTCGGGGCTTCTGGCGACGGTCCTCGACATCGAGCAGAACGTGGGCAATGCCTGGGCGAACCTTGCCGTCGCGATCGCCAGCCTCGAGGCGAACGACCGTCAGGTCGAGGCGGCTCAGCTCGCTCTGGAGGGGCTGCGCGAGGAATTGCGTCTCGGCGCGCGCACCACCCTCGATGTTCTCCAGCAGCAGCAGGAGGTCCTCGACGCCCGGACCGATCGGGTCAACACCGAGAGTGATCGGGTGTTCGCAATCTATGCCCTGCTCGAAGCGATGGGGCTGCTCACGGTCGAGCACCTTGGCCTCGCCGTGCCCACATTCGACCCCGACGCCTACTACAGCACGGTGGAATCGGCGCCGACAGTGCTGGTGAGCCCCGAGGGCGAGCGGCTCGACCGTGTCCTCCGCGCCATCGGCCGGTCGGAGTAGCCAAAGCGGCTGTTGTCTCGCCGAACGGGCGTCGGTAGGGTCTTGTATGGGGACGTGAAAACGAGACTGCTGCCATGACGGACGAGACATCCCGGCAAGGATATGACGATGTGCTGTCCTCGGTGCGCCGCATCGTGGCATCCGAGGCCGAAGCCGCGGCGGAGGCCGAGACGGGCAAGCTTCTGCTCACGCCTTCACTGCGCGTGACGGGGCCGGAAGGCCGGACGGATGCCGCGCCCACGCCCGGGCCGGCGGGCGAGCGCGACTTTCCGACGCTCGAAGAACGCATTGCCGAACTCGAGGCGGCGGTGAGCAGCGAGCCGGTTGAATGGGAGCCCGACGGCAGCGAGGACCAGGCCGAGCACGCACCCCAGGCCGTGGTGCTTCCGATGAATCCGGCCTCGCGCCGGAATGGTGCGGACCGGACGGAGCGCCAGACCAACGAAGACGATCTCGTGTTCGCCGTCGCTGGTGAGAGCGGCGAGGATAACGAAGGCGAAGAAGAGCCCGGGGTCAACAGGGAGGCTACGGCGACCAGGGCCGGGGCGCCCGCCGAAGAGGCTGCGCCGTCGGACGAACGCGATGGCCGGCCAGCGAAACCCACTGAAGAGCCGGCACGCTCGACGCCTCCGATGGCGACGTTTCGCCACCGGGGTCAGCTTCCCGAGCCGCCACCGGATAGGTTGCTCGATGATGACGAGCCCGCGCTCCTCGATGAAGGCGCCTTGCGCGAACTCGTGGCCGAGATCGTGCGCGAAGAACTGCAAGGTGGTCTTGGCGAGCGCATCACCCGCAACGTCCGCAAGCTTGTCCGCGCCGAGATTCAGCGGGCCTTCGCCGCGAGAGACCTCGATTAGAGCAAGCGGATGCCCGCTCGATGAACACGCCGGCCCACCTCGTCTTCGGCGCGGTCGCTTTCGGCCGACCCGATGTCCCGCGTACCACGTTTGGGGCGCTCGCGGGGTCGCTCGCCCCGGATATCTCGCTTTACCTGATGACCGCCGTCTCGATCTGGGGGCTCGGGATCTCTCCTCAGACGGTTTTCCGCGAACTCTATTACTCGGACAGCTGGCAGCAGGTCTTCGCGATCGACAATTCCTTCGTTCTCTGGGGTCTTGCCCTTGCCGTCGCCACCCGCGCCCGCTCCGCGCCGGCCATCGCGTTCACGGGGGCGGCGCTGCTCCATCTCGCCTTCGACTTCCCGCTTCACACTCATGATGCCCGGATGCACTTCTGGCCACTGACCGAATGGCGCTTCGAGAGTCCGGTGTCGTACTGGGACGACAGCGCCCATGCACGCCTTGTCGAGGGTACGGTGCTCGGGGCGGTGGTATTGCTGGGAGTTCTTATCTGGAGGCGGTTCCGCACCTGGGCGATGCGCGCGACCACGGCCCTTCTGGTGAGCATGGAGGCGATGGCCTCCGGCTTCTGGCGACTGTTTCTCTGATCCCGTCCGCGTTCCGGCCCCGACCCGGGATGAATCCGCCGAAGCCAAGGGCTGAAAACGAAAAACGCGCCCCGAAGGGCGCGTTTTTTCCGCGGATATTCCGACAGGTCAGGCGGCTTCCGCCTGCTGTGCCAGTTCGGCGGCCTGGCGGCGCTCGCTTTCCTCGCGCGACAGGGCCACGGACGTGCGAACACCCTTGGCGACGAAATCCATCATACCCTTCACGACCCGTTCGTTGGGGTCGATACCGGCACAGCTCAGAACCTCGCGGCCATCGCGCGAGCGCGCCCAGCGCGCAATCTGCTCGGGGCCATTACCGTATTTCTTGTCGTCGGCGATGGCGTCGTCGAGCGCAGCAAGAACCACCGCCGCAAAGAGCTTCCGCGCGCGGTTGCCTTGCTCGTGATTGAAAGCGGTGCCATCAACGAAATCGCTCATTCGCTGTCCTTCTTCTTTTAGTTCTGTGATGCGGCGTGGCGCACTTTGTGACAGGTTTGCTCAGATTCTGCTTTGCTTATTTGTTATGCCTACTATGCGCTCAGCGCATATCGTGCCACGCCATAATCCGTCGAATCCCTGTCTTGTCAGGAGTTGACCCGCTAGATATAGGGTCTGTCAAGAATTCATCAACATTTCCCAATGGTAAACCCGGATGCCCAAGATCAACGGCAATGAAATCCGTCCCGGCAACGTCCTCGAGCACAACGACGGGCTCTGGGCGGCAGTGAAGGTCGACCACGTCAAGCCCGGCAAGGGCGGGGCCTTCGCGCAGGTCGAGCTTCGCAACCTGCGCAACGGCTCCAAACTGAACGAGCGTTTCCGCTCCGCCGACAAGGTCGAGCGCGTGCGCCTTGAGCAGAAGGACCAGCAGTTTCTCTACGAGACTGACGGGATGCTCGTGTTCATGGACGCCGAAACCTACGAACAGATCGAACTTCCCGCGGAGATACTGGGCGAGCGGCGGCCGTTCCTGCAGGACGGAATGACGATTCAGGTCGAGTTCTACGACGACGAGGCGCTCAGCGCCGCGCTGCCGCAGAAGGTCACCTGCACGGTTGTCGAGACCGAGCCGGTCGTGAAGGGCCAGACCGCGGCCAACAGTTTCAAACCCGCAGTGCTCGACAACGGCGTTCGAATCATGATCCCGCCGTTCGTCGGCGAGGGCGAGCAGGTGGTCGTGAATACCGAAACGATGGAATATGCCGAACGGGCGTGACGCTCAGCTTCGCAGTCACGTGTTTGCCAGGTGGGTGATGCGGGCATCTCCTGCCACCATCTCGCCCCCGGCGCGGTCGAATCGCAGGTAGGCGATGGCCTCGTCGCCAGCCCGTGTGTGAAGCACGCCGGCGGGCTTTCCGTCCGCGGTGATCTGCGTGCCCGCTTCCGCCTCGCCCTCGACCGAGACCCGCGCGAGACCCTTCTTGAACTCGGTCTTGTGCTTCATGCGCGCGGTGACTTCCTGGCCGACGTAGCAGCCCTTCCTGAAGTCGACCCCACGCAGGCGCTCGAACCCTGTCTCTAGTACATAGGTCTCGTTCGGCTGAAGCTCGATGCCGGTTTCGGGGACGAGCCGCGCCACCCGGATCGCATCCCAGTCGGTCGCCGGTTCACCGCCGGCCTCCCCGTAGGCGCGCCAGCCGAGAGCGGGGTCGCGTGGGTCGGCAAAGGCACCTTCCGGTGTGTCGCCAAGCCCGCGGGTAACGGGGAGGTCGATCTCATCGATGACGACCTTGCTGCGCAGCTTGTACATCGTCAGCCTGCGCAGGAGATCGGCGGCGAGGTCACTCTTGACGTCGAGAAGCACCGCGTCGCCGTGAGGCACGAGGAAGAAATCCGCGAGATACTTGCCCTGGGGGCTGAGAAGAGCGGCGTAGACGAGACCGTCCTTCAGCCCCGCGACATCGTTGGTCACGAGATTCTGGAGGAAGTCCCGGGATTCTTCTCCGGTGATCCTGAACAGACTCCTGTCCGTCGCCGTTTCGCCGCGCATCGCTGTCCCTTCCAGAGTTTTTCGTCCATCCAGAGTGTCTCGTCTATATAGGTTCTCACCCCTGCTCGAGAGAAGACCTCGCCCACACCACTATGGGTCATCGTG
>CAZPPH010000172.1:0-6309 GCA_964588375.1 uncultured Rhodobacterales bacterium | reverse complement strand
AGTACGACCCCGTCGCGCGCAAGCACGTCGAGTACAAGGAAGGCAAGATCAAGTAGGGTCTTCTCCTTTCCGAGACGAGGCGCCGCGCGGGAAACCCCGACGCGGCGCTTTTCGTTCGGGAAGGCGGAGAGAGGCACCATGACCGCCGGGACGCTTGCGATCGAGGTTGCGACGCGCGATGACCTCTCGGAGGTCGACGCGCTGCTCGCGCGCGCCTACCCGGCACTTCTGAAGCCCGATTACCCGCCTTCGGTGATGGTGCTTGCCCTTCCGCTGATCGCACGCGCCAATCCGCGGCTTTTCGCCTGCGGCACCTATTACGTGGCGCGCCGGGATGGCGAGATCGTCGGGGCCGGGGGATGGACGCCCTCGGCCAGAGCCGGCCCGCACGTCCGGCCACGGGTCGGCGACGTCCGCCACGTCGTGACCGATCAGCGCCACACGCGCCGGGGCATCGGCCGAGCGCTGATGGCGCGGGCGTTCGAGACCGCGGCGGCGGCGGGCATCACGAGGCTCGAAGCGCAGGCCACCCGGACGGCGGTGCCGTTCTACCGTGCGCTCGGCTTCACCGTACTCCGGCCAACCGAGGTGCCGCTCCGGCCCGGCATCGTCTTTCCAGCCGTGATCATGGTCCGGTCGCTCCGAGATTTCCCGAGCGCTGGCCCGGTCCCGACCGGCGGTCCGCCGCTTCGCCCGGGGTCGACTTGACGACCACAGGCCCGGCGCTTCAGCTTGACGTTTCGCGCCCGGAGTGGTGCTTTCCCGAGGGGTGCGAAGGAGAGAGACATGCGAAGATTTCCGGTTCTGACACTCGGCGCGCTTCTGCTCGCGGGCTGCGGCAACGACGGCGGCGGGCAGGGCTTCGAGCTCTATGAGGTCAGCCCCACGGGCGCGCGGGGGCCCGAGCGCACCGAAGTCGTGATGCAGGGTCTGCCGGAGGTCCCGCGGCATGTGGTGAGCGCGGCGCCCACGGCGGCTGCGGCGGCCGCCGTGCGACCCTACGGCGCCCGGCCCGAGGCGAGTGTCGCCGCACTCGAGACCGAGGATACCTGGCTCAGGGTCGTCGATGCCGGTGGCCCGGTGTGGCTCGTCGCCGAGGCCGGGTCGGGCAGCGCCCCGGACGCGGGGCGTCTGCGCAGCGAGGCGGTGCGCCGGTCCGGCTGTCTTCTCGCGGGCAACCCCTCCGTGGTCGGTCGCGCGGTCGTTTTCCCGCTGGACTGCTCGTGACCGTTTGACAGTTCCGGCCGGTTGGGGGCAGGGAAGAGCCGAAGAGGAGCCTTCCCATGACCTACACCCCCGCCGAAGACCGCTACGACAGAATGACCTACCGCCGCTGCGGTCGGTCGGGGCTGAGGTTGCCCGCGATCAGCCTCGGGCTGTGGCACAATTTCGGCGAGGACGCTCCGCGCGAGCGCGCCCGGGCGATCTGCCGCAAGGCGTTCGATCTGGGCATCACCCATTTCGATCTCGCCAACAACTACGGGCCGCCGCCGGGCAGCGCCGAGGAAGCCTTCGGCGACATCCTCGCGACCGACTTCCGGGGCTATCGTGACGAACTCGTGATCTCCTCCAAGGCCGGCTACGACATGTGGCCCGGGCCCTACGGCGAATGGGGCAGCCGCAAGTACGTCATCGCCTCCTGCGACGCCTCGCTGAAGCGGATGGGGCTCGACTATGTGGATATCTTCTATTCCCACCGGTTCGACCCCGAAACGCCGCTCGAGGAGACCATGGGCGCGCTCGACCAGATCGTGCGGTCGGGCAAGGCGCTCTATGCCGGCATCTCGTCCTACAATTCGAAGCGCACGAGGGAGGCGGCGGCGATTCTCGAGGACCTCGGCACGCCCTGTCTCATCCACCAGCCGTCCTACAACATGTTCAACCGCTGGGTGGAGCGGGACGGATTGCGGGAGACGCTCGCGGACCTCGGCATCGGCTCCATCGCCTTCGTGCCGCTCGCGCAGGGGCTTCTGACCTCGAAATACCTCGACGCGGTCCCCGCCGGCAGCCGGGCGACGCAGGGCAAGTCGCTCGACAAGGGTGCGATCGACGCCGACCTCCACGGCAAGCTCCACGCCCTGAACGATATCGCGGCGGCCCGCGGCCAGACGCTGGCCCAGATGGCGCTGGCATGGGTCCTGCGGGAGGAGAAGATCACGACCGCGCTCATCGGCGCCTCCCGTCCCGAACAGGTCGTCGATTGCGTGGGCGCGACGGAGAACCTCTCCTTCACCGCCGCCGAACTGGCCCGGATCGACGAGATTGCGGAGGATCGGCCCGCCCTCAACCTATGGACGCAATCTTCCGAAGGGGTCTGACGGCGAGGCGCGCAAATACCATGAGGGAGCGCCGGGGGTGCGGGGGCGAAGCCCCTTCCGAGGTTTCCCGTAACGAAAAAGGGCCGGCGCGATGCCGGCCCTTTCCGTAATCGACCCTCTTCGGGGTTACTCGCGGCTGCCCATGAACTGCAGCAGGAACATGAAGAGGTTGATGAAGTTGATGTAGAGCGAGAGCGCGCCCATGATCCCCGACTTGTCGAGCCACTCCTGATCCATGTGCTGGGCGTGGGCGACGTATTCGGTCTTGATGCGCTGGGTGTCGTAGGCGGTGAGGCCCGCGAAGATCAGCACACCGAGGACCGACACCGCGAACATGATCGCGGGCGATTGCAGGAACAGGTTGACGACCATCGCCACGATGAGGCCGATCACGCCCATCATCAGGAAGGTGCCCCAGCCCGAAAGGTCCTTCTTCGTCGTATAGCCGTAGAGGGAGAGGCCCGCGAAGGCGATCGAGGTCACGAGGAAGGTCTGGGCGATCGAGATCCCGGTGAAGGCCGCGAAGATCCACGAAATCGACAGGCCCATCAGGGCCGCGAAGACGTAGAACAGCGACTGGGCGCCGGCCGCCGAGACGCGGTTGATCATCGCGCCGAACCCGAAGACGAAGATCAGCGGCGCGAACATCGCGATCCAGCCGAGAATGTTCGGCTGCAGCGTCACCGGGTCGCGGAAGATCGACAGAAGGGCCGGTGACGACCCCACAGCCCAGGCAACGCCGGCAGTGACCAGCATGCCTACGGACATGGTGCCGTAAACCTTGTTCATGTGGGCGCGAAGGCCCGCGTCTACTTCGGCGGTGCGAACGCCGACACCGGCGCGGACCGTTTGATGTTCAGCCATCCATTCCCTCCAGTTGTTCCCTGTGACGGCGCCTTCGACGGAAGACGCCAGTCTCGCAGGGAATATCGGGCGGAGGCCCGCGCATTTCAAGTCTGTTTCCTGAGGGAAAATGTCGGGAACGGTCTGTTTCAGCGTGTCCACTGTGCCGGCGCGTCCCACGCAGGGCGGTCGGCCTCGTCCCGGGCCGCCTCGCGGGTGACCCCGATGTCCTTCAGAAGGTGGTCTGGAAGCCCGGCAAGCCGCTGACGCTGGCGTTGCAGCGCCATCCTTTCGAGAAGGGTTCTCAGCAGCCCCGGCCGGGGTGCCGGCAGCGAGAGGGCGATCGTCCGTGCGGCCATGGTCTGTCCTTTCAGGTTCGAGATATCAACTCGGGTTCGCATCAGTGATGTTGATGGATATGGCGCGCCATGTTACTTTCGTAAAACGAATGTTTTTGACACGACACATCAAGGCTTGTGATATGCCGCGAAACTTGGATCTCACTGCGCTGCGCTCCTTCGTCACCGTGGCCGACACCGGCGGCGTGACCCGGGCGGCCGGCATGCTGAACCTCACGCAATCGGCCGTGTCGATGCAGCTCAAGCGGCTCGAGGAAAGCGTCGGGGTGGGGCTCATCGACCGTTCGGCGCGCCAGGTGGCGCTGACCACCGCGGGCGAGCAGCTTCTCGGCTATGCCAGGAGGATGGTCGAGACGAACGACGAGGCGATCGCAAGGTTCACGGCCCGGGAGTTCGAGGGCGAGATCGTGCTCGGGGTTCCTCACGACATCATCTATCCCGCCGTGCCCCATGTGCTGAAGCGCTTCGCGGCGGAATATCCGCGGGTCCGCGTGCAGCTTCTGTCTTCCTACACCCGCAGGCTCAAGACGCTCTATGACGAGGGCAAATGCGATATCGTCATGACCACGGAGGACCACGTCGGCCCCGGCGGTGAAACACTGATCGAACAGCCGCTGGTGTGGATCGGCGCGCGCGCCGGAACAGCCTGGCGCGACCGGCCGCTGAAGCTCGCCTTCGAGAACCAGTGCATCTTCCGGCGCACGACACAGGCGGCCCTCGATGCCGCGGGCATCCCCTGGGAGATGTCGGTGGAAGCCGGCTCGGCGCGGACCATCGAGGCCTCGGTGGCCGCCGATCTCGCCGTGACCGCCCAGCTTCTCGGCACCGAGGTGCCGCAGCTGACGCCGGTGTCCCACGGCGGTGCGTTGCCCGACCTCGGCTCGACCCGGATAAACATCTACATTCGCGACGCGCGCGGCAACGCCGTGGCCGCGGATATGGCAGAGATGGTGCGCTCGGCCTATCGCACCGGCGGGGCGACAACCTGGATGCCCGCGCACCGGGCGGGACGAATGGACTATGATTCAGGTCCGATTCCGGCTATGGTTGAACACGTTTAAGGCGAATTTCCCGGTGCGTCGGCCAATTTGCAAGAGCTTCCCGCACCGGGGCTGAATTAACATAAGTTTCAGATTTTAAAGCGTTAATACTGCGGAACCGGCGCTTGTTGTCCAAAAGGACAGGTTGTATGGCCCCCGATGAATTGGGAAAAGGACACGTTCGCGAGGTTTTCGAGCGTTCATGCCGGCACAAGCAAACCAGGAGGAACAGTGGCCATGAAGCACCCGGTTGACGTTCATGTCGGCAAGCGCGTTCGGCACCGCCGCTGGATGGTCGGGATGACCCAGCAGCAACTCGCTGAAAAGGTCGGCATCAAGTTTCAGCAGATCCAGAAGTACGAAACCGGCATGAACCGCATCAGCGCCTCCCGCCTGTGGGACATTTCCGAGGCGCTGGACGTGCCGGTGGGCTTTTTCTTCGAGGGTCTCGGACAAGGCGCGGAGATGGCAGGTTCCGACAACGCCCCGGCGGACATTCTCGCCGACAAGGAAGCGCTGGAACTGGTGCGCTCCTATTACGCCATCCCGGAGAACCAGAGAAAACGGTTGTTCGATCTCGCCCGTGTCCTGAGCGACGCGGCCTGAAAATCGCCCGGGCCGTGACCGCAACGCAATCACGGCAGGCCGCGCGCTCCGGCGACCGGCCCGACGCTGCCGGCCTCTGGGCGGTGGCCGAGGCGCTGGCGGATGCCGCGGCCGAAGTGACACTCGCCCATTTCCGGGCCACGTCGCTTGTGACCGAGAGCAAGGCGGTGCGTTTCGACCCGGTCACCGAGGCCGACCGCGGCGCGGAAGCCGCCATCGTCGAGAAACTGCGCGCCCTGCGTCCCGAAGACGCCGTTCTGGGCGAGGAGCACGGAGAACGGGCCGGAACCTCCGGTCTGACGTGGGTGATCGACCCGATCGACGGGACCCGGGGCTTCATCTCGGGCACACCGACCTGGGGCACGCTCGTTGCACTGGCCGACCAGACGGGTCCTCTTCTCGGCCTCATCGACCAGCCCTATATCGGCGAGCGGTTCATGGGCGGTCTCGGCCGGGCGGACTGGCGCGGGCCGCGCGGCTCCGGCCCACTCGGCGTCCGCGCCGACCGGACGCTTCCGGAAGCGCTCCTGTTCACGACCTTTCCCGAAATCGGCGATGCCGCCGACCGCGCGGCCTTCGACCGGGTCGCCACCGATGCGCGCCTTGTCCGTTACGGGATGGATTGCTATGCCTACGCGCTTCTCGCCCTCGGCCAGGTCGACCTCGTGATCGAAGCCGGCCTCCAGCCCTACGACATCGCTGCCCCGATCGCGGTGATCGAGGCCGCCGGAGGCGTGGTCACGACCTGGGAGGGCGGTCCGGCCCACGGCGGAGGCCGCGTCGTCGCCGCCGCTTCCGAGGCGCTTCACCAGGAAGCCCTCGCCCGGCTCGGTGCAGGCTGACGGGAGCCTCCTGATCCGCGGAGCCAAGAGCCTCCTGCCTCGCTCCACGGCCCATATCGCGATCCGGGACAAAGGAATCCCTCTCCGCGGCGGGAAGCCGGGACCCGGCGGCGCTCCTGCGTGCCGGCCCGGCGCGTCTGCGCGACGTCTTCGTCGAGGGCCGCCTCGCCACTTTCGAGGCGCGGTGGCTGGCCGAGAGCGCCCCAGCCGCCGTCACGGGGCTTTCGGGTGGCTGAGACCGGGCATGCCCTCGTCCCTTCTTCGTTCCCAAAAATACTCGTTTCGGCGATCCGATCCGGGA
>CAZPPH010000171.1:0-6325 GCA_964588375.1 uncultured Rhodobacterales bacterium | reverse complement strand
TCGCGCGGCTGACCCCGGCGCAGGCGATGTATCACTTCCTGTCGGGCTTCACCTCGAAGGTCGCGGGCACCGAACGGGGCGTCACCGAGCCGCAGCCGACGTTCTCGACCTGCTTCGGCGCGCCGTTCCTGCCGCTTCGGCCGGAGGTCTACGGCGCGATGCTGAAGGAGAAGATCGCCAAGCACGGGTCGACCTGCTGGCTCGTGAACACCGGCTGGACCGGCGGCGCCCATGGCACCGGCAGCCGGATGCCGATCAAGGCGACCCGTGCGCTCCTGACCTCGGCGCTCGACGGCTCGCTGGCCGCGGCACCCTACCGCACCGACCCGAACTTCGGCTTCGAGGTGCCGACCCATGTGAAGGCGAGCGCGGTGCCCGACATTCTCCTCGACCCCAAGCGGACCTGGGAGGATCAGGCGGCATACGACGTGCAGGCGAAAAAGCTCGTGGCGATGTTCGCGAAGAATTTCGCGCAGTACGCGGACAAGATCGACGACGACGTCCGCGCCGCTGCGATCGGGTAGACTTCGCGGGAGCGAGGGGGGGCTTCGGCCCCCCTCTCTCAGACGAAGATGCCGCGTCGGATGAGGTTGGCGCCCGCGACGACCAGAACGGCGAGGGTGATCGCGCGGAAGCGCTCCTGGTCGAGCCGGTCCTGCAGCCAGAACCCCGCGAGCATCCCGAGCCCCGCGGGCACGCAGATGATCGCGGAAAGCTGGGCCCGCTCGGCGGTGAACACGCCGGAGTTGAGGTGCCCGACAAGAAGAACGACTGCGCCAAGGCCGTAGACCACGCCCTGCACCTGCACGAACTCCCTTTTCGGGGTTTCGAGCGCGGTGAGGTAGAGCACCGTCGGCGGCCCCCATGTGCCCGAGATGCCGCCCATGGTGCCGGCAAGCAGGCCTATCCCGATTTCCGCGGGCCGCCGCATTCGGGGCCCGATCCTCGGCCGCCAGCCGAGAAGCTGCGTCGCGGCGAAGGCGGTGATCGGCACTCCGATCACCAGAAACGCGACCCGGTCGGGCAGGAGAAGCACGACCTGCGCGGACAGGAGGATCATCACCAGGACGATCGCGATGTAGAGCCGGTGGGCCTTCGCGGCGTCGAAGGCGTTGCCGAGCCCGCCCCTTGCCGATTGCCAGACATTCGAGGCCGCCGTCGGCAGGATGAGCGCGGCAAGCGCCACTTCGGGGGCGAGGAAGGTCCCGAGCCCGGAGATCAGGATCATCGGCATGGCGAAGCCCACCGCTCCCTTCACCACCCCGGCAAAGATCGCGACAGCCAACACGGCAACCCAGAGAATGGGATCGAGTTCCGGCATCCGCCCCCCGTCGCCGCGTCTGATAGCGTAGCGCCGGAAGGGCTGCACGACCAAAATGGGAGGGACACTTTATGTCCCGAAAGAGAATAATGGCGAAAGCTTCTTGCGTGACGCTTGCGCCTCCAGTATCCCTTCGCAGGTGCAGAAAACCGGTAGGTGACCCATGGCCCATGACGGAGCGAGCCCCGTGACCGACAGCCCCCTCCTCGAGGGACTTCTCGAGCTGACAGCAGCTGCGGTGCCTCCGGTCGAGGCGCTTCTGGAGGCGGCGCGGTCCAGGGTGCGCGGGGCGGTCAGCGAGGGCGACAGGGTGTCGGGCGCGCTCGTCGAGGCGGAGCAGACAGCGACCCACGGCCTCGCCTGGTTCGCCACCTATGTCGAGGCGCTGCGCCAGATGCAGGGCTGGGCCGAGCGGCTGGATGCCGAGGGGCGGTTCGGAGAGACCGAGGCGCTCATTCTCCAGATCGCCTTCGGCGAGTATCTCTGGCAGCTCTACGGCGGGTTGCCGATGAGCCAGGGCGAGATCGTCCGCCCGCAGGACCTCGGTCTGTCCCAGGACGACCAGCGGGCGATGATGGATGCATCGGTGATGCGGCTGACCCAGGAGGGCAACACCCAGACAGCACGGCTGCGGCTCGTGGAGCTGATGCGGGAACGCGCGGCCGAGGCGACGGTGGGCGACGCCGGCCTCGACGAGGAATTCGAGATGATCCGCGCGCAGTTCGTGCGGTTCTCGCGGGAACGGGTGCTGCCCGACGCCCATGAATGGCATCTGGCGGACGCGCTCATCCCCGAAGAGATCATCTCGGAGATGGCCGAGCTCGGCGTGTTCGGGCTGACGATTCCGGAGGAGTTCGGCGGACTCGGCCTGCCGAAGGTCTCGATGTGCGTCGTCTCGGAAGAATTGTCGCGCGGCTACATCGGCGTCGGCTCGCTGGGCACGCGGTCCGAGATCGCTGCGGAGCTGATCCTCTGCGGCGGCACCGACGCGCAGAAGGAGAAGTGGCTGCCGGGCCTCGCCTCGGGAGATATCCTGCCGACGGCGGTCTTCACCGAGCCGAACACCGGCTCCGACCTCGGGGCGCTGAAGACCCGCGCGAAGAAGGACGAGGCCGGCGACTGGGTGCTCAACGGCAACAAGACCTGGATCACCCATGCCGCCCGGACCCATGTGATGACGGTGCTCGCCCGCACCGTGCCGGGCACCGAGGACTACAGGGGCCTGTCGATGTTTCTCGCCGAGAAGACGCCGGGCACCGATGAGGCCCCGTGGCAGGACCCGGGCATTTCCGGCGGCGAGATCGAGGTGCTCGGCTACCGGGGCATGAAGGAATACACGCTCAACTTCGACGACTTCCGGGTGAAGGGCGAGAACCTTCTCGGCGGCGAGGAGGGGCAGGGGTTCAAGCAACTCATGCAGACCTTCGAGAGCGCCCGCATCCAGACCGCCGCGCGGGCGGTCGGGGTGGCGCAATCGGCGCTCGACGTCTCGATGGCTTACGCCGAGGACCGCAAGCAGTTCGGCAAGCCGCTCATCGCCTTCCCGCGCGTGGCCTCGAAGCTCGCGATGATGGCCGTCGAGATCATGGTGGCGCGCCAGCTCACCTATTTCTCGGCCCGCGAGAAGGACGAGGGGCGGCGCTGCGACCTCGAGGCGGGGATGGCGAAGCTTCTCGGTGCACGTGTCGCCTGGGCTGCGGCCGACAACGGCCTCCAGATCCACGGCGGCAACGGTTTCGCGCTGGAATACCCGATCAGCCGCATTCTCTGCGACGCGCGCATCCTCAATATCTTCGAGGGGGCCGCCGAGATCCAGGCACAGGTCATCGCGAGGCGATTGCTGTCCTGAGCGGATATCGGGAAACGTCCGGGGGACGTTTCCCCTCCGCCGCACGCCGAGATCCAGGCGCAGGTGATCGCGCGGCGGCTGCCGGCCTGAGCGATGACCAACCCACAGGGGCCTTGTTGCCACATCTGCTGGCACGGTGCGTTGCAACCGTGCCTTCCGGCGCTCCCCGCTGTTTGAAACGGGCTGGCCGTGCAACAATTGGGTTGATGACTGTAACTCGGGAGGGCGCATGAGCCGCACCATTCTTCTGACCGGCATAACGGGCTTCATTGCCAAGCGCATCGCGCTCGATCTCCTGGCGGCGGGGTACGCTGTCCGCGGCTCGCTGCGTTCGGCCGGGCGTGCCGAGGAGGTGCGCGCGGCACTCCGCCCGCATCTCTCCGACCCTGACGCTCTGGAGCGCCTGACGTTCGTCGAGGCGGATCTTGCGTCGGACACGGGCTGGGCGGAGGCTGTGGACGGCATGGACGCGGTGCTTCATACCGCCTCGCCCTTCCCGATGGCACAGCCAAGAGATGAAGAGGAGGTGATCCGGCCCGCGGTCGATGGCGCGCTTCGGGCACTGCGGGCGGCGCAGGCTGCCGGTGTCACGCGCTTCGTCATCACCTCTTCGATGGCGGCAGTCATGTACAAGGACATCGCGCCCGGACAGGCGGTGAGCGAAGCCGACTGGTCCGAGGCCGATCACGCGACGATGACCCCTTATGCGAAATCGAAGCTCCTGGCCGAGAAGGCGGCGTGGGACTTCGCGTCCGAGCATCCGGAGATGCAACTCACCGCGATCAACCCCGGCCTTGTCGCCGGCCCGCCGGTGGATGCCCGCTGGGGCACCTCGCTCGGCATCATCGAACAGATGGTCACCGGCAAGATGCCGGCGATTCCCAATTTCGGGCTGCCGGTCGTCGATATCCGCGATGTGTCCACCGCGCATGTCCGCGCCCTCGAGCGCGACGCCTCCATCGGAAGCCGCTTCGTGCTGGCCGACCGCTACATGATGGCGCCCGAGATCGCCGACGTGCTGAGGGCCGCGCACCCGGGTGCGAAGGTCCCGAAAAGACGCGCGCCCAAGTGGATGATGCGGCTGATGGCCCCTTTCGATTCCACCGCTCGCGCCGTCCTGCCGATCCTCGATCTCGAACTCGACATCTCGAACGCCAGGACGCGGGAGATGCTGGGCATCGCCTTCATCCCGGCCGAGGACTCGATCCGCGCATCGGCCGACGCGATACTCGCCAGGGGTTGAAGAGCGGGCTTCAGCCGCGCGACAGAACGTCGATGAAGCGCTGGCGGGCGGCGGGCAGCGGGTGCTCTCCCAGCGCGGGAGCAAGATGCCGGGCGAGAAAGTGCGAGGTTACCCTCAGGCCCTGAAGCACGCCTTCCCGCTCCCCGCTTCCCTTGCCCACGAGGTCGGGCGAGAGCGGCAGGAGGCGATCCTTCCATGCACCGGCGCCGGCCCCTGAGACGGCCCGGCCCGACTTCGGAGAGACGTAGAGCAGGCCTTCGGTCGCCCCCGTGGCGGCGCAGGTCCCGAGGTCGAGCCCGAAGCCGAGGTCGTCGAGCAGCGCCATTTCCCAGCGGAGATAGG
This sequence comes from uncultured Rhodobacterales bacterium, assembly GCA_964588375.1. Classification (GTDB taxonomy): domain Bacteria; phylum Pseudomonadota; class Alphaproteobacteria; order Rhodobacterales; family Rhodobacteraceae; genus JASJAR01. The sequence goes on along the minus strand of CAZPPH010000171.1, from coordinate 1,570 downwards.
CGAGCGGCCACACCGGGCCTTCCCCGATCATCTCGAGAAGCGCGATCGTCCTGTCGTAGAGCGCCGGGTGCGGCTCGCGTTCGGGCAGGGCGAAGGTGAGAAGGGCCGCAACCGCATTGAGGGCCGCGAGCGAGAGCCGGTCTTCCATGAGATGCGCGCGGCTCTGCAAGGGCTCGACCCGGAACGTACCGATATGTTCGTCGAGCCGCGCGCGCCAGACGAGGTCGAGCCCCGCCCCGGGCTGAAGTATCGGGGCCATCTTCCGCGACGCCCCGCCGGGCACGACCCCGGCGTGAAGACCGTGATCGCGGGTGAAGACCTCGATGATGATTGCCGTCTCGCCGTGCCGCCGAGCGGCGAGCAGGACCCCGTCCTCGCGCCATTCCATGGGGTTCACCTTGGTCGAAATACCTGTGACGGACCAGAGGGTGTCAGGAGCCGAGCCCGTCTTCGTCGAGCAGGTGGCGGCCCTTTGGGTCCTCGACCTCGATGACCCAGAGGTCGGGGTCGAACCTGCGCTGCCGGGCGAGGATCTCGTCGACCTCGCTTTCGGCCCCCTCGGCCAGCACGATCCAGGCCCGCTCGCCGGTCGCGAGGTCGAAGGAGCGCTGGTAGCAGGTCGCCCTGCCGTCCATTGTCGCGACCTTGACCATCACCGTCCCGGCGGTCGGGTCACCCTTCGCGGCGACGTGGGCCGGGATCGTCGCGATGTCGAGACGCCTCAGGTAGGCGTCGACCCAGACACGCGCGGCGAGGCGGGGTGTCATCCGTCGCCGTCCCTGAAGTCGAGTCCCATCTCGGAATAGCGCTCGGCCTCCTCGAGCCACCGGGGGCGGACCTTCACGGTGAGAAAGAGATGGACCTCGCGGCCGAGAAACTCCCCGATCTCGGCCCGCGCGGCCTGGCTCACGGCCTTGATCGTCTCGCCGCGGTGGCCGAGCACGATGCCCTTGTGACCGTCGCGGGCGACGTAGATCACCTGGTCGATTCGGGTCGACCCGTCGTCCCGGTCTTCCCAGTTCTCCGTCTCGACGGTGAGCTGGTACGGCAGTTCCTGGTGAAGCCGCAGGGTGAGCTTTTCCCGGGTCGTCTCGGCCGCGATCAGGCGCATGGGCAGGTCGGCGATCTGGTCTTCGGGGTAGAGCCAGGGGCCTTCGGGCAGCGTGCGGGCGAGCCAGGCCTTCAGGTCGGCGACACCGTAGCCCTTCTCCGCGGAGATCAGGAAGGTTTCCGTGAACGGAAAACGCTCGTTCATGTCCTTCGTCAGGCCGAGAAGAACCGGGGCCTCGACCCGGTCGATCTTGTTGATCGCGAGCGCGACATCACGTCCGCCCGTCCGCTCGCCGAGGGCTTCGAGAATGGCCTCGACACCCGGGGTGATCCCCCGGTGCGCCTCGACGAGCAGCACCACGATATCGGCATCCGCCGCCCCGCCCCAGGCGGCCGCGACCATCGCCCGGTCGAGCCGGCGGCGGGGCCGGAAGAGGCCCGGGGTGTCGACGAAGACGATCTGGCTGTCACCCTCGATGGCGAGGCCGCGGATGCGCGCGCGGGTCGTCTGCACCTTGTG
>CAZPPH010000170.1:0-6332 GCA_964588375.1 uncultured Rhodobacterales bacterium | reverse complement strand
CGAGCATCTCGATGAGAATGCGGGTGACGTTGTTCTCGGGCTGCTGCTCGGTGAGGCCGAGGGAGTTCACCTGCACGCCGTAGCGGAAGCGGCGGAAGCGTTCGTCCTCGACCCCGTAACGCTCGCGGCAGATCTCGTCCCAGAGTTCGGTGAAGGCGCGCATCTTGCAGAGTTCGGTGACGAAGCGGATGCCCGCGTTCACGAAAAACGAGATGCGGCCCACCATGGCCGGGAAGTGCTCGGCGGGGACCTTGGCGCGGAGATCGTCGAGCACCGCGATGGCGGTGGCCAGCGCATAGGAAAGCTCCTGCTCCGGCGTCGCGCCCGCTTCCTGGAGGTGGTAGGAGCAGACGTTCATCGGGTTCCACTTCGGGCAATGTTCCCGCGTCCAGGCCGCGACATCGGTGATCATGCGCAAGCTGGGCTCGGGCGGGCAGATATAGGTGCCGCGCGAGAGATATTCCTTGATGATGTCGTTCTGCACGGTGCCCTGCAGCTTCGTGGTGTCGGCCCCCTGTTCCTCCGCCACGGCGACGTAGAGCGCGAGGAGCCACGGTGCCGTGGCATTGATCGTCATCGACGTGTTCATCGTCTCGAGGGGAATGGCGTCGAACAGCATGCGCATGTCGCCGAGATGCGCGACGGGCACGCCGACCTTGCCGACCTCGCCTCTGCTGAGCTCGTGGTCGCTGTCGTAGCCGGTCTGGGTCGGCAGGTCGAAGGCGACCGAGAGACCCGTCTGCCCCTTGGCGAGGTTGCCGCGGTAGAGCGCGTTCGAGGCCGCCGCGGTGGAGTGGCCCGCGTAGGTGCGGAACATCCAGGGACGGTCCTTCGCGCGGGCGGGCGGTTGCTGCGGTTGCGACATGAGCAGAGTCCCCTTCGGGCAACAAAATGTCTCAAGTCAACCAATTGGAGCAATCATTTTGCCATGTCAAATGCGGCGCCGCCCCTGCGGCCCCTGTATTGCAACAGTTCCGGGTTGCCGGACCGTTCGTTGCCGGCCCCGTCATCGCCAATCTGTCAGAGACATAAAATTTCAAATTGATATGCATTTGGGTTGTAATCTGTCGCAAGGCTTCGTATCCAGCGTCTCAGAAAGTTCTGCACTGCGGCAACGCGAGAGTGACGAGGATGGCACCAATGGCCCTGGACACCGACACCGGCGAGGCGCTGGCCGACGCGCCGAAGAAGGATCTTTACGCAATGGGCGAGATACCGCCCCTCGGCCATGTTCCCCCGCGCATGCATGCCTGGGTGATCCGCCGCGAGCGTCACGGCCAGCCCGACACCGCGCTGCAGCCCGAGGTGGTCGATGTCCCCGAAATCGACAGCCACGAGGTGCTGGTGCTCGTGATGGCCGCCGGCGTGAACTACAATGGAGTCTGGGCCTGCCTCGGCGAGCCGATGTCGGTCTTCGACGTGCACAAGGCGCCCCATGCGATCATCGGGTCGGACGCCGCCGGCATCGTCTGGGCGGTGGGCGACAAGGTGACCCGCTGGAAGGTGGGCGACGAGGTCGTCATCCACTGCAACCAGGACGACGGGGACGACGAGGAATGCAACGGCGGCGACCCGATGTACTCGCCCTCCCAGCGGATCTGGGGCTACGAGACCGAGGACGGCTCCTTCGCGCAGTTCACCCGGGTTCAGTCGCAACAGCTCATGGCGCGGCCAAGGCACCTGACATGGGAGGAAAGCGCGTGCTACACGCTCACCCTCGCCACGGCCTACCGGATGCTCTTCGGCCATGAGCCGCACGACCTCAAGCCCGGGCAGAACGTGCTCGTCTGGGGCGCGTCGGGGGGCCTCGGGTCCTACGCGATCCAGCTCATCAACACGGCCGGCGCGAACGCCATCGGCGTGATCTCCGACGAGGACAAGCGCGAGTTCGTGATGGGCCTCGGCGCGAAGGGTGTGATCAACCGCAAGGATTTCGACTGCTGGGGGGCGATGCCGAGGGTCGGAACTTCCGAATACAAGGACTGGTTCGCGGAGGCACGCAAGTTCGGCAAGGCGATCTGGGAGATCACCGGCAAGGGCGTCAACGTCGACATGGTGTTCGAGCACCCGGGCGAGGCGACCTTCCCGGTCTCGACCTTCGTCGTGAAGCGCGGTGGCATGGTGGTGATCTGCGCAGGCACGACCGGCTTCAACTGCACCTTCGACGTGCGGCACATGTGGAGCCACCAGAAGCGTTTGCAGGGAAGCCATTTCGCGCATTTGAAGCAGGCTTCGGCGGCCAACAACCTCATGCTCGAGCGCCGGCTCGACCCCTGCATGTCGGAGGTCTTCCCCTGGGCCGATCTGCCGCTCGCCCACATGAAGATGCTGCGCAACGAGCACAAACCGGGCAACATGGCTGTCCTCGTGCAGGCGCCAAGGTCGGGCCTGCGGACACTTGAAGACACGCTGGAGGCGAGCCACAGCTAGTCGCGTCCACGTGAATCTGCCGGAAATGATCTCCTTAGGGTTGTGCGGTGATGCGCAAGTGTGCATAGATTTGCCTGTCGGAGACGTAATCCCAGTAACTTGGGCTTCAGGACCCCGCAGATTTGGGGGAGTTGGAATCCGCGAATGGCACGAGGGTGCATAACCCCTAGGGTTGTGTACATGACTTGGCCCACGGGAAAGCGTCTCGGACATGAAGAACGACTGGATACTCGACGTGCTGGCAGACCTCCGGGCCTTCGCCCAGAACAACGACCTGCCGAAGCTGGTGGCCCAACTCGAGGAAACCTCTCTCGTGGCTGCGGTAGAGCTCGCGTCGACCGAGACCGGGGCGCTGCAGGCGCTCCGAGGGAACGCTGGGCATGCTGGACGGGTTCTTCGACCGTATGGAGAGCGCCGCGGGGCGGGATGATCTGCAGGCGCTGATCACCGATCTGCGCGACCATTACGGTATCGCGCACATCGTCTACCACTGGGTGAACAGCGACGGCGAGCAATACGGCGTGGGCACCTATCCCGTCGAGTGGGCGGAACATTACGTCGCACAGGGCTACCTGAGAATAGACCCGGTCATTCAGGGCTGCTTCCAGCGCTTTCATCCCGTTGAATGGAAGCGCCTCGACTGGTCGGCAAAGGCCGCGCGCGCACTCTTGGCCGAGGCCCTCGAATACGGCATTGGAAATCAGGGCTATTCGGTGCCATTGCGCGGGCCCAACGGGCAATTCGCCCTCTTCACGGTGAACGACTCCTGCTCCGATGCGGACTGGAGCGTGTTCTGCGAGGCCAATGTACGGGATCTTCTGATGATCTCGCATTATTTCAATCGCAAGGCGCTGGAGTTTGAAACCTCCGAGGGCGACAAGGTGCAAAAACCCCTGAGCCCCCGGGAGGCGGATGCGTTGACCTTTCTCGCCCTGGGCTACAGCCGCGCGCAGATAGCTGAAACGCTTGAGATTTCAGAGCACACCCTGCGCGTCTACGTCGAATCCGCCCGTTTCAAGCTCGGCGCGATGAACACGACGCAAGCGGTCGCCCGGGCGCTTTCCCTCGGGCTCATCGTCGTCTGAACCGGATGCGTTAACACATCGCGCGCGGCCGGAGGGCGGCGTTAACCGACCGTCCCCAACCTCCTCCCCCGACGACCACGACGGGGGAAGACATGATCCGGTACATCTACGGCGACGAGCTTCACAGGTATCCGCGCCTCGCGCGTTCGATGTTTCTCGACCGTGCGGCGCAGTTTCGCGACCGGCAGGGGTGGGACGTGACAGTGAACGAGGCGGGCGAGGAGTGTGACGAATACGACGCTTTGAACCCGCTCTACGTTGTCTGGGAGCGGGCGGACGGCACCCATGGCGGCTCGATGCGGTTTCTGCCGACCACCGGCCGGACCATGGTGAACGAGCATTTCACCGGCCTCATCGGCGGCGGCAGCATCGAGAGCCCCGGGATCTGGGAATGCACCCGGTTCTGCCTCGCGCCGGGGGCCGGGCCGCGGGTCTCCGCGGCGCTGATGCTCGCCGGCGGCGAGATCATGACCGGCTTCGGAGTGCGGCATTTCGTGGGCGTGTTCGACGCGCGGATGGTCCGGATCTATCGTCTGATCGGCGCGGCCCCCGAGATGCTCGGAACCTCCGGCACCGGCCGCGAGGCGGTTTCGGTGGGTCTCTGGCACTTCTCGGAAGGGTTGCGGACGAAGGTCGCCCGAACCGCGAACATTTCCCCCGACCTCGCGCGGGCCTGGTTCGAGCGGGCCTTCGGATCACCCGCCCGCCGCCGCGCCAGCGCGGCCTGACGCGGCTGGCAGAGCGGGCGCGGCCTCTCTATGGTCGCGCCCATGAACGTGCCCCTCGCCGAGTTCTCCGCCGACCAGGCCGACGCTTTCGACCGCGTCGCCGAGGCGCTGGACAGTGCCGGGGTCGACATTCACGAAAACCTCGCACGGCCCCGTGGCGAGCGCGGGCAGGGGGTGCTGGCGATCACCGGCAAGGCGGGGTCGGGCAAGACGATGCTGCTGGCCCGTCTCGCCGAAGCGCTCCGCGAGGCCGGTGTCGAGACGGTTTCGGGCGACTACGAGGGGCGGCGGCGGAAGGACCGGCGCACGCTCGCGATCCTCGCACCAACGAACAAGGCCGCGAGCGTTCTGCGCAACCACGGGGTGCCGGCCACCACCATTCACCGCATCATCTACACCCCGGTCTACGACCCCGAATACGAGAAGATCGCCGAGTGGCTCGTCGCGGGCGGGGAGCGGCCGGAGGTGGAGGGAATGACGGGCACCGCCCTCGACCGCGCCCACGCCTTCTACCAGTCGGTGAATTCCGTGCCGGGGGCGCTTGCGGCGGCGGGGCTCAAGGGGTCGGATTTCATCAAGGGCTGGAAGCGCCGGGAAGAGCCGCTCGACATCGGCTTCGTCGACGAGGCCTCGATGCTCGACGAAAAGCAGCTCGACGACCTGAGGGAGATCTTTCCCACGCTCGTTCTCTTCGGCGACCCCGCGCAGCTCGCCCCGGTCGGCCAGTCCGGCAAGATGGTCTTCGAGGACCTGCCCGAGACCCGGGTGCTGACCCTCGAGCGCATCCACCGGCAGGATTTCGACAACCCGATCCTCGATCTCGCCCATGCGCTGTCCGACCCCGGCCTCGAATTCGAAGGCTTCGAGCGGATGGTCGAGGAGGCGGCGGAGAACGACGACAGGGTGGTGCTCGCCACCCGCGTCGAGGCCGACAAGATGGCCCGTTCCCCGGTGCTCGTCTGGCGCAACGCCACCCGCATCCGGCTCATCCAGGCGTTCCGGCGCGCCTATGACGCCCCCGACGACGCGCTCCTGCCCGGTGAGCCGCTGATCTGCGACGGCATCGAATTGCCGCTGAAGCACCGCCGCAAGCGCATCGACCTCGAGGCGCGGGGCCTCATCAAGGGCGCGCAGGTGATCTATCTCGGCCCGGGAAAGGGGGCCGGCTTCTCGCGGCTCCATGTCGTCGGGGCCGAGCAGCCGCAGGTCTCGGCCGCGTCGATCGTGAAGATCGAGATGCCGGGCGAGGAGGAGCCGTTCATCCCCTTCGCCGCGCACATGGGAGCGACGTTTCTTCATGGCGCGGCGGTGACGATCCACAAGGCGCAGGGCTCGCAATGGCCCGAGGTGCAGGTCTTCGCTCCCGACCTCTGGGCGGCCTCGCGGGCGGGCCGTATCGAGGCGGGCGTGGCGCTCTGGAAACGGCTGGCCTATGTCGCGATCACGCGGGCCGAGACGCGGCTTTTCTGGGTGGTCCGCAACCGTCTCGGCAAGCCGCACGAACCGCTCGGAACTTCCGATCTCGAAGCGCCGGCCGCCCCATTGAAGCTCGAAGGAAACATGCCATGAGCCGCACGATGTTCATTACCGGGGCCAGTTCCGGCATCGGCCGCGCGGTCGCCGAACTGGCGCTGGCCGAGGGCTGGCGGGTGGGGCTCTTCGCCCGTTCCGAGGCGGCGCTCGCGGAAGTCGCCGCCGCCGGCGACGCGCTCGTGCTGCCCGGCGACGTGACCGATCTCGGCTCGGTCGAGGCTGCGGTCGCACGGCTGGCCGATGCCTGGGGCCGGCTCGACTGCGTCTTCAACAACGCCGGCATCTTCACGCCGCAGGGCACGATCGACGAGATCGACATGGAGGACTGGACGCGGTCGGTCGCCGTCAACCTCACCGGCATGGTCCACACCGCGCGCGTGGCCTTCGCGCAGATGCGCGCACAGGACCCGCAGGGCGGGCGGATCGTCAACAACGGCTCGATCTCGGCCCATACGCCCCGGGAGGGCTCGGTCTGCTACACGACGACGAAACACGCGATCACCGGGCTGACGAAGACCCTGTCGCTCGACGGGCGGCCCTTCGACATCGCCTGCGG
>CAZPPH010000169.1:0-6371 GCA_964588375.1 uncultured Rhodobacterales bacterium | reverse complement strand
ACTCGATCCTCCGACTGGCTCAAAAGCCCAGATCAGGCAGGCCCACTATTCTGGGGCGGCGTGAGATCGCCGCGATCTAGCGCGGTGGCACGGGCATTGATCCGTCAACTGAAGCTCCCGCTTCCGCGTGTCGCCCAGGCTGTCCCGTCGTTTGTATCTTCGTGCTCCAGGATTGGGCCACATGGGAGGCGGGGCTTGACAAGAATTGGATCGATATGGCCCAGTTGCCCGACTGGTATCTCAGCTGAGTAGTCAGGTTGGATCCTGCACTCGGAAACCAGTTGGGACTGCAGTCCAATGGGAGGAGAAGACATGTCGAGACTGATCAAGACTATCGGAGTCGCCGCGGCGCTCATCGGAGCGAGCGTTGTCCAGGCTGCCGCGGAATTCCCCGAGCAGCAGATCACGATGATCGTGCCATTCGGTGCCGGCGGGGGCAGCGACCGCGTGGCCCGCACTATCGACCGGTTCTGGCAGGAGGAGACGGGGCAGAGCTTCAATTTCCAGTACCAGCCCGGCGCCTCCGGAGCGGTGGGCACCGATGCCATCGCGCGCGCCGAACCGGACGGCTACACCGTGGGCATCGTCAATCTGCCCAACATGATCGTGCAGCCGGTTTCCGGTAGCGCCAGCTTTGCATTGGACGATTTCGACTATATCGGCCGGGTAAATTCGGACCCCATGGTCCTTATGGTGCCGGATGGCAGCCCCTTTAACACGCTCGAAGAGTTCATTGCCGCCGCCAAGGAGATGCCGAACACGCTGACCATCGCCATCACCGGCACCTTCGGCGCAGGCCAACTGGCGGCGCTGCAAATGATGGATGCGGCAGATATCGAAGCCACGCTTGTGCCTACCCAGGGCGGCGCAAATACCGCGGCCCGGATCGCCGGAGGCCACGTGTCGGCGGGAATTATCGGCCTGGGCCTCTTCACCAACCAGGAGACGGGCCGCGCACTCGCGGTCTCTTCGGCCGAACGATCGGACTTCGCGCCCGACGTGCCGACCTTTGACGAACAAGGTGTCACGATGGATATGGCCTTGGCGCGGGTGATCGTCGCGCCCGACGGCCTGCCGGAGGAGGCGCTCACGTATCTGCGCGATACTTTACAGGAGGTGACCGAGAGCCAAGGCTTCATTGAAGCCTCCCGCGAGCAAAGCCTCGGCGCCGTCTGGCAAGACGGCGATGCGCTCGAAGATGCAGTAATGTCCGGTCAGGAGCAGGCAGCACGGCTACTTCGGCAGTATGGCCTGATCGAGTAAGCCGGCGCGTGCGGGGCCGAAGTCGCGGCCCCGCAAGTTTCCGAAGGAGACAACGATGCTCATCGATAGCATCATTATGGCGGTGCACCCATCGGTGCTGCTTCTGATCGCGCTGGGTACTGTGTTCGGCGCCATCATCGGGGCGCTTCCGGGATTCAGCTCGGTCATGGCAATTTCGCTGCTATTGCCGGTTGTCTACCCGATGGACCCGTTGCTGGGGCTTCTGGTGCTCGGCTCGATCTACATGGGGGCGATGTATGGCGACGCAAATGCCGCTATCCTGCTGAATATACCGGGCACCGCTTCGGCCCTGCCGACCACCTTCGACGGCTTTCCCATGGCCCAGCAGGGGCGGGCCCGCGAAGCTATGCTCGCGGCTCTCGCAGGCTCGGTATTCGGCGGCGCGGTTGGCGTTCTGGTGCTGATGATGACCTTCGGGGTGCTGGCGGAATTCTCGTTGCGCTTCGGACCGCAGGAATACTTCTGGCTGACCGTGCTCGGCCTCACCACGATCGCCGCCTTGTCGGAGGGCAATCTGGTAAAGGGGCTGGCAGGGGGAGGACTGGGCATCGCGATCAGCATGATTGGCCTCGACCCCTATTGGGGGATGCCCCGTTTTACCTTCGATGCGCCGCCGCTGGTTGCGGGCATACACCTGATCCCGGCGCTTCTCGGGCTGTTCTGCGTAGCACAGGTTCTCTCCAGTCTGGAAAGCCCTGCCGGCGATCGTCGCCCGCCCGAGGTCGGCCGCCAGAAGGACGCGCTTCGCAAGGTTCTGGGTACAATGGTGCGGCGATGGGACGTAATGGTGCGCTCCTCTGCCATCGGGGTTCTCATAGGCATGTTGCCGGGTGCCGGCGGACCGATCGCCTCGACCATCTCATACAACGAGACCCGGCGATGGGACCGTGACAGCAGAAGCTTCGGCACGGGCCGGGTCGAGGGTGTGTTCGCCTCGGAAACCGCAAACAATGCTATGGTCGGAGGCAGCCTCATCCCAATGATGGCATTAGGCATCCCCGGCAATGTCAATGCTGCGGTAATCCTCGGCGCGCTACTGTCATTCGGAATGCGACCCGGGATGTCACTCATCTCAGATGGGACCGGCATCGCGACCGCCTTCATGATCGGACTCTTGATTTCCAGCCTGCTGCTCGCGCCGCTGGCGTATTTCATCATCATCCGCCTGTCGATCCTGGTCCTCAGGGTGCCGCGCACGTATCTTGCCCCGACCATCCTGATCTTTGCCTCGGTCGGCGCCTATTCGGTCACAAACTCCAGCTACGGCGTTGCGATCATGGCGGCGTTGGGGATCGGCGGCTACGCGCTGCGCCGTATCGGCATCCATGCCGCACCGGTTGGGCTGGGCCTGATCCTCGGGCCCATTGCGGAGAGAGAATTCACCAGTTCTCTCCTGATCGCACAGGCCCAGGGCAGTTACTGGACGCTGGTGATGCGGCCGATTTCGCTGGTGCTTGTCGCGCTGTGCCTGTTGTCGATCATGACGCCGCTGCTGCTGTCGATGCGCGACCGGATGCGAAAACGCCGCCTGGCGCCCGACTCGGAGAAGCAGCAATGACCGCCCGGCCGCTGGAAATGGCGCTTCTTGCTGCGATTGCACTCCTCTGCATCATCCTGATGGTCGAGGCATGGCAGATCCGGCCGCCATCACAGGTCTTTCCGCTCGCTGTCCTCGGCATCACTCTGGCGCTCACACTGCTGGCGATACTAAGGGCAAGTGCCAGTTCTCCCGGAGGCCGCCTTTTCGAACCGGGGCGGGCCCGCGTAGTCTTCGTGGCCGCCGCTGGACTGATGGCCTACGCACTGGCGATGTCGATACATTACGTCGTCGCCAGCTTCGTCTTCCTGTTCTTGGGATATCTGTTCCTTCTGGAACGGCGGAGCCCAGGAAGCATCCTCGTGGCAGCTCTGGTCGCAGCGGCCGCGACCGGCTTCACGTGGCTTACCTTCGACGTCTGGCTTGGCGTGAACCTCCCAAGATGAGCACTCTAGCCCAAACCCAGCGCCCGATCCCAGGATGCCTCAAGATGCCGCTCCATTGCCGCGGCCGCGGCATCCGGTTCGCCATGACTGACGAGGCGGAGAACCTCCAGATGCTCAAGTGCCGCCCCGCCGTCGGAGAAGCTTCGCAATCGAAACATCAGACGGGTCAGCCGAAGCTTGCCGAGCATCCGTTCGAAGAGCTCGGATGCAAGAGAGTTCTCCATCGCATTCAAGAACATCCGGTGCATCTCATGATCGAGCGAGGTGAGCGCACTGATTTCTTCAATGTCGAGCCGGGAGGTGATCGGAGGGGCCTCTGCCGCGGCCTTGGTTCGCGCCAGCAGATCAACCAGCAACTCCTTGTTGCCGTGATGATCAAAGCGTCGCACCGCTTCCGGCTCGATCATCAAGCGCATCTGAAAGACGTCGTTGATGGTCTTTTCGTCGACATCGAGAATCCGGATGCCACGCTGCGGAATCAGCGTGACGATAGCCTCTGCCTCAAGTCGTTTCAGCGCTTCGCGCATCGGTCCCATCGGCACGTCAAGCTGCGCACAAAGCTCGCGCTGCGACACCAGAAGACCCGGGCGCAACGCACCGGCGTAGAGGCGTTCCATGAAGCGCTCATAAGCAATCTGGCGCAGCATCGGGCGTGGAGCGTCGGTTTCGAAAGTCATGACACTTCCTCTTTCGAAGTTTCCCCGCGAGACCAGGCTCTGCCGGTCCACGGTGAACGCAGCAAACAGTTGATCATATAATCAAACTGATATCTTAGGAAAGCTCTCAGGTGACAGAGGCCGAACGCTCCCTTCTTCCAAGCTTTCTCGGCTACCGCCGCGCCGGAGCACGGCCGGGTGCCCGGAACCATCTTCTCGTGCTCAACCTGACCGGGCTCACGGCCCCCTCGGCGCGCCATGTCGCCCGGGATTTGCGCCATGCAAGGCTGGTGTCGATGCCCCACGGCACGGCAATCACCGGACGTGGTGAAACGCCGGTTACGAAGACCATCGAGAGTCTGGCTCGTCATCCCAATGTCGGGGCCGTGCTCGTCCTCAGTGCGATCCGCAGCAAGGCAGAAGCGTTGCTAGACCAGCTGTCCGACGACCCGCGCCCTGCCGTGGCGATAACGCTCGATGCCACGGGTCGCGATGCACTTTCCTTCCGCACGGCAGCACTGCGGGCCGGCGCCCGCCTGTTGAGCGAGACCTCGCGGCAGCAGCGCGAACCCTTTCCCTTGTCCGATCTGATGCTGGCGCTCGAATGCGGGATGTCGGATCCGACCTCGGGGCTCGCGGCCAATCCGCTTCTGGGGCTTGTGGCGGACCGGCTCGTCGCCGCCGGCGGCGCCGCGGTCCTGGGCGAGACGACGGAATGGCTGGGCTGCGAGGATCATTTGGCCGACCGCGGGGCGACCCCCGCCATTGCCAAGGCAATCCGACAGGCGATCGCCAGGCGGGAAGAGCAGGCCCGCAACATCGGTATGGACCTGCTCGGAAGTAACCCGAACGAAGCCAACATCGCTGCCGGTCTCAGCACGATCGAAGACAAGGCGATCGGCAGTGTTTCAAAGAGCGGCAGCGGCCCGATCACGGCCTTTCTCGATTATGGCGAACGGCTGGAAGAGCCGGGCCTGGCGGCCATGGACGGTCCCTCCTACACGCCAGAGTCGCTCACAGGGCTTGTCGCTGCCGGGGCGCAGATCGCACTGTTTACCTCCGGTCTCGGAAATTCCTACGTCAGCCGTCTTGCCCCCACGATCAAGCTCACCGGCAATGCTGCGACGGCGGAAAGGCTGACCGAGCAATTCGACTTCGCATGTTCCGACATCATGGACCGGCCAGAACAGATGGACCGTACCGCATCCGCGCTGCTGGAGCGGATCGCGGAGGTTGCGTCCGGCGCGCTGACGTTCGGCGAAATACTCGGTGAGGAGGACGAAGTGATCAGCCGTTTCGGAGAGACGTTGTGAGCGAAGGCGAGGTGCTGGCGATCCGGTTGAACGAAACCGATCACGTGGCCGTGGTGCTTGGCGCCGTGGCGACCGGACAGTCGGTGCGCGTAGCCGGAAAGGGTCCTCCCGTGACGGTGTCGGCGCGTGAGCCGGTCCCACAGCACCACAAGATCGCTTTGACAGCCATTCGGAAGGGCAGCGACGTGGTCCGAAGTGGCATGGTAATCGGACGTGCTCTCGAGGCAATCGATGCGGGCCGATGCGTACATGTCCACAATCTGGTCAGCCGGCGTGGCGGAAGAGATGAAGTTGATGGATAAGCCCAACATCATCCTGCTCTTCTCCGATCAGCACGCATAGCGCATCAACGGGCGGATCGACGAAGTGCTGCAAAGGCACCACTTCCGATCAGGTGAAGAACCGTATGCGACGCTGCGCCGCGATTTTTTGCCCTACAATCGGCAGCTCCCGCAATCAGCCTTGGGCAGCAAGGCGCCCTTGCAGGTGATGAAGGATCGGCACAATCTCAAGCCGGAGATGTTCAAGAAATAGCCATACTTCCTGCCAGGATGTTACGCATAATGACAGACGATCCGCGCATCGCACTAGAAACGGACGATATGATCCATTGGCTTCGCGTCATGTCCAACGAGTGATTTGGCCGTCTGCTCATGGCCGACAGTGACATCGTCGCCTGGAGGCGTTCTCGAACTCGCCGAGCTGCAACGGTCACGCTTGCATCAAGCCCATGGTGCGGGCTGAACCGCGTTGTAGACCCCGTTATCCTTGCTGGGGCCTCGTCGATGCTCGGACCAGGCGCCTGCTCAATCCCGTGCAGCTCGTAACGGCGACCCGGACCTTGTCCACGAAATCATCCGTGAAAAGTCCGAGGCCATCATCCGCTGAGAACGGGTCGGCCAGATCACCGCGATTCCAGCCGCTTGCGCGGGCGGCACTTCTCACCCAGTCCGGGTTCACCAGGACGTCGTTGGCATCCACAGTCAGAACGAGGGTTTCAGCCTCCCGCTTCCACGCGGCAGTGAACATACCAACCGACCTTGCCCGGATATGAGCGACCATTCGATCCCATGCTTGTCGACCACCTGCGTGATTGCACCACGCGGATCGGCGCGCAATGCAGAGCGCCAGTATC
>CAZPPH010000168.1:0-6415 GCA_964588375.1 uncultured Rhodobacterales bacterium | reverse complement strand
TCGCGCTCGCGCTCGAAGCGCGCGGGGCGCTGCGCGAAGACCTCGTGCTGATGCCGATGTCGGCGACCCTCGACACCGCCGCCTTCTCGGCACTGATGGGCGGTGCGCCCGAGATCGTGTCGGAGGGCCGGGTGTATCCCGTGGAGACCCGCTGGCGAGACAGGCCACTGCCTCGCGAAGAGCGGCTCGAGACGACGGTTGCGGCCGCGGTGCGGACGGCCCTCGTGGAGACCGAAGGCGGCATCCTCGTGTTCCTGCCCGGCGAAGGCGAGATCCGGCGCACCGCCGCCGCGCTCTCGGACGGCCTGCCCGACGGCACGGTGCTCCGCCCGCTTTACGGGGCGATGCCCTTCGCCCAGCAGCGCGCGGCGATCGGCCCCGAGCCCGGGGCGCGCAAGATCGTGCTCGCCACCGCCATCGCCGAGACCTCGCTCACGATCGAGGACATCCGCGTGGTCGTCGATGCCGGGCTTGCCCGCCGCGCGCGGGTCGATCCGGGTTCCGGCATGACCCGCCTCGTGACCGAGCGCGTCAGCCGCGCCGAGGCCACGCAGCGCGCGGGGCGGGCGGGACGCGTGGCCCCCGGCGTGGCCTACCGGCTCTGGACGAAGGGCGAGGAGGGTGCCCTCGCCCCGCAACCGCCCGCCGAGATCGAGACGGCGGAGCTTTCGGATTTCGCCCTCGCACTGGCGGCCTGGGGCACGCGCGACCCCGCCGACCTGCCGCTGCCGACCCAGCCGCCGGCGCGGGCCTTCGCCGAGGCGCGCGCACTTCTGGGCGAACTCGGCGCGATCGACGCGGCGGGGGCCATCACCGCCCACGGGCGGGCACTGGCGGCAATGCCGCTCCACCCGCGCCTCGGGCAGATGCTGCTGCGGGGCGGACCCGACGCCGCACCGCTTGCCGCCCTTCTCGGCGACCGCGACCCCCTGAGGGGTGAGGGCACCGACATCGCGCTGCGGCTTTCCGCCCTGCGCGACCGCCCGAAGGGCGACCCCGCGCGCCCCGCCCTCGACCGGGTCACCGCGGAGGCGAAGCGGCTGCGCCGGCTTGCAGGGCCTCCCGCCGATCACTCCCCGGGCGCATTGGCCGCCCTCGCCTACCCCGACCGCGTGGCCCTGCGCCGGCCGGGCGGAGAGCCGCGCTACCTTCTGTCGGGCGGGCGCGGGGCGCGGTTGCCGGAAGGGGACGGGCTGGCCTCGGCGAGATTGCTCGTCGTCGCCGATACCGACGGCGCGCAGCCCGAGGCCACGATCCGGCTCGCGACGGCGATCTCCGAAGCCGAGGTCCGCGCGCTCTTCGCCGGTACCATCGAAACGGTGGAGACCGCCGAATGGTCCGCCCGCGACGGACGGGTCGTCGCGCGGCGGCGGGAGCGGCTCGGCGCCATAGCCCTCAGCGACACCCACTGGCGCGATGCGCCGGAAGACGCCCTCGCCCGCGCCATGCTGGACGGTGTCCGCGCCTTGGGTCTTCGCCTGTCGCCGCGCGCCGCGCGGCTTTGCCGCCGCGCCGAACTGGCCCGCGCCGAGGGCGCGCCCGTTCCGGCGATGGACGAGGCGAGCCTGCTCGCCGAGGCAGAAGACTGGCTTCTGCCGTTTCTCGGGTCGCTCCGCAGCGCGGCCGACTGGTCGGGCTTCGAGCTTCACGACGCGCTCCGCGCCCGGCTCGGCTGGTCCGGCCTCGACGCGGTGGACCGGATCGCCCCGGGCCTCTGGCGAACGCCGCTCGGACGCGAGGTGCCTGTCGACTACGAAGCCGACGTGCCGGGCGTCGCCGTTCGGCTTCAGGAGGTCTTCGGCCTCACGCGCCACCCGCAGGTCGCGGGGCAGCCCCTGCGCCTGACGCTCCTGTCACCGGCGGGCCGCCCGGTGCAGGTCACGACCGACCTGCCCGGTTTCTGGGCCAGTTCCTACGCCGACGTCCGCAAGGACATGCGCGGGCGCTACCCCCGTCACCCCTGGCCCGAAGATCCGGAGACCTATTCGCCGACGCTGCGCGCCAAGCCCCGGGGAAGCTGAGCCCGTGCGGGCTTCTTCGTTCCTGAAATACTCGGATCCCGACCCCCGCGGCGGGGCCCCTACTCCGCCCAGGGGCCGTGGAAGCCGTCGCCCTCCCGGTCCCGGCGGCGAAAGCCGTGGCGGCCGAAGAAGTCACGCTGCGCCTGGATGAGGTCGGTCGTGCCGTGCGCCTGCCGCATCGTGTCGTAGAACGACAGGGCGGCGGCAAGGGCGGGCACGGGTGTGCCCGCGCAGACCGACGACGCCACCACCCTGCGCAACGCCGGCACCATCGTGGCGAGCCGGGCGGTGAAGTGGGGCGACAGCAGGAGCTGATCCTCCGGCAGCCCGTCGCGGGCGGCCTTGGCGATATCGTCGAGCAGGGCGGACCGGATGATGCATCCCGCCCGCCAGATCTCGGCGATGCGGGCAAGGTCGAGCGCCCAGCCGAACTCGGCGGAGGCCCGCGCGAGAAGCGAGAACCCCTGCGAATACCCGATGATCCGGGCCGCCAGCAGAGCCTTCTCCAGATCGGCGTCGAGCACGGGGCGGGAAATGGCCTCCCCCGGGGGGAGCCTCTCCTCGCCGAGGGCTCGCGCCTCGAGCTCCGACGACCAGGAGCGCGCGCCCACCGCGGCCTCGATGGCCGAGGCCGACTGGCCGAGCTTCAGCGCCTCGATCACGGTCCAGCGTCCGGTGCCCTTCTGGCCCGCGACATCGAGAATGGCGTCGACGACCGGCCCGCCCGTTTCGGTGTCATGGGCGGCGAGCACCTTCGCCGTGATTTCCACCAGATAGGAGTGCAGCGGCCCTTCGTCCCATTCCGCGAAGAGCCCGGCCGCCTCTTTCGGCGCGCGCCCGCCGGCGCGCAGGAGGCCCCAGACCTCGGCGATCATCTGCATGTCGGCGTATTCGATGCCGTTGTGGACGGTCTTCACGAAGTGTCCCGCCCCGTCGGGCCCCAGCCGCGCCGCGCAGGGCTCGCCCTTGTAGCGTGCGGCGATGGCCTCGGCGATCGGCCCGAGCCGCTCCCACGCGGCCTCGCTCCCCCCGACCATGATCGAGGGGCCATGGCGCGCGCCCTCCTCGCCGCCGGAGACGCCCATGCCGACGAGGCCGATCCCCTTGTCGGCCAGCTCAGCCTCCCGGCGGCGGGTCGCATTGAAGTCGGCGTTGCCGCCGTCGACGAGGGTGTCGCCGGGCCCGAGATGCGGCAGGAGCGCCTCGATCACGGCATCGGTCACCTCGCCGGCGGGAACCATCATCACGATGAGGCGCGGCGGAGCCAATGCCTCCGCGAAACCGGCAAGCCCGTCGACGGCCTCGAGACGCTCCGCGAGAGCGCCCGCACCCGCGACGAGGTCCTCTGTCCGCCCGGGGCTTCGGTTGTGCACTGCGACCGAATAGCCCTTCTCGGCCATGTTGAGCGCGAGCGCGGCCCCCATGGTGCCCAGTCCCGTCAGTCCGATATCGGCCATCGCGTCCCCCAGAAGCTCCGGCGCCAAGCTATCCGTCGCACGGATATGAGCAAGGGGAATGCAATCACCTTTTCGGCTTCAGACCCCGAGGCACCAGCGCAGGATCGCCTTCTGGGCGTGGAGGCGGTTCTCGGCCTCGTCGAAGATCACCGAGTTCGGCCCGTCCATGACCTCTCCGGTGGCTTCTTCCTCCCGGTGCGCCGGCAGGCAGTGCATGAAGAGCGCGTCGGGCTTTGCCTTCGCCATGAGCGCGGCATCGACCTGGTAGGACCTGAGAAGATTGTGGCGCCGTTCGCGGGCCGACTGGGCGTCGTGCATCGACACCCAGGTGTCGGTGACCACGAGGTCGGCCCCCTCGACCGCGCGCGCGGCGTCGCGCTCGATCGTGACGGTGGCGCCCTCGGCGCGGGCGAGATCGACGAATTCCGTCTCGGGATCGAGAACCTCGGGGCCGGTGAAGGTGAAGTCGAAGCCGAACCGCCCCGCGGCATGGAGAAACGAGGCGCAGACGTTGTTGCCATCGCCCGTCCAGACGACCTTGCGGCCGGCGATCGGGCCGCGATGCTCTTCGTAGGTCATCACGTCCGCCATGATCTGGCAGGGATGGGTGCGGTTGGTCAGCCCGTTGACGACCGGAACGGTCGCGTGTGCGGCCATTTCGAGGAGCGTGGCTTCCTCGAAGGTCCTCAGCATGATGAGGTCGACGTAGCGCGAGAGCACGCGCGCGGTGTCGGCGATGGTCTCGCCATGGCCGAGTTGCATGTCGGAGCCCGACAGCACCATCGTCTCGCCGCCCATCTGGCGCACGCCGACGTCGAAGGAAATGCGCGTGCGGGTCGAGGGCTTTTCGAAGATCAGCGCGACCATGCGCCCCGAAAGCGGGGTCTCGTCGTCCAGTGCCCCGCGCGGGCGGCCGCCGCGGGCGGTCTTCATCGCCTGCGCCTCGTCGAGCATCGCCCGGAGCGCGCCCCGGTCGGTCTTGTGGATGTCGAGGAAGTGGCTCACCGCGCGGCCCCCCCCGATATGAGGAGGGGGGCTGTCCGCCCCCCGCGGCCCTGCCGCCCCCCCGAGGATATTTCGAGGCCGATGAAGTCCCGGGCCGGGTTCATGCCGCAGCCTCCACGGCGGACGCGGCCGCGTCGAGCCGCGCGATGCCCTCGCCGATCTCCGCCTCGGTGATGTTGAGCGGCGGCAGAAGGCGCACCACGTTGTCGGCGGCCGGAACCGCGAGGACATGGGCGGCATAGCACGCCTTGATGACCTCCGAATTCGGCACCCTGCATTTCAGGCCGAGCATCAGGCCCGCGCCCCGCACCGTCTCGAACACCTCCGGATGGCTGGCGACCAGTGCCTCGAGGCGCTGGCGGAAGAGCCCCGCCTTGCGCGAGACCCCGTCGAGAAAGTCCGGGTCCGCGACGATCTCCATGACCTTGAGGCCCACCGCCATCGCCAGCGGGTTGCCGCCGTAGGTCGAGCCGTGCGAGCCCGCCGTCATGCCGCTGGCCGCCCGCTCGGTGGCGAGCACCGCGCCGAGGGGAAAGCCGCCGCCGATGCCCTTGGCGACCATCATGATGTCGGGCGAGATGCCGGACCATTCGTGGGCGAAGAGCCTGCCCGTCCGCCCCATGCCGCATTGCACCTCGTCGAGGATCAGCAGCGCGCCGGTCTCGTCGCAGAGGTCGCGCAGGCCCTTCAGGCACTGGTCGGGCACCGGAACGATGCCGCCCTCGCCCTGGACCGGCTCGAGGATCACCGCGGCGGTCTTTTCCGTCAGCGCCGCGCGGAGGGCATCGTGGTCGCCGAACGGCAGCTGGCGGAAGCCCGGAAGAAGGGGCGCGAAGCCCTTCGTCAGCTTCTCCGAACCCGCCGCCGCGATCCCCGCCGCCGACCGGCCGTGGAACGAGCCGGTGAAGGCGAGGATCTCGGGGCGGTCCTCGCCGCGCTCGTACCAGTACTTCCGGGTCATCTTGACCGCGAGTTCAGCCGCTTCCGTGCCGGAATTCGTGAAGAACACCGTCTCGGCGAAGGTCGCCGCCACGAGCGCTTCGGCGAGCGCCTGCTGGCCGGGGATCTCGTAGAGATTGGAGACGTGCCAGAGCTTGCCGGCCTGTTCCGTCAGCGCCTCGACGAGTGCGGGATGGGCATGGCCGAGCACGTTGACGGCGATGCCCGCCCCGAGGTCGAGGTAGCGCTCGCCGCCCGCGGTTTCGAGCCAGGCGCCCTCGCCGGTCTCGAAGGCGAGCGGGGCGCGGGAATAGGTGGGGAGGACGGCTGGTATCATGGATCAGGACTTTCGACACGAACGGAAACGGGCCGCACCTTCGCGGTGCGGGGCGAGCCGGGGTCAGCGGCGGCGTCGTCGGTGCCGAAGAGCATGTCTCATCGCGCTGACGTAGCGTCACGGCCCAGGTGCTGCAAGAACAAAAGGCCGCCCATGGGGGGCTGCGTTTCGCGACCGGGGTCGCGACCGGCCCCGGAGCGTCGCGCCCGCCGTCTCCATTTCGACCGCGGCGTTTTCGCCGATGCCGACCGCGCCCGTGCCGATGTCGACGGCAACGACAATGCCGCGACCGACGACGCCGGCGGTGACGGACCCCACGGGTCGCACTTGCCGCCGGTTGCGGCAGGACCGTGACCGCCCTCGCGGGATCACGCCGGAACGCGGCGAGAGTGTGGCAACCGGGGCGGAAATGCGGCAGATTGGGCAAAACACCCGGACGCGGTCGTTGACCCCGCAGCGCTGGCCCGCGCGTCTTGCATGAGCCGCCCGCGCAGCTTACATCAACGGGCTTGCGCCAGACCGAGTAGGAGAGCCCCCATGTCCTGGACCGACGAACGCGTCGAGAAACTGAAGAAGATGTGGAGCGAAGGCCAGTCCGCGAGCCTGATCGCCAAGGAACTCGGCGGCGTCACCCGCAACGCGGTGATCGGAAAGGT
>CAZPPH010000167.1:0-6451 GCA_964588375.1 uncultured Rhodobacterales bacterium | reverse complement strand
ACCTCGAACCTCGGCAGCCAGGCGCTGTCGCGGCTTCCCGAGAACGCGGATGCGGGCGAGGCCAAGCGCGACGTGATGGAGGCCGTCCGGGCGCACTTCCGGCCCGAGTTCCTCAACCGGCTCGACGACCAGATCGTGTTCGACCGGCTCACGCGCGAGGACATGGACGGGATCGTGGAGATCCAGCTCGGCCGGCTTCGCAAGCGCCTGGCGCAGCGGGGCATTTCCATCGACCTCGACGAGGGTGCGATGAAGTGGCTCGCGGACGAGGGGTACGACCCGGTCTACGGCGCGCGGCCGCTGAAGCGGGTGATCCAGCGCAGCCTGCAGGACGAGCTCGCGGAGATGATCCTCGCTGGCGATGTGTCGGACGGGGATACCGTCAGCGTTTCGGCGGGTGCCGACGGGCTGATCGTCGGCGACCGGGTCGCATCGTCGAACCGGCAGAAGCCCGAGGACGCGGTGGTGCACTGAAGGGGGCACTGCCCCCTCCCGGCCTGCGGCCGGTTCACCCCCGGAGTATTTGCCGAACAGAGAAGGGCCCCGCGACGGCGGGGCCTTTCTTTTCCGCGGGATACGCTTATCCGGTTTCGGCGAGGGTCCAACGGGTCCCGATGCCGGTCCGGGCGATCAGGCCGTGATGGCGGCCGGGCGGTCGCGTGCGTGACGGTTGCGTAATGCAGCGGCGGCGATGGCCGGAAGGGCGGCTGCGCCGATGAACATCGTGG
This sequence comes from uncultured Rhodobacterales bacterium, assembly GCA_964588375.1. Taxonomy (GTDB): domain Bacteria; phylum Pseudomonadota; class Alphaproteobacteria; order Rhodobacterales; family Rhodobacteraceae; genus JASJAR01. The sequence continues at coordinate 5,723 of CAZPPH010000167.1, read as the reverse complement.
CGGCCCCCATGGCTTCGGAAGCGACCCCGGCGAGCGCCGGCCCGAGCACGCTTCCCACCGCGGTGGCAAGCAGCGTCGCCGTGAAGCCCATGGCGGAAAGAGACGGAAAGAGCCGTTCGGACCAGAGGGCGAGAACGGCGCTCGTCATCATCACGTAGACACCTTGCAGGCCGGCCGACACGACGAGGCCCGCCCAGCTCTCACGCGTTACCGCGACGAGGACGAGCGACAGCGCGCCGGCCAGCAGCAGGGTCCGCAGGAGAGCCGGCAGGCCGGCCTTCGCCTTCACGCGTCCGGTAAAGAGCCCGGTGAGCCCGAAAAGCCCGTAGAATATGAAGAGGAGCGCAGGCGTCGCCGCCGCCGGAACGCCCGGAACACCGCCAGTCGCGACCAGATGATCGGCGGCGAACGCGATGTAGATCGCCGTGGTCACTCCGAAGATGAAGCCGATGGCGAAAAGGGGGATCGCCCTGACGTTCAGGAGGTCGCGCCATCCGTTGCCCTGTCCTTTCGCAGGAACGGCCTTCCCGACGTCTCGCAAGCCGATCCGGCTGATGACGAGCGCGACCGCCCCGGCGGCCGCGAAGAATGCCCAGCACGCTCGCCAGGACAGGCCGGTAAGGGCCATCCCGAGAGAGGCGAGCCCCGCCCCGACTATTCCGAGACTGGTGCCGGTGCTGACGCGGGCAAGGACCGCCGGTCGGTCCCCGTCCCCGATCTTGCGATGCACCGCGTCGTTGAACGGGGTCCAGGCGAAGCCGGCGCTGGAGGCGGCGAGGAAGACCCCGGCGGCCAGTACGGGAAGGGTCGGAGCTGCCGCGACGATGGCCATTCCGACCGTCGCGGCCAGAAGGCCGGTCACGACCGGTGCTCTGGGTCCACGGCGCACCAGCATTGCTTCGGCGGCGAGGAGCCCCAGGAGGTAACCCGCAAACCCCAAGCCGGAAATGAGGCCGATGGCCGGGGCAGACATGGAAAAGGCCGTGCGGAATTCGGGCACGAAGAGGCCGAACCCCATGCGTGCCGGGCCATAGCTGATGGCTGTGGCCGCAAAACCGGCCGCGGACAGGCTTCTGAAATACGAAATCGCGCCGGCTCCATTCCGTCGGCAACGCAATGACGGCGCGCGCGGTTCCGGAAGCTCGCGTCCGCCTTGAAAGGGGGACCGCATCGGGCGGGATCAACCCTCGGTCGCACCCGCGCCGGGGTGCCGGTCAAGGCAGGCCACCGCCGCGCGGGCCGCCGATTCACCTCGTTTCTAGGTGGCCGGCAAGAGGCCTTTCTCACGGGCGTTGGCCAGTTCATCGGCGTCGATGATGCCGTCTTCGTCGGTGTCCACCAGGCGAAACCGGTCCTCGGAGAGACCGGGCATGACCGCGAGGAGTTCGTCAAAGGTCACCATGCTGTCGCCATTGGAATCCATCTCTTCGATGGACGCCGCGGCCGCCATGGTGGCGGTGAGGACGCCTGTGGCCACGAGAATGGGTATCCTCTGCACGTCTCTTGCTCCCTTTCCAGTCGTGTCGCCGAAGGGGTAATGGCCCCGGTAACGGTCAGTTCGCAGGAGACGGGGGCCAGGGTAATCCGAGTCGCGGTTGGCCGGAGAATTCGGCGCCGGGCCGCTCAGCGGGCGGCCGGGGTCGGCGGACGATGGCGCAGTCGGAGAGATGCGGGCCGCTCGTCGAGGAAGCGGGGGCTTCGACGATAGCGGCCGAGACGCGCCGGTTCGAGGGTGACGGGTTGCCCGGGGCGGGTCAATTGTGCCGCCCCGGGCGGCTCCGTCAGGGCAGAAGCACGGCGTCGATGGCGTGGATGACGCCGTTCGAGGCCATGATATCGGCCGCGATCACGTTGGCGTTCTCGACCGTCACGCCCGCGCCGGTCGCGTCGACATGCACGGTCTCGCCATTGACGGTGGCGTAGCGGACCTGGCGGCCGGCGAGGGTTTCGGACGTCGCGACGCCCGGGACGACGTGGTAGGTGAGGATCTCGACGAGCTGGTCGCGGTTCTCCGGCTGGAGCAGGTTCTCGACCGTGCCCTCGGGCAGCGCGGCGAAAGCCTCGTTCGTCGGTGCGAAGACGGTGAACGGGCCGGGACCCTTCAGCGTGTCGACGAGACCCGCGGCGGAAACGGCGGCGACGAGCGTCGAGAAGTCATCGTTCGACGACGCGATATCGACGATGTCGTCGCCCGGCATTGGCGCACAGGCGGCAAGCGCCCCGGCGACGGTGAGAGCTGCGGCGGATTTGAAGAGTGTTCTGCGATTCATGGGTGTCCCCCCTGATGATTGAGAAATGGTAAACGGGGCGCCCGAAGGCGCCCCGCACTGTCGCTTGCACAAATTATTCGGGCAGGAGCACCTGATCAATGACATGGATCACGCCGTTCGAGGCCTCGACGTCGGGGGTCACGACGGTCGCTTCATTGACCATCACCGAGTCGCCGATGCTGATCGTGACTTCCTGACCCTGAACGGTCTCGGCAGTCATTCCGTCGGAGAGATCGCCCGACATGACGCTGCCGGGGACGACATGGTAGGTCAGGATCGATGCGAGCTGATCCTGGTTTTCCGGTTCGAGCAGGCTTTCGACCGTGCCTTCGGGAAGTGCCGCGAACGCTTCGTCGGTCGGAGCGAAGACGGTGAACGGACCTTCGCCCTTCAGGGTCTCGACGAGACCGGCAGCCTCGAGAGCGGCGGCGAGAGTCGTGAACGAACCCGCCTCGACCGCGGTGTCGACGATGTCCATGTCCTGCGCGAACGCAGGGCCGGTGACGAGCACTGCGGCGGTGGCAGCGAGAAGCGTCTTCTTCAGCATGGAATTCCTCCATAGTTCTTTTGTTCTGACGCCGCGTCATGCGGCATCGGTTCAGGTTACGGGGAGTACGACGCATTGGATGACCGGGAGTTCCCGCCGATCTCGTTTGACGACGTCGCATTGCGCGCTAAGCAACCGCAAATCGCCGCGACAAATCACGGATTTGTGACCGACGGCGGGGGATCCACCGGTGTTTCGGCGCGGCAGCGCGCGCTGACACTGTCGTGAGGGGGCTTTGCAAGCGTGGCGGAGCCCTATCTTATGAAGTGTAGAACTGGAGGCGATCCATGGCCGGACGATACAGAAGCGACCTCAACTGGTCCGACGTGACCCCGAAGGCGGAGTGGTTGAACCGCCGCCAGATCATGACGGGGGCCGCCGCCCTGGGTCTCGGTTCCATCGCCGCACCGGCGCTGGCGCGCTTCGACCCAGTCGCCTCGGCCTTCTCGACCGACGAGGAGCCGACGAGCTTCGAGGACATCACGTCCTACAACAACTTCTACGAGTTCGGGACGGGCAAGTCGGACCCGGCGCGGAATGCGGGCGCCTTGCAAACCGAGCCATGGCCCGTCGTGATCGACGGGCTGGTGGACCGGCCCGGCACTTACGATTTCGACGAGATCGTCAGCGGCCAGACTCTCGAGGAGCGGATCTACCGGTTCCGCTGTGTCGAGGCGTGGTCGTCGGTGGTGCCCTGGGTCGGGTTCGAGCTGAAGGACCTTCTCGACCGGGTGGGCGTGCAGCCCTCGGCGAAATACGTGGCCTTCGAGACCGCCGTGCAGGAAGAGGTGATGGTCGGGGTGCAGCGCGGGGTGATGGATTTCCCGTTCGTCGAGGGGCTGAGGCTCGACGAGGCGATGCACCCGCTGACCATTGTCGCCGTCGGGGTCTACGACGAGCCGATGCCGAAACAGAAGGGCGCGCCGATGCGCCTCGTGGTGCCGTGGAAATACGGCTTCAAGTCGATCAAGTCGGTCGTCCGGATCAGCCTCGTCGAAGACGAGCCGCCGGCGAGCTGGAACCAGCTCATTCCGCGCGAATACGGCTTCTATTCCAACGTGAACCCCGAGCGCGATCATCCGCGCTGGAGCCAGAAGACCGAACGGCGGATCGGCGAGGGCCTGTTCGCGCGGCGGATTCCGACGTTGAAGTTCAACGGCTACGGCGAAGAGGTCGCGTCGCTCTACGCAGGCATGGACCTCGTGAACGAGTTCTACTGAGCCATGGGGCTTGCGCAGCGGATCAACGCGGCGCTGCGCCGGGTGCCGACATGGGCAGTCTATCTCGCTGGCGGGGTCGTGCCGTTCTGGTACCTCTGGCTCGGCCTGACCGGAGGGCTCGGGCCGGAGCCGGTGAAGGCGCTCGAGCACGCGCTGGGGCTTCTGGCGCTCCAGATGCTCGTCGCCGTGCTGGCGGTGACGCCGTTGCGCGACATCACCGGCGTCAGCCTGGTGCGGTTCCGTCGCGCGCTTGGCCTTTTGACGTTCTTCTATGTCACCTGCCACCTCCTCGTCTGGCTCTTTCTCGACGTTCAGTTTCTCGACGCCATCGTGAAGGACATCGTCAAACGGCCCTACATCACCATCGGGATGGCGGCCTTTCTTCTGATGCTGCCGCTCGCGGTGACGTCGAACAACCTCTCGATCCGGAAGCTGGGCCCGAAGGCGTGGAAGCGGCTGCACCGGCTGACCTACGGCGCGGCTGTGCTGGGGGCGGTGCATTTCGTGATGCTGACGAAGACGTGGGAGACCGAGCCGATGATCTACCTCGGGCTCGTCGTCGCGCTCGTGGCCTGGCGCCTGCCCTGGGCGAAGCTTCTGGAGGGTGCCTGGGGCTTGCGGCGGCGGAACGCCTGAGGCCACTCCTTCCGCGCCGGGCCCTGACCGGCGGGGCTCGCTCTCCTGACCCTTCGAATGACGCCGAAGAAGACAACTCGCGGGCTCCCCGGGGCGCGATGCGCAGGGGGGGATCATGCGCCTCGGGCTCGGGAAGGAACCCACGCGACCCTTCCGGCATCGGCGCCTCGGATCCGGACGGCAGCAAGACCGCTGGATTCGCCGGGCGCGCAGGAGGACGTCGCATGGCGAACCTCCGAATCCGCCGGCGACCTGCGGATGAGGCCGCTGGCCGAACGCGTGGTCGCGAGTCGGCGAGCGCGAGAAATCCCGATTCCGAGTCGGATTCGGGTCATGGCGGGGCGTCAGAGCGGAAAGACCGGCCGGGCGCCGCGGTGAGTCTGCGGAAAACTTGCGGAAGGGTCGCCGTGCGGCGTTCGCCGGTCGCCCGCTCAGCGGGCTCCGGATGCCCTGAAGCCCATATTTTACAAGGATTTCAGTGGCCGACGAAAAAATGTCATGATCTCCCGAAAAAACCACTTGCGGCCTCCGGCGTCAGTTCGTAGATACCCCTCCACCGACGAGGCGCAACGCCGAGGCGGGGCGCCAGACGGGCCGAACGGCCAAGAGGCGGAAAACAACATGAGAGACATTGAGGCGGGGCGCGCCGGCTAGTTACGGCGCTTCCAGTCGATTTTGTCTCTCCGCTCTTTGAAATTGCTGGTTACTGAAGAGATATGCGGGCGGTTTGGTCCATGCGACGAAACGGTCTTTGCATATCGGCTTCCTAGCCTTCGGGCGATGATGGAAGTGTCAGCTTCACTGTTTGTACGGCTTCTGGTCTTTCGAGACCTGGAGCACATCAAACAGAAAAACTTCATCCGGGTGTCACAGCCTGGATGAGATGTGCAGAGGTTCAATCGTCAAGGATAGCCGGGAAACCGGCTTTCAACTTGAGAGTTTGATCCTGGCTCAGAACGAACGCTGGCGGCAGGCCTAACACATGCAAGTCGAGCGAGGACTTCGGTCCTAGCGGCGGACGGGTGAGTAACGCGTGGGAACGTGCCCTTC
>CAZPPH010000166.1:0-6504 GCA_964588375.1 uncultured Rhodobacterales bacterium | reverse complement strand
TTCTTCTTCTTCGTGAGAAAGCCGAGGTTCACCGCCACGCCCGCCTCGCGGAGCGCGTCGTTGATGAAGCCGGCGTGCCGGGCCTCGTCGCGGGACATGAAGGCGAAGAGCTCGCAGATGTCCTTGTTGGTGCCGCGCCGCTTCATCTCCTTGTAGAGCACGCAGCCCGAGAACTCGGCGGTGCAGGAGGAGACGAGGAAATCGAGGAACTCGAGCTTCAGGGCCGGGTCCATTCCCTCCCAGTCGATCTCGTCCCAGTCCTCGTTCTTCTTGAAGTGCCCCTTGTTGGGGTCCGAGCGCATCTGGTCGAGAAGCTTGTCCCAGTCTTCGCGGACGGGGCTGACGTCGATCGCGTCCATCTCGTCGAAATCGGTGGTGTAGAAGCGCGGCGTCAGCAGCGTGTTCTGCATCGCCAGTTCGGTGGCGCTGTCGCTGTCGAACGTTTCGGCCTGGGCCTGGATGACGGCGAGGCCCTCTTCGGCGGTCAGTGCATCGGCGGTATGAGCGTTCATAGCGTGGCCTCCTCGGAGAACGAGAACTCGCAGAGTTCCATGAATTCGAAATCGCCCGTGAGCCTGGTCCAGAGCCGCTCGAGGGCCGAGGCACGCACGATGGTGGCGGTGCGGTGCTCCACCACCACCTCGCCGTAAGGCGCCATCACGGGGCTGCCATGCACCTGCACCTCGTCGCCGGGGTAGACGATTGCGCCGTTGTCGAAGCGCACGTGCGCCGAAAGTTCTTCAAAGCGGTGCGACACCTCGACGGTGCAGGGTGCCGTTTCCACCTTTCTGGTCAAAATTCCCATCTTGGTTCCCTTTTTTGTCGTTCGCAGCGTGACTTGTTATGATTGGGCGAGCAAGGCCCGCCAGACGTTGAGATTGCCCGCGCCGAAGCTCGACACCTGTGTCGTCCAGCCCGAGGCGGGGTCGTGGAGTTCGATGCGCCCGTCGGCGTATTCGGTGACCGTGACCGGCGCATTGCCCTCGACGCCCGCGCGATAGCGGGCGAATTCGAGCCCGTCATTCACGACCGAGATGAATCCGCCGTTATGGCCGTCGAAGATCACCTTGCCGTTGCCATCGACGACATGCATGGCGTTGCCGTCGCCCGTGAGCGTGAGAGTGTGGGTTTTCATCACCTCCGACGGAGGCGGGGTGCCGACGAGCGGGCGGTCCGTCAGCACGGCGATCGCCACCAGGATGACGGTCAGCACCGCGAGCGAGAACATCGCGACGACAAGGCGCGTCGGAATGAGTTCGCGATCGCGCTTGTGCATCGCGTGGGCTTCGGCGTCGTAGATGAACCCCGAGTTCGTGCGTCCCATGGCTTCCTCCTATTCCGCGGCGACGGCGGCGGCCGCGCGGGTCGCGAGCACCGGCTGGCTGACATGGGTTTCGGCGGCATCCGCGAGGATGCGCGCGACGTTCCCGGCATCGGGGATCGCCCGGAGGGCCGGCTGGGTCTTGTTCATCTTCCACGGCCGCACATGGGGCCAGAGGACGAGGTAGGAGAGCCGGGTGTCGCCCTTCGTGGTGATCGCGATGGTGCCGGTGCCGTTCTTGCGAACATCGAGATCGGCGGAGGCGATCTTGGTGAACGGCAGGTTCAGCGTGAGCGTCAGCGCCGCACCCACCCGCATCGCCACCCGCGCGGTGGTGATGGTGTAGACCGTCGCCTTCGCCTGGACCCAGGCCACGAGCAGGATCAGCGCAAGTGCCACGACGCCGAGCAGCAGGAAGGGGAGGGCATGGGGCAGGGCGGCGGCCCAGCCCACATCGGCGGCCGAGACACCGACGCGCCAGAAGGCGAGGAGCGCGAAGTAGCCGGCGACCCAGTGGATCGCGAGCGATTCCCTTGCCAGCGCCCAGGTGTCGGGGCGACCCTGCCAGAGGATCAGTTCGTCTTTCGGCGGCGTCTCTGGGAGACCGGGCAGCGGTTCGGTTGCGAAATCGTCATGTGACATCGGTAGCGTCCTTCGGGTTCCCTGTTTGTCGGTCGGCGCCCGGTCGTTGCCGGGCGCCGTGAAGGCTTAGGAATAGAGCGTGCCGCCCGCGAACCATGCCATGACCTTATCCTCCTCGAGAAGGGTGATCTGGTCTTGCGAAGCGGTCTGCGGAATGCCGTCGAAATGGCCGCGGTTGAGCGATTTCACCTGCACCCACTTCTCCTTGATCTTGACCATGTTCATGGGCATCAGCCGCTTGCCGGACCCGTATTCGGGTTCGAGTTCGACCTCGAGATAACGGACCATCTGCTCGGCATGGTCGATCCACATGTCGGCGACATGGGCGACGACCTGGTCGTCCCGCGACAGGACAGGCAGGCCTCTGGGGTCGCGGCCTGCGGAGACGAAGAAGTCCTCCCGCCCGCTCATCGGCGAGATCTTCGCATGGCCGTGCCCGTCGAGTTCCGGCACGTCGCGGCGTGGTGCCCAGGAAGCGGGGCCGACGCCGTCTGCCATCGGGTCTCCGGTGGGGGCCAGCGGGAAGCCGCCAACCGCCGCGGTGCGTGCGAGCGCGACATCGCTGCGGTCGGGGTTCTGGCCCGACGGCACCGTCACCTCACCCCGGCCATGGGGCAGGGTGAAGGTCTTGTCCTTCGGCACAGGGAATGGCCCCTGGTTCGGGGTTTCGTTGCCGTCTTCATCGACGAGGGGATACCCCTCGCGCATGTTCTCGGTCTGCAGGTAGTAGATCAGCCCGGCGAAGAAGAGCCAGAAGAGCCAGATTGAAAGGCTCGCCAGGTCGAAATTGCCGAAGAAAGTGACGCCAACCATTGTGTAGTCCTCCGTAGGTCAGGTGGGAAAATCGGCAAGGCCGATCTTGCCCCCGATTTTGGAATTGCCCGCTGGGGTTTGAGGTTCGAGAAAGGAAAGGCGCACCAGCGGTCCGAGCGCGATCAGCGTCACGAACAGAAGTGCGATTTCGAGATGATAGACGGCCGAATAGCCGGTGGCCGGAGTGGCGAGCGCCTCGCCGAGCGCGCCGGAGGTGGCCAGCGAATTGACACCGTCGCGGATGGTGCCGCCGAGCGCGATCGAGATCCCCGCCGCCGTGGCCTGTGCCGCGCCCCAGGCGCCGAGAGCGAGACCGCGCCCGGCGAGACCCTTGGCGGGCATGGTCATGGCCGCGGTCAGCGTGGCGACCGCGAAGAGCCCGCCCCCGAGACCGATGCCCGTGGCACCGGCGTAGAACAGGGCGGGGGAGTTCATCGGTGCCGCGAAGATGACGGCCGAGAAGGCGGGAAGGCCGATGAGGAGGCCGCGTGCGATCATGCGATAGGCACAGTGGCCGCGGGCGAGCCAGCGCGCCGCGAGTGCGAAGCCGAGAAGCGCGCCCGAGGCCCATGTCGCGGTCAGGAGCGTCGTCGCCGAGACCGAGAGGCCGAGGATCTCGCCGCCGTAGGGTTCGAGGAGCACGTCCTGCATGTTGAAGGCCATGGTGCCGAGGAAGACCACGACGAGAAGTCGTCCCGCATCTCCGCCCGATGCATAGTCCGTCCACGCGTCGCGGAACGAGGGCCGCGGCGTCGCGCGCTCTTCACGGCTCATCGGCTTCACCTTCTCCTGGCGCCAGAGAGCGATGACGTTGAGAAGGATCGTGGCGACGGCGGCGCCCTGAACGACCTGGATGAGCTTCAACTGGTTGAAATCGCGCAGCAAATACCCGATAATCACGGCAGAGACGCCCATCCCGACAAGGAACATGACGTAAAGGAGGGCGACGACCCGGGGCCGGGTTTCGTCCGAGGCGCGGTCTGCGGCCAGCGCCAGGCCGGCGGTCTGGGTCATGTGAAGGCCGAGGCCGGTCATCAGGAAGGCGAGGGCGGCGAGCACCTCGCCGGCGAAGGGCACCTGGTGGTGCGGGTCGCCGCCGAGCACCAGAAGCGAGGCGGGCATGATCGCGAGGCCACCCATCTGCCAGAGCGAGCCGAACCAGAGGTAGGGAATGCGCTTCCAGCCGATCGCCGAGCGGTAGGTGTCCGACCGAAAGCCCAGAAGCGCGCGGAACGGGGCGCTGAGGACGGGCAGGGCGATCATGAACGCGACGATCATCGCCGGAACCGAGAGCTCGACGATCATCACCCGGTTGAGGGTGCCCAGAAGCATCACTGTCGCCATGCCGACCGAGATCTGGAAGAGCGAGAGGCGCAGGAGCTGGCCGAGGGGGAGGTCCTCGCTCCCTGCGTCGGAGAATGGCAGGAGCTTGCCAGGCAGGGCCTTCACATATGAGCGGGGGATGATCACGGCGCGAGTTCCAGCGCTTGACTGATGTAGAAGCCGCGCGAGACGCGTGCGACCTCGGTGACGGGGCGGTCGAGCTCGCGCGAGATACGGGCGGCCGAATGGGGCCGGATCGCGGGAGAGCGGTCGGAGCGCGGGAAGAGCTTTCCGGCCCACCACATCGCGGTGAGGGCAGGGGTCTTCGGCGCGACGGTGAAGACGATCTTGCCGCGCGACCGGCGGCCGAGCGTCGCCAGGGCGGCCGCGATATCCGGGGCGGCGTAGTGAATGAGGCTGTCCATCGCGACGACGTGGTCGACGGTGCCATAATCGGCGAGCATGTCGCCGGCGCGGTAGTCGATGTATTCGGACAGTCCCGCCGGTGTACGCTGCCGCGCGACCTCGATCAGCGAAGGCGAGATGTCGACGGCGACGACATCGGCGCCGCGTTCGGCGAGTTCGATGGCCATCTGCCCCGCACCGCAGCCCGCGTCGAGCACGCGCTTGCCGGTCAGGTCGGAAGGCAGGGCGTCGAGCATCGCCGCGCGCATGGTATCACGGCCCTCGCGCACGGTCTGGCGGATGCGCGAGACCGGCGCGTCGGAGGTCAGCCGCGCCCAGGTCTCGGCCGCATTGCGGTCGAAATAGCTGTGCAGGCGTTCGCGGGTGGCCTCGTAGCTCATCAGTCGAACCCCAGAAGCTCGAAGATATCACGGTCGGGCAGCGAATCCGGGGCGAGCGGTTCGGTGCCGTTGAAGAGGGTTTCGGCAAGACGAATGTATTCCTTGCGCGCCTCGACGATGTCCTCGTCGTCGGGCATCTCGAAGAGCGTCTTCTTCTTCAGGCGCGACCGGCGGATCGCGTCGATATCGGGCATGTGGGCGATGCGGTTGAAGCCCACGACGTCGCAATAGCGGTCGACCTCGTCGGTGTCCTTCGAGCGGTTGGCGATGCAGCCGGCGAGGCGGACGTTGTAGTTCTTCGACTTGGCCTGAACCGCGGCGATGATGCGGTTCATCGCGTAGATGGAGTCGAAGTCGTTGGCGGTGACGATCACCGCCCGGTCGGCGTGCTGGAGAGGGGCTGCGAAACCGCCGCAGACCACGTCGCCCAAGACGTCGAAGATCACCACATCGGTGTCCTCGAGCATGTGGTGCTGCTTGAGAAGCTTCACGGTCTGGCCGACGACGTAGCCGCCGCAGCCGGTGCCCGCCGGGGGGCCGCCGGCCTCGACGCACATCACTCCGTTATAGCCTTCCGTCACGAAGTCCTCGGGGCGAAGCTCCTCGGCATGGAAATCGACGTCCTTCAGGATGTCGATGACGGTGGGCTGGAGATGGCCTGTCAGCGTGAAGGTGCTGTCGTGCTTGGGGTCGCAGCCGATCTGGAGGACGCGCTTGCCGAGCTTCGAGAAGGCGACCGAGAGGTTCGAGGACGTCGTCGACTTTCCGATGCCCCCCTTGCCGTAGACGGAAAAGACCTTCGCACCCTCGATCTTCAGAGAGGCATCCTGGTGGACCTGCAGGGAGCCTTCGCCGTCCTCGCCCTTGAGGACCGGAGGCGCGCCGACCTTTCGGGCTTCGAGACCGGCCTGCTCACGGGCATTTGCGCGGGCGGCGGGCGGGTTCCTGGCGTCGAGTGGGCTCATTGAATGGTCCTTTCTGCTGTGTGCATCGCGCCCCGGACCTGATCCGGGGCCCCGATCCGCACGAGGTCCCGGGTCATTCCCGGGACGGGCATTGTTGTCATCCAGCGTTTCATTCCGCCGCGATCCCTTCCATCCTGTCTTCAAGCTCGTCGGCTGCGTCCTGCAGCGCGGCGAGCGTCTCGGGGTCAGGTGTCCAGTAGTTCCGGTCGTTGGCTTCGAGGAGGCGGTTGGCCATCCGGGCCGAAGCCTTCGGGTTCAGTTCCGCCATGCGCCGGCGCATTTCCTCGTCGAGCACGAACGTCTCCGACATGCGCTGGTAGACCCAGGGCTCGACCTGGCCCGTGGTGGCCGACCAGCCGAGGGTGTTCGTGAGGCTCGCCTCGATCTGGCGCACGCCCTCGTGGCCGTGGTTCAGAAGGCTTTCGTAGAATTTCGGGTTGAGACTGCGCGACCGGGTTTCCAGCGCGATCTGGTCCTGAAGGGTGCGGACCTTGTTCGTCCCCCGGGTCTGGTCGCCGATATAGACCGGCGCGTCGGTCCCCTTGGCGCGCTTCACCGCGCGGGAGATGCCGCCCAGGGTGTCGAAGTAATGGTCGACCGTGGTCACGCCCAGTTCGACCGATTCGAGGTTCTG
>CAZPPH010000165.1:4540-6678 GCA_964588375.1 uncultured Rhodobacterales bacterium | reverse complement strand
TCGCCGGACTGGAGCGCCAGAATGTCGCGGCTTTCCTCGAGCGGCACGATCCAGCGGTTGACGAGCGCCTGGGGAGGTTCTTCCTGGCGGCCGAGGTCGTCGACGATGAAGACGCCGCCGGTGGATTTGAACTGCAGGGGCGCCTGGTAGGTTCGCGCCGTGGGGTTGTAGACGAGGTCGAGCATGTCGAGGCGCAATTCGCCGCCCGTGACCACGGTCGGACGGTCGCAGAGCACGTAGCGCGTGTCGAACCGGCCCGAGGTGCGGCGGAGCGAGCCGGGGTCGTCCTCCTCTTCGACGACGGCTGAATGGACGATCGGGTCGTAGACGGTGATGACCTGTCCCGAGTATTCGATGGCGCGGGGCACATAGATCTTGTCGCCGAGCGCGTCGCGGATGCCGTTGGAGATCGACGACTTGCCGTTGCCGGGGGGGCCGTACATCAGGATCGACCGGCCGGCGGAAACCGCGGGGCCGAGGTGGTCGAGAAGCTCGCCCGGCAGAATGAGATGACCCATCGCACCGATGAGCTGGGTGCGGGACACCTGGATATTCCGGATCGACTGGCGCTCGACCTGTTCGGAATAGACCTCGAGCGGCACCGGCATCGCGCCGTAATATTCCGACTGGGTCAGCGCATCGAGCGCGCGCGCCTTGCCGGCTTCGGTGAGCTGGTAGCCCATCTCGCCGCCCGAGTTCGCGTGCAGCGTGCCGGTGGCTTCGAGATGTTTCTGAGACCGTGCGAGGTCCACGAGTTCCTGGGTGACCGGAATCGGCAGGCAGATGGCCTTTGACAATTCACTCACCGCATCGACGTTCATGCGGAACATCGTCTTGAGAACGATGTCGCGCATCATGACCATCGGAAGCCGCATTTCCTGCAGGCTCTTCGGGGCAGGTGGGGCCATAACGTTGGGCGTTTGCATGTTCATCGGTCTGTCTGCTCCAACTGGGGCTCTGTGCGGGATTGCCGCCGCATCGCCCGAAATTCGTCCGCCCCCCTCATCGGGGGTTTTGCGGTCATGAACATCGCCGTCTAATGTGGCCAAAAAATGGAAGTTCTGAGGGATGAGCAGACCAAATCCCGTCGTCCTGCTGACGGTTCTCGCCGGCTTCGTCGTGACCGTGTCCGCGATGTCGCTTCTCAAGGGCGGCCTCTTCATCGCCCGCCACGAGGGCGACATGCTGCATCTGCTGGAAATTCTCTTCCGGCTCGAGCGCGGTGAAACCCCCCATCTCGATTTCATGACGCCGATCGGCGCCTTTGCCTTCCTGCCGATCCATGGCTTCATGAAAAGCGGTATCGGGGTCGACCAGGCGATCCACGCCGCCCAGGCGAGCGTGGCCCTCGGTCTTCTGCCGCTCGTGTGGTGGACAGCGTGGTCCCGGTTTCCCGGGTGGCTGGCCTATGCCTTCGGCCTTGTCTGCCTGATCCTGCCCGCAGCCCTCGTTCACGGCGAGACCATCGACGCGGTCTCGATCTCGATGCATTACAACCGGTGGGCCTGGGCTCTGGCCTTCATCGCCGTCGCGCTCTCGGTGCTGCGGCCCCTCGGGGCTCCCCGGCCACTCGTCGACGGGGCGATCGTGGGGCTTTGCGTCGCGGGGCTCGTGATGATCAAGGTCACCTACGCGGTGGCCCTCGGCCCGGCGATCCTCATCGCTCTCCTCTTGCGCCACGAGCGGCAGATGCTTCTGGCCGCCGTCGTCGCCGGCCTCGTCGTCGCGGCAGGCGTCACGGCCTGGGGGGGGATCGGCTACTGGGCTGCCTATCTCGGCGACCTGCGGACGGTGGCGGCCTCGGAGGTGCGTTCGAGCCCGTCGCTCGATCTTGCCGCGACCCTCGTCACCCCCGCCTATCTGGGCGGCTCCCTTGCCGCGCTCCTCGCGGTCGTCCTGCTGCGCCGGGCCGGGGCGAGGGAGGGGGGGCTTCTTGTCCTCCTTCTGTTGCCCGGATTCGCCTACGTAACCTACCAGAACTTCGGCAACGACCCGCAATGGCTCGCACTTCTCGGCCTTCTGGTCCTCGTGCTCCGGCATGAGGCCGACCTTGCGGCCGTGCGCCCCGCGCAGGCGCTGACATATGTCGCGACGGTCCTTCTCGCCTTCGCGGCGCCTTCCTACATCAACCTCGCCTA
>CAZPPH010000165.1:0-4440 GCA_964588375.1 uncultured Rhodobacterales bacterium | reverse complement strand
TCAGAAAAAGCATTCTCGAACTCGTCGAGGAGACCGGGGCGACGCTCGCCGAAGTCCGGCGGACGCCGCTCTACATCCTGCTCTCGATCAGTTGAAGGCGGGCAGCGCGAGGTAGAGCACGAGGGCGCCCGACAGGGCGAGGCCCATCGGGAAGTCCTTGCGGTGAAAGCTCTCCCAGCCGGGCAGGGCGTTTGCCACGACCGGCATCGCCCGGAAGCTTCGGTGCGTGACGAAGGCCGCGAGAATCACCGCGGCGAAGAGATAGAGAAACCCCGGCAGGTGTTCGACGAAGATGAACGGCGCCATTGCGGCCGCGAATTTCGAGTCGCCTGCGCCGGCAAGGCCCGCGGAGGTGATGACGAAACCCAGGACCAGCACCACCGCGAAGTGGAGATAATGCCAGAGATAGGTCTCGAGGGGCAGCGCGAAGGGGCCGACGACCATGTAGATGCCAAGGAGCGCGAGCACGGCCTTGTTGGGAATCTTCATCCGCGCCATGTCCGACCAGGCCACCCAGAAGGCGACGGGAAGGACGAAGGGCAGAAAAGGGCTCATCTGGTCGGACTCCGGCGATGTGCGCGCGCCCATCGCGCGCCACCCCGGAGACTGGACAACGAATATGGCCAGAGAATGTCGGGAGGATGGAGCCCCCGGGCGCGGTCGGCGCGCCGGGGGCAGAGACGTCAGTTCGTGACGTTGGCCTCGAGGGCGCCGAGGCTGCGCGCGGCGGCCTCGAAATGCTGCGGATGGGTGTCGATCGCATTGCGCAGAAGGCCCTTGCCGATCTCGACATCACCCTGCTTCACGGCGGAAAGCCCCAGTGTGTGAAGAAGCTGCGCCCGCTCGATCTGGGTCATCTGCACGATCGGCAGATCGTACTTGCGCTGCGCCCCCCGGGCGAGAACGAGGTTGTTCTTCGCGGTGAAGAGCTTCGGGTCGTAGCCGAGCGCCTCGCCGAACATCCGCTCGGCCTCGGTGAATTCGCCTCGCGTCAGCTTCGAATAGCCCCAGTTGTTGAGCGTGGCCGCGGGCGTCGTCGTCAGCCCCACGGCGATCTCGTAGAAGCTGTCGGCCTTGTCCCATTCCTCGTTGGCGTCGGCGATCATCGCCTCGAGCCGGTAGCGGTTGAAATTCTCCATCGTCGGCGGGATCTGGTCGAGCTGCTCCTCTGCGCGCTCCCATTCGCCCGAACGGATGAGCGCTTCGGCGTAACCGAGGCGGTCCTCGTCGGTGACTTCGGGGCTCTGGACGATCTGCGCCCAGATGGCATTGGCCTGGGTCGCCTTGCCCGCACGCACGAGCGACGTCGCATAGCCGCGCCTGAGGTCGATCCGGTCGGGGTTCTCGGCCGATGCGCGCTCGAAATAGCGAACCGCCTCGCCCGGGTCGGGCGAATTCAGCATGATGTCGTTGAGGCCCGACTCGTCGATCACGTTGACGGCCTTGAAGGCGGCGTCGAGCTCGGCGGTGTCCTGTCCACCGCATGCCGACAGCACCATTGCGCTGCCAAGGCAGAGAGAAGTCATGATGTGGCGCATTTTGCCTGCGTCCCTTTGCTAGCCTGCTCGATCCGTCCGCTTAAGGTGTTTCGAGGATCAGGTACGAACCCGTTCCCCGACGCACCAGTGCGAACTGGTTATCCGGCTCAGAATACGCGGGATTTTCGGTTTTTGCGAGCGCGCGGCGCAGATTCTCGCGGATTTCGTCACTTTCGCCACTATCGAGCGCGAATGCGACCCGAAAGACACGGGCCGCTTCGCCATATTGGGCGGTTTCCATCAGCACGACGCCGAGATTGTTCCAGGCGGGGGGAAAATCGGCCTCTTCCTCGGTCGCGCGGCGGAGAAGCTTTTCGGCCTGACCGAGCCGCCCGAGCCGGAGGTTGGCCGACCCCAGCGCCGAGAGAACGTCCACTGTCATGCCGTCGTCGGCGGCGGCGCGGGAATAGGCCCTGAGCGCGAGTTCGTATTCGCCCGCGGCCATCAGCCGGTGGCCGACGACGAGCCCGTCGACGCTGTCGGCATTGTCGATCCGCCCTACCGGCGCGAACGGACTGTCATCGAACTGCTGAAGGCCGCCCGGGCTACAGGCGGCCAGCAGCGTCGCTAGAATTGTGACGGCGAAAAGTCTCGCGCGCATGTGCCCCCTTAGAAGTCTGCCCCCCCAAGCGTGACCGCGATTTCGAAAACCGACGGGCCGATCAGGATGATCAGAAGGGGCGGAACTGTCAGCATCATTGTGGCAAGGGTCATCTTCGTCGGCAAGGTGTTCGCTTTCTCTTCCGCGCGCATGACGCGTTTGTCGCGCATTTCTTCCGAGAAGACCCGCAGGGCCTCGGCGATCGAGGTGCCGAAGCTTGCCGACTGGATGAGCACGGTGACGAACGACTGCACGTCGGAGACGCCGGTGCGCTCGGCCATGTCGCGAAGCACCTGCACCTTGTCCTTGCCGGCCTTGGTTTCGTTGGCGACCATCTCGAATTCCGTGGCCAGTGCCGGGAAGCCCGCGCGGATTTCCCTGGAGACGCGCAGGATCGACTGGTCGAGCGACTGGCCGGCTTCGACGCAGACGAGCATCATGTCCAGACTGTCGGGAAAGCCGTTGACGATTTCGGTCTGACGCTCCTGCTGGCGCTTTGTCACCCAGTATTTCGGAATGTAGTAGCCGATCGCGCCCGGAATGATGATCGACAGGACGATGGCCTGGGTCGTGGGCTCGCCGGTTGCGGACTGGAAGACAGCGTAGATCACACCGGCGATCAGGAAGAGAATGCCGAGCGCGAACTGGAGGAAGTAGAAGGTCCGCACCGCGTTCTTCGAGCGATACCCCGCCTGCAGGAGCTTGACCCGGATCGCCGAATACTCCTCCTCGTTCTGCGGTTCGAGGAAGTTGGAGTATTTCTCCAGCTTGTCCTTCTTGCCGCCGGTGCGGAGCTTGGCCTTGTCGCCCTGCGGGTGCGCGTCGTAGCCCTTCGACTGGTCCTTGATGCGGTCGAGCGGATCGACGTTCTTTTTCAGAAGTGTCGGCAGGGTGAGAATGATCAGGATGAGCCCGAGGATTCCGATCGCGATCAGCGGGCCGAAGGGGCCGAGGGTGTCGGTCAGGAACGTGTTGATCTGGTTGAGAATTTCCATGGGCTCAGACCTTGATGTTCACGAGCGACCGCATCACGAAGACGTTCGCGACGAGGAAGCCGGCGACGACGAGACACGCGGGAATGAAGTAGGCGGTCTCTTTCACGTCGTCATAGTAATTGGGTTGCAGGACGTTGATCATGATCAGCGCGCCGATCGGGAAGACCGACAGGAACATGCCCGACCACTTCGCTTCCGCGGTGATCGCCTTCACCCGCCGGAACAGCTTGAAGCGCGCGCGGATGACCTTCGCGAGACCATGGAGGATCTCCGCGAGGTTGCCGCCCGACGTCTGCTGGATGGTGACGGCGACGGCAAGAAAGCGAAGGTCCTGCATGTCCATCCGTTCGGCCATCGACTTCAGCGCGTCACCGACGTCGCGACCATAGGCCGCCTCGTCGGAGATGATGCCCATTTCGGTGCCGAGCGGGTCCGGCACCTCCTTGGCGACGATCTGGAGTGCGGAGGTGAACGGGTGGCCGACCCGGAGCGAACGAACCATCAGTTCCACCGCGTCGGGAAGCTGTTCCTCGATCATGCCCAGCCGCTTCTTGGCTGTGTTGTTGACCCAGACGAAGACGGCCCCGACGCCCATCGCCACCGAGACCACGATGCGCACCGCGAGGCCGGCGCTGGTGCCGACGGTGAGGCCCGCGAAGGCCACGGCCGAGAGCACGCCCATCACCATGATCAACTGCTGCGGGGTGAAGGCGATGTTCGCCTTCTGCGCCTTGTCGGCAAGAATCGAGTAGAGCGGGATCGACCGCGACCGCATGTGCTGGGACATTTCCTTGCGGAGCTGTTCCAGGACCTGTTCGCGCCCGGCCCCCTTCTCGAGCATGTCGAGACGGCGGTTGATCCGGTTGTTGAGGCTGATCGACTTGCCGAAGACGGTAAGATAGATGCCCTGGACGAGCGCCAGGACACCGATGAAGATGAGAATGTAGATCAGCGGTGCGGCTGAAATGACCATTCGGGCTTACTCCGCGGCAAAGGGTTCGAAGATGTTCGACGGCAGGTCGTAGCCCCACATCCGGAAGCGGTCCGAAAAGTGGCTGCGCACCCCTGTCGCGGTGAAATGGCCGATGATCTTGTTGTCGGGCGTCAGGCCGACGCGCTGGAAGCGGAACACCTCCTGCATCGAGATCACTTCGCCTTCCATGCCCGTCACTTCCGTGATCGACACCATGCGGCGCGAGCCGTCCTGCAGGCGAGACGCCTGCACGATGAGGTTGACGGCCGAGGCGATCTGCGCCCTGAGCGCTTTGATCGGCATCTCGATCCCGGCCATCGAGATCATGTTTTC
>CAZPPH010000164.1:0-6698 GCA_964588375.1 uncultured Rhodobacterales bacterium | reverse complement strand
TGCAGGAAGGGCTCGCCCGCCTCGCCCCTCCGGACGTTCTCCGCGATCACCCGCGAGGCACTGGCAGGCCGTGTGTCCGAGGCGATATGCGGCGTGACCGTGACCTTCGGGTGCGCCCAGAACGGGTGCTCCGGCGGCAGGGGTTCGGTGCGGAAGACATCGAGAGTGGCATGGGAAAGATGCCCGCTGTCGAGGCTCGCAAGAAGGGCCGCGTCGTCGATCAGCGCGCCGCGTCCGGGGTTCAGAACCACCGCACCTTCCGGCAACAGGCCAATCGCCGGGGCATCAAGGGTGTTCTCCGTGTCGGCCGTCAGCGGCAGGAGAAGAACGAGGATCTCGCTCGTCCCGAGTACCCTTGCGAGGCCTTCATCGCCGTGATGGCAGGCGATGCCCGGAATTGACTTCGGCGACCGCGACCAGCCGCTGACATCGAAGTTCAGGAACGCCAGCGCCTCCCCGCAGGCACGTCCCAATTCGCCGAGCCCGAGGATTCCCACCCGCCGCTCTCGGGCGAGTGGCGGTACGTGCTTCACCCATTCCCCGTTTTGCGCGGCGAGGTTCGCGTCGATGCCGAGATGGTGGCGCAGCACATGCCCCGTCACCCACTCGACCATGCCTTCGGTGAGGCCGGGGTCGACCATCCGTGCGAGCGGTACGGACAGCGTCTCGTTGCCGACGACGTTCTCGACCCCCGCCCAGAGGTTCAGCACCGCCTTGAGTTTCGAGTACGGCCGGAAGTCCTGCACCTCCGAATTGGGCGCGTAGACGATGTAGTCGACCGTCTCGGGCGGATAATCCGTTCCGAGTTCCACCTCGAGCCCGGCCTCCGCGAAGGCGGCGCGCAGGTGGTGTTCGTACTCCCTCCAGCGCTGAGGCAGGGCAGCGAAGAGAACCCGGGTCATGTGCCCCTCGGGCGGTGAATGTGCGCCGATTGCACCAGACCGAAGGCGACCAGCAGAACCAGCATGGCGGAACCTCCGAAGGAGACGAGCGGCAGCGGCACGCCGACGACGGGGGCAAGCCCCATGACCATCGACATGTTGACCGCGAAGAACAGGAAGAATGCCGCCGCTATTCCGAGCGTGACGAGCGCGCCGAACCGGTCGCGATTGCCCACCGCCGAGACGATGCAGAACAGGATGATGAGGCCGTAGAGCACGAGCAGGCTGATGCCGCCGACAAATCCGAATTCCTCCGCGAGTGTCGTGAAGATGAAGTCGGTGTGTTTTTCCGGCAGGAAGTTCAGCCGCGACTGGGTGCCCTGCATGAAGCCCTTTCCGGTCCAGCCGCCCGAGCCGAGGGCGATCTTCGACTGGGTGATGTGGTAGCCCGCGCCGAGCGGGTCGGTCGCGGGGTCGAGAAAGGTGTCGATCCGGCGGAACTGGTAGTCCTTGATGAGCTGCCAGTCGGTGCCGCGCGAGGCGAAGACCGCCGAGACGAGACCCGCACCGGACGCCGCCAGCGCACCGAAATACCACCATGAGACGCCTGCGAGAAACATCACGATCCCTCCGCCCGCGAGCAGGAGGATCGCCGTTCCGAGGTCGGGCTGCTTCAACACCAGCATCGTCGGGACGAGGATGATGAGCACCGGAACGAGCACCCACAGCGGGTGGGAGACCTTGTTCAGCGGCAGCCAGTCGTAATAGGCGGCAAGGATCATCACGAGGGTGATCTTGGTCACCTCGGAGGGCTGGAGGCGCATGAATCCGAGGTCGATCCAGCGCTGGGCGCCCATGCCGGTGACCCCGAAGAACTCCACGAAAACCAGAAGGGCGATCGAGACGAGGTAGGCGAGGCCCGCCATGTTGCGCCAGAACCAGATCGGCACGAGGGCGACGACGAACATCGCGACCATGCCGAGCGCGAACCGCAGCATCTGCGGCTCTGCCCAGCGGTCGATGTTTCCGCCCGCGACCGATGTGAGCATCAGAAACCCGATCGAGGCGACGGCCGCGATCAGGAGGACGAGCGCCCAGTTGAGATACAGGACTTTCCGCGCGCCGGTGGGCACACGCTTGACCGAATGCTCGAGATAGCTCACGCGCGGCTCCTCGATGGCCCGGGGTCGGGCGGTTCACGCAGCACGAGGTCCTCGAAATAGCTCCGCATCCGTTCGCGCTGTTCGGAGGGATAGGCATCCACCGCCGGCACTCCCCCGTGGAGGGCAAAAAGCAGGATATCGCGTGCGGGAGGCGCCGCGGCCGAAGACCCGCCGCCGCCGTGCTCGACGACGACCGAAACGGCGTATTTCGGCTTGTCGTACGGCGCGTAACATACAAAGAGCCCATGGTCGCGCCGCTCCCAGGGCAGGTCCTCGTTGCGGAAAACCCCCTGCGCGCGCTCTGCGGCGGAGATGTTGCGCACCTGGCTCGTGCCGGTCTTGCCGGCCATCTCCATGGAGGCATCGACGATGCGCGAGCGCCGCGCGGTGCCCCGCTGCGAGTTCGAGACCCGGTACATCGACTGGCGGGTCATTTCCATCAGCGAAGTCGGCACGCCGACGGGCGCCTGTTCGGCAATCTCCGTCTCGATCCCGTCGACCGATTTCACAAGCCGTGGAAGCACCTTGCGGCCGGTCGCGAGCCGCGCCGTCATCACCGCGAGTTGCAAGGGCGAGGTCAGCACATAGCCCTGGCCGATCGCGGCGTTGAGCGTGTCGCCCGGACGCCAGACCTCGCCGCGCACCTGCGCCTTCCATTGTGTCGAAGGGACGAGACCCTCGGCCACCGCCGACATCGGCAGGTCGTAGCGTTCCCCGAGGCCGAAGTCGTGGCAGACATCCGACAAGGGGTCGATTCCGAGCCGCCTCGCCGCCTCGTAGAAATAGACGTCGCAGGACTGGACGAGGGCCTTGTCGTAATCCACATGCCCGTGCCCGCCGCGTTTCCAGCAGTGAAATCGCCGTCCGCCGAAGTTCATGTAGCCGGGGCACCAGACCGTCTCGCCCGGTGTTATGACGTCGCCCTTCAGCGCGGCGAGCCCCGTCATCATCTTGAAGGTCGAGCCGGGCGGGTAGGTGCCCTGAACGGTCTTGTTCGCGAGCGGGCGGTACTTGTTGCCCGTCAGCGCGCCGTAGTCCTTCGAGGATATGCCGCGCACGAAAAGATTGGGGTCGAACGCCGGGGCCGAGGCCATGGCCAGAAGATCGCCCGTTTCAACGTCCATCACCACCGCCGCGGCACTCTCGCCGGCAAGCCGCGCCTGGGCGAAATTCTGCAGCCTCCAGTCCGTGGTGAGCTGCAAATCGGCGCCCTGGATGCCCGGGTCGCGGCCGAGCTCGCGCATCACCCGGCCGGCGGCGTTGATCTCGATCCGCCGGTTTCCCGCCTTGCCGCGCAGCCTGTCCTCGAGCTTGGTCTCGACACCGACCTTGCCGATCTGGAATTTCGGGATCTGCAGAAGCGGGTCGGGGTCCTCGATCCTCGACAGATCGTAGTCCGATACCGGGCCGACATACCCGACGATATGGGCGAAGTCCTCCGCCATCGGGTAATGGCGCGACAACCCGACCTCGGGCGTGATGCCCGGCAGGGCGGGGGCGTTGGCGGCGACCCGGGCGAAGTCCTCCCACGACAGCCGGTCGGCGAGCGTCACCGGAACGAACGGGCTGCGCCGCTCGAGCTCGCGCAGCGCGCGTGCGAGGTCTGTCTCGTCGAGCGGCACGAGGCGCCTCAGGCGGCGAACCACCTCCTCGACGTCCCCGGCATCCTCGCGAACGATCACGATGCGGTAATTCTGCGAATTGTCGGCGATGGCGACGCCGTTGCGATCGTAGATCACCCCGCGGGCGGGCGGCAGGAGCCGGATGTTGACGCGGTTCTCCTCGGCCAGAAGCCGGTATTCCTCGGCCTCCTCGATCTGCATCTGGCGCATCCTCAGCGCCAGCCCTCCCATGAACAGAAGCTGCACCCCGCCCAGCACCGCGCCGCGGCGGGTGATGAGGCGGGCGCTGTCCTCGACTTCCTTTGGGCTGCGCTTCATGTCCGGCCCCCCAGTTCGCCCTCGCCCACACGCCGTGGGACCCTGAAGACATATCGCACCCCGAGCGCGGCGACAGGGTAGACGGCCGCCGTCAGGATCAGCCGTATCAGGATCTGCCCGAGCGAGGCCTGCGGGACGAGAAAGATCGCCAGCACCAGTGCGTTGAGTATGAGCACCCCGCCGATCAGCGCCGCGCCGACGAGCCACTCGAGCGGCAGCGGCAGGTCGCGCCACTGGTATTCGCGCGCACGGATCACTTCCACCGCGGCGACCACGAGGGCGGCCATCAGCCCCGGCGGACGCATCAGCAGAAGATCGGCCACGAGCATCGCCCCGGCGAGCAGCAGGATCGGAACGTGGTCGGGCTGGCGCATCGCCCAGGCGATGGTCAGCGCGAGAACCAGGTCGGGCCCGGGCAGACGCCCGGCTTCGAGCCGGATCGGCAGAAGGAGTGCGAGCACGATTGCCAGCAGCGCGGCGAGAAAGAGAGCGCGGAACGCCCAGAGCCGGAAGGTCGCTGCGTCACCCATCGGTCGCCTCCGCGAGCGGCGGGGTTTCGGGGGCGATGAGATGTCCCGGCGCGCGGATTGTCTCGCGCGGGGAAGAGCGCAGCACACGCAGGAACTCCAGCCGCTCGTAGTCGGCCGCAAGTCGCAGACGCTGGCGGCCGTCGGGCCCGACGGCCACCTGGCCGACGAGAAGTCCGGCTGGAAACACCCCGCCGTCACCCGATGAGATCACCCGGTCGCCGGGCTTCACGGCCTCGGGAACCTCGACGAAGTCTATGAGCGGCAGCCGTGTGTTGTCGCCCGAAAGCACCGCGTCCTGCCCCGACGGCTGGATCGTCACCGGCACCCGGCTTTCGGGGTCGGTGAGAAGGAGGACCCGCGACGAGTTCCGACCCACGCCCGAGATCCTTCCGACGAGGCCCAGCCCGTCCGTCGTCGCCCAGCCGTCGCGGATGCCGTCGCGCGCACCCACGTTCAACAATGCCGACTGGCGGAAGGGCGAACCCGAATCGGCCAGCACCACGCCGGTGACGAAAGTGAGCTTGGGGTCGATCCGCACGTTGTTGAGATCGAGAAGCTTCGCGTTCTGCTGTTCGAGTTGCAGGGCCGCCTCCCGCCAGGCGCTCATCTGCCTCAATTCCCGCCGCAACTCCTGATTCTGTTCGTGGATCCGAGCGTAGGAGCGGGCATTCTCGATCATGCGCGCCGCCTTGGAAACAGGCACCATCGCCCAGTCGAGCGAGGGCACAACCGCGTCGACCACCTCCGCGCGAAGCCGCTCCGCGCGCGGGCTGTCGATGCGCCAGAGCAGGAACAGACCGATGAGCACCACGAGGACGACCCCCGTCAGAAGTCGCCTGACGGGGCCGGCATAGGTTTCGGCTGATCCTCGGTCGCGTGCCAAGACGGTCTCCGGCGGGCTGCGTGCCCCAAAGGCGTCAGCTGTCGTAGTCTATCACATGGCGCAGTTGTTTTTCGTATTCCAGCGCCTTGCCGGTGCCGAGCGCCACGCAGTTGAGGCTTTCGTCGGCGACCGAGACGGCGAGTCCGGTCTGTTCGCGCAGGGCGAGATCGAGTTCGCCCAGAAGCGCGCCGCCTCCCGTCAGCATCACGCCGCGGTCGACGATATCGGCCGCGAGGTCCGGCGGGGTGGCTTCGAGCGCTGTCATCACCGCCTCGCAGATCGTCTGCACGGGCTCGGCCAGAGCCTCGGCCACCTGGGCCTGGTTGATCTCGGTTTCCTTCGGCACGCCATTGAGAAGATCGCGGCCCCTGATCATAAGCGCCGTGCCGCGCCCGTCGTCGGGCATCCGCGCCGTACCGATGGACGTCTTGATCCGCTCGGCGGTCGATTCGCCGATGAGAAGGTTATGCTGCCGGCGCAGATAACTGATGATCCCCTCGTCCATCCGGTCGCCGCCAACCCTGACCGAGCGCGCATAGACGATGTCACCGAGCGACAGCACCGCGACTTCCGTCGTGCCGCCGCCGATGTCGACGACCATGTTGCCCGTGGGGTCGGTGATCGGCATGCCGGCGCCGATCGCGGCGGCGATGGGTTCGGGGATGAGGCCGGCCTTCCGCGCCCCGGCCTTCAGCACCGAGTCGCGAATCGCGCGTTTTTCCACCGGCGTCGCGCCGTGAGGGACGCAGACGATGATCTTCGGCTTCGAGAAGGTCGTCCGCTTGTGGACCTTGCGTATGAAATGCTTGATCATTTCCTCGGCGACGTCGAAATCCGCGATCACCCCCTCGCTCATCGGACGGATGGCCTGGATCGAGCCCGGGGTGCGGCCGAGCATGAGCTTGGCATCCTCGCCCACCGCGAGAACCTGCTTCTTGCCGTCCTTCACGTGATAGGCGACGACCGACGGTTCGTTCAGGATAATGCCGCGTCCCTTGACGTAGACGAGCGTGTTCGCCGTTCCGAGGTCGATCGCCATATCGGATGAGAACAATCCACCGATGGCCATGGTTCGCTTGCCTTCTGCCAGACCTGCCCGGGCCGCGTTCTTGTTCGCGCCGCGTCGGGTCTCTTTACTCTTCGCGCGCGGGGACTGAAAGCCTCCGTCGACGGTTTCGAAATCTGCAACTGTCAATTCGTTTTCCGCCTGATTGTCCACAAATGCTTATCAACCCGTGAAAAACGGCCTGAACATGGCACTAGCCGGACAATCCGGCGACATTAAGGCGACTGTTTCCGGC
>CAZPPH010000163.1:0-6879 GCA_964588375.1 uncultured Rhodobacterales bacterium | reverse complement strand
GCGAAGATCATCCAGGTCGACATCAACCCCGACCGGATCGGGCTGACGAAGAAGGTCAGCGTGGGCATCGTGGGTGACGCGAAGAAGACCGCCGAGGGCATTCTCGCCCGGCTTTCCGCCACCGCCGGCGACGCCGACCGCGAGGCGCGCCGCGCAGAGATCGCGAAGCGCAAGTCGACCTGGGCGCAGCAGCTTTCCTCGATGGACCACGAGGAGGACGACCCGGGCACGACGTGGAACGAGCGCGCCCGCGCGGCGAAGCCCGACTGGATGAGCCCGCGCATGGCCTGGCGCGCCATCCAGTCCGCCCTGCCGAAAGAGGCGATCATCTCGTCGGACATCGGCAACAACTGCGCCATCGGCAACGCCTACCCGAGCTTCGAGGATGGCCGCAAATACCTCGCCCCCGGCCTCTTCGGGCCCTGCGGCTACGGCCTGCCCTCCATCGTGGGCGCGAAGATCGGCTGCCCCGATGTCCCCGTGGTGGGTTTCGCGGGCGACGGCGCCTTCGGCATCGCCGTGACCGAACTCACGGCCATCGGGCGCCCCGAATGGCCGGCGATCACCATGATCGTGTTCCGCAACTACCAGTGGGGGGCGGAAAAGCGCAATTCGACGCTGTGGTTCGAGGACAACTTCGTGGGCACCGAACTCGACGAGGAGGTCAGCTATGCCGGCATCGCGCAGGCCTGTGGCCTGAAGGGCGTGCAGGCGCGCACGATGGAAGATCTCACGGCTGCCCTGCACACGGCCATCGAGGACCAGATGAAACATGGCAGGACGACCCTGATCGAAGCCATGATCAACCAGGAACTGGGCGACCCTTTCCGCCGCGACGCGATGAAGAAACCCGTTCCGGTGGCCGGGGTCGACCGCGCCGACATGCGTCCGCAGGCCGTCTGATCCCGGATGACGCCCCTCATCCCCCCGCTCGGGCTCGAGCCGTGGCAGGTGGCCTATCTCGCCATCTGCGTTCTCGGCGCGGCCTGGGTGCGGGGGTATTCGGGCTTCGGTTTCTCGGCGCTGGTGGTGACGGCCGCGGCGCTCGTGACCGACCCGGTGCCACTCATCGCGACCCTCGTGATGTGCGAGATCGTCCTCAGCTTCGGGCAGGCGAAGGGCATCCGGGGACAGGTCGACTGGCGGCGCATCGGGGGCATGCTTGCGGGCGCGGCGGTGGTCATGCCGTTCAGCTTCGCGCTCATCGCGCGCCTCGGCGAGGATCTCGCGCGCATCTCGATCTCCGTCATGGTTCTGGCGATTTCCCTGGCCATGGCGCGCGGCTGGCAGTTCACCCGCGAGATCGGGACACCGGGCAACGTGATCGCCGGCATGGCCTCAGGCGTCGCCAACGGCGCGGCGGCCGGCGGTCTCCCGATCGCCGTCTTCATGGCCGGCCAGCCCGTTTCGGCCTCGGTGTTCCGCGCCACGCTGATCGTCTACCTGACGCTTGTCTGCCTCATCGCGCTGCCGTCGCTCTGGTGGACGGGCCTCCTGAGCGCCCGGAGCTTCGTCATTCTCGCTGCGATGGCGCCCCTCATGGCATTGGGCCTCTGGGTCGGGGGGCGACGCTTCACCTCCGCCAATCCGCAGAATTTCAAGAAATTCACCCTCATCCTGCTCATGATCCTCTCCGGTCTGGGCCTGTTGAGAAGCCTGATGTGAGGGGAGAGTCTTGCGCGATACACTTCTCGTCCTGAACGCCGGGTCGTCCTCGATCAAGCTGACGCTTTTCGACACAGCCCTGAACCAGCGCCTCTCGGGCGTGGCGGACGGCATCGGCGGCTCTTCCCGGCTGCGCCTCGGCGACGACACGCAGGCGCTCGAGCTGCCCGACCACACCGCCGCCCTGAAAGCGGTGCTCGACGGGCTTTCGCGGCACGGCGTCGACCTCGACAGCCTCGCGGGCGTCGGGCACCGCGTCGTGCACGGCGGAACGCTTCTGACCGAGCCCCGCCGCATCACCGAAAAGACGCGGCAAGACATCGCCGCCTGTATCCCCCTCGCACCCCTTCACAACCCCCACAACCTCGCCGCGATCGACAGCATCGCGCGCCTCGCGCCCGACCTGCCGCAATTCGCGAGCTTCGACACGTCGTTCCACCGCACCATGCCGCCGGTCGCCGCCCAATACGCCCTCCCGCCCGAATATGCCGCGCGCGGCATCCGCCGCTACGGCTTTCACGGGCTGAGCTACAGCGCGCTCGTGCGCAATCTGCCGGAAGTCACCGGCGCGCCCCTGCCGGCCCGGGTTCTTGCCTGCCACCTCGGCAACGGGGCCTCGCTCTGCGCCATCAGAGAGGGGCAATCGGCCGACACGACCATGGGTTACTCGCCGCTCGAAGGGCTCACCATGGGCACGCGGTCGGGCAACATCGACGCCAACGCGGTGCTGAGGCTTGTCGAGGAGGACGGACTCGACGCCACCCGCCGCCTCTTGAACCACGGCGCGGGCCTGCTCGGGCTCTCGGGGCTCAGCGCCGACATGCGCGCGCTCACCGAGGACGGCGGCGAAGAAAGCGCCTTCGCGGTGGCGCATTTCTGCTATGCCGCCGCCCGGCAGGGGGCAGGAATGGCGGCGGCAATGGGCGGTTGCGATGCCGTGGTCTTCACCGGCGGCATCGGGGAGAACGCCCCGGGCGTCCGCGCCGCCATTCTCGAGCACCTGAGCTGGCTCGGCATCGAAATCGACCCCGGGCGAAACGTCCGCAACGGCCCGCGCCTTCATGCCGAGAGGTCGAAAGTCGAGGCCTGGGTCATACCGGCGGATGAGGAGCGTGAGATCGCCCGGGATGCGCTGGGGCTCTTGCAGGAGGGCTGAGTGCGGCCCAAGCCGTCGTCCGCGAGGTCGGTTGACCTGCTCCGGCGGCATCCGGGATGGCCACGCCGCCGAGCCCGGATGCGACACGAAACGCGCGCTTGTCGCAGATGTTCGGGACCGGTCTCTCGAGCTGCCACCGATGGCACGCGGCGCCCGGAGCCATCCCGACCTCGCCCGAAGCATGACCGTTTTCGCTAACGCTCGCAGCGGGGTCCTCCGGGCCTGCCTCTCGCTCAGAGCACGGCGTCGAAGAGGTCGTGAACGCTTTCCTTCGTCAGCGTCACGGGGTTCCCGCCGACGCTTGGATCGCGCAGCGCGGCCTCGGTGAGAGCCTCGACATCGGGGTCGCTCACGCCAAGGCCGGACAGACGTTTCGGCACGCCGAAGCGATCGTTGAAGCGATCGACGAATTCCACGAACCCGTCGAAGCCGCCCCCGATACCGAGATAGGGCGCCGCCAGGTCGAACCGCTCGCGGATCGCGGGCGCGTTGAACCGCAGGACCGCGGGCATGCAGACGGCGTTCGTCGTGCCGTGGTGGGTATGGTGGACCGCACCAACGGGATGAGAGAGCGCGTGGATCGCTCCGAGCCCCTTCTGGAAGGCCACCGCCCCCATTGCAGCGGCCGACATCATCTGCCCGCGCGCTTCGAGATCGTCCGGCGTGTCGTAGGCGCGCGGCAGGTTCTCTATGACGAGTCGCATCCCCTCGAGCGCGATACCGTGGCTCATCGGGTGGTAATGCGGGCTCGAATAGGCCTCGACGCAATGGGCGAAGGCGTCGAGCCCCGTCCCGGCGGTGATCGGCTTCGGCATGCCAACGGTCAGTTCGGGGTCGGCGATGACGATGGCGGGAAGCATCTTCGGGTGGAAGATGATCTTCTTCTCATGGCTCTCGGTGTTGGTGATGACCCCGGCGCGGCCCACTTCCGAGCCGGTCCCGGCGGTCGTTGGCACCGCGACGATGGGGGCGATGCCGTCGGGGTCGGCCCGGGTCCACCAGTCGCCGATGTCCTCGAAATCCCAAACCGGGCGCGACTGGCCCGACATGAAGGCGAGCGTCTTGGCAAGATCGAGCCCCGAGCCGCCGCCGAAGGCGATCACCCCGTCGAAGGCGCCCTCGCGGTAGACCCTGAGACCCTCTTCGAGGTTCTTCTCGGTCGGGTTCGCATCGACCTCGGCGAAGACCGCGCGGCCGAGCCCCGCCGACTCGACGAGGTCGAGGGTCTTCGCGGTGATCTCCATGGACTTCAGGCCGCGGTCGGTGACGAGAAGCGGTCGCGAGATACCGGCGGCGATGCAGGCCTCGCCGATCTCGGCGATCCGGCCCGCCCCGAAGCGGATCGCGGTGGGGTAGGACCAGTTGGCGGTGAGGGTCATCGGTCAGGCTTTCCGCAGGTGGAAGGATTTCGGGCGGGTGAGGTTGTGATAGCCGATCACCGAGAGGCCGCCGCCCCGCCCGGTGTCCTTGCAGCCCGTCCAGCAGAGCGCGGGGTCGAGGTAGTCGGCGCGGTTCATGAAGACCGTTCCGGTCTCGATCCGGTCGCCGATCGCCTCGGCGCGGGCGATGTCGCTCGTCCAGAGCGAGGCGGTGAGGCCGTAGGGGCTGTCGTTCATGAGCGCCACCGCCGCGTCGTCGTCCTTCACCGGCATGATGCCGACGACGGGGCCGAAGCTTTCCTCGCGCATCACCGACATCTCATGGGTGACGCCGGTGAGGATCTGCGGCGTCAGATAGGCGCCGCCATCGTCCTCGGCGAAGGTCTCGACATGCGCGGTCGCCCCCATCGAGACCGCCTCGGCGACCTGGGCCCGGACGGTATCGGCGAAACGCGCCTGCGCCATCGGCCCGAGCGTCGTTTCGGGGTCGAGCGGATCGCCCAGACGGAAGCCCTTCACGAGCGCCACCGCCTTCTCGACGAAAGCCTCGAAGAGCGGTTCGGCGACATAGATGCGCTCTATCCCGCAGCAGCACTGGCCGGTGTTGTACATCGCCGCGTCCATCAGCGTGTCGACCGCCGCGTCGAGGTCGGCGTCTTCCATCACATACCCCGGGTCCTTGCCGCCGAGTTCGAGGCCGAGTGCCGTGAAGGTGCCCGCCGCCGCCGTCTCGATGGCGCGGCCTCCGGCGACCGAGCCGGTGAAGTTCACGAAGCCGAAGGCCCGTTCGGAGATGAGTGTCGAGGTCGTCGCGTGGTCGAGAAAGACGTTCTGGAACACCTCCTCGGGCACGCCGGCGGAGTGGAATGCCCGCGCCATGCGTTCGCCCACGAGCAGGGTCTGCGTCGCGTGTTTCAGAAGCACCGCGTTGCCGGCGATGAGGGCGGGGGCGACGGTGTTGATCGCGGTCATGTAGGGGTAGTTCCAGGGCGCGATGACGAGGACGACGCCGTGGGGCTTTCGCCGGATGAACCGCTTGAAGTCCGCGTCGTCGGATACCTCGATATCGGCAAGCGCATCTTCCGCGATCCGGCCCATGTGCAGTGCGCGCTCCTCGAAACCGCCGAATTCGCCGCCGTAGCGCACCGGCCGGCCCATCTGGCGGGCGAGTTCGGGGACGATCTCGTCGTTCATCGCCCCCACGGCGGCGACCCCGGCGAGCACGAGGTCGACGCGCTCGCGAAGCGGGCGCGCGGCCCAGGCGGCTTGCGCGTCCTTCGCGCGTGCCACCGCCTCGCGGGCGGCGTCGGCGGAGAGTGTTTCGCGTTCGGCGACGACCGATCCGTCGATCGGCGAGATGCAGCGCAATGTTGCCATGGTCAGGCCCTTTCGAAACCCCGGGCGACCTCCCAGTCGGTCACCACCCGGTCGTATTCCTCTTGTTCGACCTCGGCGCAACGGACGTAATGCGCCACCACGTCCTCGCCGAAAGCCGCCTTCAGCATCGCCGAGCCGCGCAGCGTCGCCGTCGCCGCCCTGAGCGTCGTCGGCAGTTCCTCCGCCCCGCTCGCGTAGAGATCGCCCGTCGCCGGGTCGGCGAGGTCCAGCCCTTCCTCGATGCCCGAAAGCCCCGCCGCAAGCTGCGAGGCGAGCGCGAGATAGGGGTTCATGTCCGACCCCGGTATCCGGCATTCGATGCGCACGCCCTTCGTGCCCTCGCCGACGAGCCGGTAGCCCGCCGTGCGGTTGTCGACCGACCAGGCGATGCGGGTGGGCGCGAAGGTGCCCGGGGTGAAGCGCTTGTAGGAGTTGATGTAGGGCGCGAGAAAGAAGGTCGTGTCGGCGGTGTATTTCAGAAGCCCCGCCACGTAGGCGCGCATGGTCTTCGACATCGTGTTGGGCGCGCGCTCGTCGTGGAACGCGGCCGTGCCGTCCGGCGTCCAGAGGCTCTGGTGAATATGCGCGGCCGAGCCGACCTTCGCGTGGTGCCACTTCGCCATGAAGCTCGCCGAGCGGCCCTTTTCCCAGGCGATTTCCTTCACCGCCTGCTTGGCGATGACGTGGTTATCGGCGCAGGCAATCGCATCGGCGTACCGGATGTTCAGTTCCTCCTGCCCGGTCTCCGCCTCGCCCTTGGTGTTCTCCACCGGCACCCCGGAGGCATAGAGCGCGTTGCGCACCCGGCGCAGCACCGCCTCTTCCTTGGTGGTCTGGAGAATGTGGTAATCCTCGTTGTAGCCCGACACCGGCGTCAGCGCGTAGCCCGCCTTGCGGACCTCGTCGTAGGTGCCCTCGAAGAGGAAGAACTCGAGTTCGGTCGCCGCCATCGGAACGAAACCGAGACCGGCCGCCCGCTCGATCTGGCGCTTCAGCATCGCACGGGGCGAATGGGGCACGTCGGCGTGGGTGTGGTGATCGAGCAGATCGCACATCACCATCGCCGTGCCCTCGAGCCAGGCGACGGGGCGCAGCGTGGAGAGGTCGGGCTTCATCACGTAATCGCCGTACCCCTTCTCCCAGCTCGTCGCCGCGTAGCCGTCGGGCGTGGCCATCTCCATGTCGGTGGCGAGGAGGTAGTTGCAGCAATGGGTCTCTTCATGGGCGTGCTCGATGAAGTTCGCCGCGTGGAAGCGCTTGCCCATGAGCCGGCCCTGCATGTCGACCATGCAGACGAGCACG
>CAZPPH010000162.1:0-6887 GCA_964588375.1 uncultured Rhodobacterales bacterium | reverse complement strand
AAGCCTCCACGAGGGGACGCCAGACCGAGCGACGTGGGCGGGCATGCCCTGACCCCGAGGCTGCGTCCGGCCTCGAATTTGCAGATTTATTGGCGCACCCGATAGGATTCGAACCTATGGCCTCTGCCTTCGGAGGGCAGCGCTCTATCCAGCTGAGCTACGGGTGCCGCCTGCGCCGTATAACGCCGGAGGAATGCGCCCGCAACGACCAACTCCCTCCCTGTCTATCCATTTTCGGGGAAGGCCCAACGCAGGGCGCTCCCGCCGGGCCCGCGCATATGGAGCGGCCCGGGCGCATCCCGTTCCGCTCGGGTGACAGCGTGACGAAAGCCCGGCAGCCGGTGCGGTCCGGGCTCAGGCGAAGAGCTCGTGGCAAAGCTCCAGCGCGTCGACGAGCGCGTCGATCTCCGCTTCGGTGTTGTAGAGCCCGAAGCTTGCCCGGCAGGTCGCGGTGAGGCCCAGATGCTCCATCAGCGGCCCGCAGCAATGCTGGCCCGCGCGAACGGCGATGCCGCGCTTGTCGAGGACGGTGGAGATGTCGTGGGCATGGGCCGCGCCGTCGAGGGTGAACGAGAAGAGCGCCGCCTTGTCGGGCGTCGTGCCCTGGACCTGGAGCCAGTTGAGCCCGCCGAGCTTCTCGCGGGCGTAGTCGCGCAAGTGGGCCTCGTGGGCCTCGATGGCGTCCATCCCGAGGTCCATCATGTACTCCAGAGCGACCCCGAGGCCGATCTGCTGGACGATGCCCGGCGTGCCCGCCTCGAACTTCAGGGGCGGATCGGCATAGATGACGGCGTCTTTCGTGACCTCGCGGATCATGTCGCCGCCGCCGATGAACGGGCGCATCTCCGCCTGCCGGTCCGGGTGGATGTAGATCGCGCCAGAGCCCGACGGCCCGTAGAGCTTGTGGCCGGTGACCGCGTAGAAGTCGCAGCCGATGTCGGCGACGTTCACGGGCCCGTGCACCGCAGCCTGCGAGCCGTCGACGAGCACCGGCACGCCCTTGGCGTGCGCCCCCTCGACGATGGCCTTCACGTCGACCCGGGTGCCGAGGACGTTCGACAGATGCGTGACCGCGACGAGCTTCGTCTTCGGGCCGATCGCGTCTATGACACGCTGCGGGTCGAGAGCGCCGGTTGCGTCGACATCGACCCATTTCAGAGCCGCCCCCTGCCGCTCTCGGAGGTAGTGCCAGGGCACGATGTTGGCGTGGTGCTCCATCACCGACAGGACGACCTCGTCACCCGGCTCGAAACGCGGCATGGCCCAGCCGTAGGCCACGAGGTTGATGCCTTCGGTCGTGCCCGAGGTCATCACGATGGAGCTTTCGTCTTCCGCGCCGAGAAACCGCGCGAGGGTGCCGCGGACGCCTTCATACTTTTCGGTAGCGAGGGTCGACAGGTAGTGCAGACCGCGATGGACGTTCGAATATTCGTGACTGTAGGCCCGCGTCACCGCGTCGATCACCACCTGCGGCTTCTGCGCCGAGGCGCCGTTGTCGAGGTAGACGAGCGGTTTGCCGTTCACCTCACGCATGAGGATGGGGAAGTCGCCTCGAATTCGTTCGACGTCGTATGTCACTTCATCACGCAACGCGCACGCCTCCGATCAGGGTTATCAGGAACATAAGGCCGATGGCGAAGCCTGCCGAGACCGCGATCATCAGCATGAAGGATTTCATCAGCGAACCGAAGCCGTGCAGAACGTCGACGAACTGGAGATTGAGCCAGATGCCGACGAAGAAGCCTCCGATCGCGATCACACTGGCAATCGGCGGCACCACCAGGAGAGCGGCCAGTTCGGCCAGTTGGAAGCCCACCATGATCATCTGCAGGAAGACCACGAGGACGAGCGCTTCCTCGAATGTCCCGGTCCCGCCGAGCCTCCGGCCCACGGCGGCGAGCGCCCAGGCGTAGGCGACGATGAAAAGATAGACCATGGCGGCGAGAAACAGAGGCTCGACCTGGAGGGGCTGGAGAGAGCCGTCGTCGCCGATCGGCACTTCGGTTGGCCCGAGGATCGCGCCCTGAATGAGCATGAGCACCGCGACGGTGACCGCGACCAGGCCGGCCAGCGGCCAGAGCGCAGCGCGCGGCACGCCGAGGGCGAGCACCGCGTGGGCCCCTTCCCTTGGCGAGGTGAGACCCTGCCAGCAGAGCCGCAACATCTGTTCGGGTTGAAAGGTCATGTCGTCGTTCTCTGCCATTCGGCCTCGGCCAGTCCCACCCCCCAGAACACTACAAATGCGCCGAGAGCAAGAATGCCGACGAGCGACAAGGACGCACCGGGGCCGACGAAGCCGGCCACGAGCCCATGGAACAGCCAAAGCGGGCTCGCCGCAAGCAGCGCCCAGAAAAGCGCGAGGCGTGCGCGGAACCATGTCCCCCGCCCGCCAAGAATGCGGGCGACGACATGGGTAAGCGCGGCGAGGCCGTAAAGCGCCAGCGGAGCGACGAAGATCCAGGCGAAGAGCGTCGCTCCCATCAGCGCCTGAAGCGTTACGGTGTCGTCGAAATGCGCCTCTCGCGCCAACCTCGGCCACTGCGCCACGAAGATCAGCGCACAGGCGGCCATCAGGACCGCGATCGCACGGTCCTCGCGCGCCCCGGCGCCGAAGCGGCGCCGGAACACCTCGCGCGGCCGGACATAGGTCCGGGCGATATCGTTGACGACACTCAACCTTTGCGGCGTCTCGACAGCCAGCCGTCGAGGCGCGTCAGAATGTCGGCGGCGATCTCCTCGTCCTCGATCTCTTCGATCGCCTCGGCGAGGAAGGCGAGCACCAGAAGGTCCTGGGCCTGCGACTTCGGCAGACCCCGGGAACGGAGATAGAAAAGCGCCGTCTCGTCGATCGCCCCCGAGGTCGAGCCGTGGGAGCAGGCCACGTCGTCGGCATAGATCTCGAGTTCGGGCTTGGCGAGAAACTGCGCGTCCTCGTCGAGAAGGAGCGCCTGGCTGATCTGGTAGCCGTCTGTCTTCTGTGCGCCGGACTTGACGAGGATCTTGCCCTGGAAGGTGCCGACTGCGCCGTTCCTCAACACCTTCTTGAACACCTGGCGGCTTTCGCAAGCGACGGCGTCATGGGTGACGAACACCGTATCGTCGTGGTGAAAGTTGCCGTCGCCGAGGGCCGCGCCGGCGATATGGGCGGTCGCATTGTCGCCGGTGAAGGTGATGAAAGCCTCGTTGCGGGTGAGCACCCCGTTGGCGGTGAGGGTGAAGGACTTGAACGTCGATGCCTCGCCGAGCCGGGCGAAGATATGGGTGACCGCGCGGCGCTCATGATCGCGGCCCTGGGCGCGGACATGGTGGAACGCCCCGCCATCGGCGACATCCACCTCCATCACCTTGTTGAAGCGTGCGGCCGCCGGCCCGTTCTCCAGCACGGTCACCTCCGCGCCGGGCTCGACACGTACGAGAAAGTGCAGCACGGCGTCCGAGTTCGTCTTCTCGTGAAGGTAGACCAGCGAAACCGGCCGTTTCGCCCTGCCCGTCGCCCGGATCGCGACACCGTCGGTGGCGACGGCGGTGTTGAGAGCCGCGAAAGGGCGCGGCACCGGGTCGTGAGCGGCCGCCTCGAGTTCGCCGTAAAACCCGCTCGCCCAGTGCATGTCGAGCCCGGTGATGTCGGCGAGCCTCGCGATTTCGAGGCCGGCCTCGGCGGGGTCATCCGAGGCGTCGGGGTCGAACACCCCGTCGCGGAAGACGAGCCGGATCCGGTCGATGTCCGAAAACACCGGTTTGCCGGTCGTCGCAAACAGCGCGGCTTCGGGAGCCGTCGGGGACAGAAGGTCGTCGGGCCGTGTGAACTTCCAGTATTCGTCGCGCCCCGAGGGCAGGCCCATCTGGCGCACGCGCGCGAGAGCCGCCTCGCGGGCCTTCGTCGCCCAGCCTGCGCCTTCGGGCAGGCTCACACCGGCGAGCCGGGCCTCGGTCGCGTCGATCTTGGCTTGCGGCAGACCCATCACGCCACCTCCGCGAGAATGTCCGTATAGCCGTTCTTCTCGACTTCGAGAGCGAGTTCGGGGCCGCCCGACTTCACGATGCGACCGTCGGCCATGATGTGTACGACGTCCGGCACGATATGGTCGAGAAGACGCTGATAATGGGTGATGACGAGAAAGGCCCGGCCCTCGTCGCGGAGCGCGTTCACCCCGTCGGAGACCAGCTTCATCGCATCGACGTCGAGGCCCGAATCCGTCTCGTCGAGAATGCACATCTTCGGCTCCAGTACCGCCATCTGGAGGATCTCGTTGCGCTTCTTCTCGCCGCCCGAGAAGCCCACGTTGACGGGCCGCTTGAGCATGTCGGCGTCGATCTTCAGCGTCTTCGCCTTCTCGCGGATGAGCTTGAGGAAGTCTGCCGCACTGATCTCGTCCTCGCCGCGCGCGACCCGCTGGGCGTTGAGCGCGGTTCGAAGGAAGGTCATGTTGCCCACCCCGGGGATCTCGACGGGATACTGGAACGCGAGGAAAAGGCCCGCCGCAGCGCGTTCCTCGGGATCCATCTCGAGAATATCCGCGCCTTCGAGCGTCGCGCTGCCGCCGGTCACCTCGTAGCCGCCCCGGCCCGAGAGGACGTAGGAGAGGGTCGACTTGCCGGAGCCGTTGGGGCCCATGATGGCATGGACATTGCCGGCCTCGACGGTGAGGTCGACGCCCTTCAGGATCTGCTTGTCCTCTTCTTCGAGTTTCACGTTCAGGTTTCTGATCTCAAGCATGTATGCCTCCTCTGGCCGGCCGCCCGCAGGCGCGCCGGTCGTGTTGTGGGAATCGGAAAAGGCGCCGGGCCCGGTACGGGTCGGCGCGGAATTCTCTGCGTTCGCAGGGTGTTGTCGGCCGCTTTGAAAGCGGCCTGGACCCGATGCGTTGGACGGTCTAGGGCGCCTGCGACCGCGCGCGCCGTCAGAAGAGGGCGATGGGCTCCGACGTCGCCGCCGTCACGTAGGACGGGGTATAGAACCGTTCGAAGACCTCGGGGAATTCCTGCATCACCAGAACCTCGCCCGACATCATGCCGGCGAAGCCCAGAAGCAGGGCCGTGCGGCGCACACCGTAGTTGAGCCTGAGCGTCCAGGCGAGCAGGAGCGCCAGAGTCGCCGCCACGGCGATATCGCCCCAGAGGTCGATCCGCCAGACCGGCAGCTCGAGCCGGTAAATCCCCTCCCCCGTGAAGAGGTGGAAGGCCGCGACCCGGCCGGCGAAGAACGACAGCGCACCTATGAGACACGCCATCGGCGCGATGAAGATGAGCGACAGCGCGCTGTCGCGCGGGTGTTCGGCGCGCGCGCGTGCACGGCGTGCCTTCCGGCCCCGCTTGCCCGCTTCGTGGGCACGCACTTCCTCGCGGGGCCCCACTTCCATCCGCCCCAGCACGTTCGGGCTGTCTCCCGCCCGGATCCGGCTGATCCGGTCGTCGAACCCATCCCGCTGGGCCTGTGACATCGAACCCATGAGTCTCGATCCTCTTTAGGCTTTCGAAGGACCGTCGCTGTTCTTTTTGGCGAAACAATGGCATGGAAGGGGAATTCTCTTCAGATCGCAGGAAGATGCCGCCCGAGGCATGGCCCGGACCGGCGGGAGGCCCGCCGGGTATGGCGCGGTCGGCCGGCATCAGTCGAGCACCACCGCCGTGCCCGAGGCCGACACCATGAGCATGTTGTTGATCACCTCGTAGTCGAGGTCGACCCCGACGACGGCATTGCCGCCCGCCTCCCGCGCCCGCTCTTCAAGCTCGCCCAGGGCAGTCTCGCGGGCCTCCCCGAGGCTCGCTTCGTAAGCCGAAGACCGGCCGCCGATGATGTCGGTGATGCCGGCGAAGATGTCCCGGAACACGTTGGCGCCGAGAATCGCCTCGCCGACGACGATGCCGCGGTAATCGGTGATGGTGCGGCCATCGACGGAGGGTGTCGTGGTGATGATCATCGGTCTGTCTCTCCCGAGGAGTGTTCATCTGCCTTGCGCCAGTTGCGGACCACGGTCTGCGCGAAGAGACTGCCGAGCGCGCCCGACAGGAAGCTCACGAGCACGAGCTGCCAGAGGCCGAAGACGTCGGTCACAACCTCGACGGCGACCGCGAAGACCGCGCAGAACGCGCCGGTCAGCACCGCGGTGAGAGCGACCGGACGGATCATTCGAAATCGTCGGTCCGCTCGGCCCGGGACGCCGCCATGAGCCGTGCCATCCGCACGCTGAGCGCGCCCCAGCAGACGAACAGCAAGAGCCCGATCAGGAGCTCGGAACTCTCCGCGAAGCCCGCGCGCACATGCCCGTTCGCCACGAGCTCGGACACGATCTCGTCATGGGCGAGCGAAAGCGCGAACACGACGAGATGGCCAAGCAGCAACAGCACGAACTCGCGCGCCTGACGGTCGAGGGGCGCGCGCCCTACTCGCGGGACCCGGCGCCGGACGCTTGGCGTCTTTTGCCGAGCCGCGATCATCCCACGCTGCCCTCGAGCGAGATCGCCACGAGCTGCTGCGCCTCCATGGCGAATTCCATCGGCAGGGCCTGCAGCACTTCCTTGCAGAAGCCGTTCACGACGAGCGCCACCGCCTCCTCTTCGTCCATGCCGCGCTGGCGGCAATAGAACAGCTGATCGTCGTCGACCTTGGAGGTCGTCGCCTCGTGCTCGACGCGGGAGGAGTTGTTCTTCACCTCGATGTAGGGAACCGTGTGGGCACCGCACTTGTCACCGATCAGAAGGCTGTCGCACTGGGTATAATTGCGCGAGTGCTTGGCGCGCGGATGCATCGAGACGAGGCCGCGGTAGGTGTTCTGGGCCTTGCCCGCACTGATGCCCTTCGACACGATCCGCGACTTCGTGTTCTTGCCGAGATGCACCATCTTCGTGCCGGTGTCGGCCTGCTGCATGTTGTTGGTGATGGCGAT
>CAZPPH010000161.1:0-6891 GCA_964588375.1 uncultured Rhodobacterales bacterium | reverse complement strand
AGCGTCCCGCGACCTCCGAGGCGACCCCGGGGTCGGAGAACCGCATTTCCTCGGGAAAGGTGTAGGTGTTCAGCCAGTCGATGAGCCGCTTGCCCCAGCTCGCGATGATGCCGGTCTGAGGGTAGTGGACATGGGCGTCGACGAAACCGGGCAGAATCAGTCCCGCGCCGTGGTCGGTGATCTCCGCGCCGGGGTTGGCGGCCCGGAGGCTGGCGCCGTCGCCCACTTCGTTGATCCGGCCGTCGCGGACGAGAACCCCGCCGCGGGTGCTGTGGACCATGGCCCCCGGCCCCTCGAGGAACGGGTTTCCGCGGGCTTCGAGGGTCTGGCCGAGGATCAGGCGGTCGGGCATCGGAGGCCTCCTTCGGGCGGACCATAGGGCCCGGTAAAGCGGGGGTAAATCGCTCTTGGCGCCCTTCAGTGTCCGCCCGGGTTCCCCTATGGTCGGGCCAGCGAAGGAGACGGGCATGGCGGCAGGCAGCGACAGCGAAACGGACGAGCGCGGCGAAGGCGATTACGCGCTTCATGCCGAACTCGCCTCGTCGGTCCGCCTGGCGATCGCCAGCGGCGATGTCGAGCGGATAGAAGAGCTTTTCGAGCCGCTCCACCCCGCCGACATCGCCGACCTTCTGGAACAGCTCGAGTCCGGGCAACGCAGGGAACTCCTGCTGATCGCCGGTCATCTCATCGGCGGCGAGACGCTGTCGGAGATGGAGGAGGGGGTCAGGGAAGAGGTCA
Organism: uncultured Rhodobacterales bacterium; assembly: GCA_964588375.1. Taxonomy (GTDB): domain Bacteria; phylum Pseudomonadota; class Alphaproteobacteria; order Rhodobacterales; family Rhodobacteraceae; genus JASJAR01. The sequence goes on along the minus strand of CAZPPH010000161.1, from coordinate 6,153 downwards.
TCGCCTTCCTGCCGCGCGAGGTTCTCGCCGAGGCGGTGCGCGATCTCGAGTCCGACGATGTCGTCGACCTTCTCGAAGATCTCGACGCGCCTCAGCAGCAGGCCATTCTGGGCGCGCTCGAACTCGCCGACCGGGTCGCCGTCGAGGCGTCGCTGTCTTTTCCGGAGTATTCGGCCGGCCGGCTCATGCAGACCGAGGTGGTCGCCGCCCCCCAGCACTGGAACGTGGGCCAGGTGATCGATTTCCTGCGCGGGCGCGACGATCTGCCAGAGCAGTTCTACCACGTCATCCTCGTCGATCCCCGGCACCGGCCCACGGGCTACGTCACGCTCGGCAAGATCATGGCCTCGCCCCGGGCGGCGAAGCTCGCCGACCTCACCGAGCCGTCGTTCCGCACGATCCCCGCGACCCAGGACGAGGGCGAGGTGGCCTATGCCTTCAACCAGTATCACCTGATCTCGGCGCCGGTGATCGACGAGGACGGTAGGCTGGTCGGGATCATCACCATCGATGACGCGATGGTCGTTCTCGACGAGGAACACGAGGAAGACATCCTGCGCCTCGCCGGCGTCGGCGAGGAAAGTCTGTCGGACAAGACGCTGTCGATCGCGCGGCGGCGGTTTCCCTGGCTTTTCGTCAACCTCATCACCGCGATACTCGCAAGCCTCGTCATTGCCCAGTTCGAAGCCACCATCGCGGCCATCGTCGCGCTCGCCGTGCTCATGCCCATCGTCGCCTCGATGGGCGGGAACGCCGGCACGCAGACGCTGACCGTCGCCGTGCGCGCGCTGGCGACGAAGGACCTCACGACCTCGAATGCGCTCCGGGTCATTCGCCGCGAGGTGGGCGCGGGGCTGATCAACGGGCTCGTGTTCGCGGTGCTCATGGGCGGGGTCGGGGTGGTCTGGTTCGGCACCCCGATGCTCGGCGCGGTCATCGCGATCGCGATGGTCATCAATCTTCTCGTGGCGGGGCTTGCGGGCATTCTCGTGCCGCTGACGCTCGACCGGGTCGGGATCGACCCCGCGCTGGCGTCGGGGGCCTTCGTGACGACCGTGACCGATGTCGTGGGCTTTTTCGCCTTCCTCGGCCTCGCCGCGGTGATGCTCCTGTGACCGACAAGGCGATCTTGCGGAAGGAGGCCGGGGCGCGGCGGAAGGCGGTGTTCGGCGCGGTCGACATCACGCCTGCCACCAAGAGGCTCGACGCGCATCTGACAGGCGCGCCCGGGCCTGTCGCCTTCTACTGGCCGATGCGCAGCGAGATCGACCCCCGCGCGGCGATGAGGCTGGCCGAGGCCCGTGGAGCGGTCTGCCTGCCGGTCACGCAAGGCCACGGGCCGCTCGTCTTCCGGGCCTGGAGGCCGGGCATGGCACTCGACAGGGACGCCTTCGGCACGGAATTTCCCGGCATCGGTCCGGACGTGCTGCCAAAGACCCTCGTCGTGCCGATGCTCGCCTTCGACCGGCGCGGCCACCGGCTCGGCTACGGGGCCGGGCATTACGATCGCACCCTTGCCGCGCTCCGCCGCATGGGGCCGGTCACCGCGATCGGGTTCGCCTATGCCGCGCAGGAGGTGGAACGTCTGCCCGACGAGCCCTGGGACATTCCCCTCGACATGATCGTGACCGAAGTCGAGACGATCTACCCGGTCTGACCGAGACCACCGAGGGCCTCAGCGAGAAAGTCGGAGACGAGCGGCACCTTGCGCGACGTCCTGAGTTCACCATGCGCGACGAGCCAGACCGGGTAGATGATGAGCGGCGCGTCGGGCAGGGCACGCTCGACGCGGGGTTCGGCGTCGCCCACATGGGTGGGCATGATGACGACGCCTGCGCCCGCCAGCGCGGCGCCCCATTGCGCGACGTGGCTTTCGGAGACGAACGGGAAATTTCGCGCGGTGAGGTCGAGCCCGAGGCCGGCATAAGGAGATTCGAGACATGAAAGCGATGATCGCGATGAGATACGGCGGGCCCGAGGTGATCGAGCCGCGCGAGATGCCCGTGCCGGTGCCGGGTCGCGGAGAGGTGCTCGTCCGGGTCCGGGCGGCCGGGGTGACCACGGCGGACTGGCGGCTGAGGGCGGCGGCCTTTCCGGGCGGTCTGGCCCTTGTCGGCCGGCTGGTGTCCGGGCTCTTCCGCCCCCGCAACCCGGTGCTGGGAGGCGATTTTTCCGGCGAGGTCGCGGCCCTCGGGGCGGGCGTGTCGGAGTTCACGAAAGGCCAGAACGTCTACGGCTTTTCCGGCACGGGCGCCCATGCGGAATATCTCGTGATGAAGGCGGACGGCGCCATCGCGCCGGTGCCCGTGGGGCTCGATGTCGCCGATGCCGCGGCCCTTCCCTTCGGGATGCTCGCGGCCTGGCAGTTCCTCACGAAGTTCGCCGGTCTGAAGCACGGCGAGCGGGTGCTCGTGATCGGTGGCTCGGGCGGCGTCGGGGTTTACGCGATCCAGATCGCGCGCTGGCTCGGCGCGCGGGTGACGGCGGTGGCCTCGGCTCCCAATCATGACCTGATGCGCCGCCTCGGGGCGGAGACGGTGATCGACTACCGCACGACGGATCCTCTGTCCGGTGCCCCCTGGGACGTGATCTTCGACACCGTGGGGGCGACCCGCTGGCGGCAGGCCCGCCGCGCGCTCGGACCCCGGGGCCGGTATGTCGCGCTCAACTTCGGCGTGGGGGACGTTCTTCCATCGCTCCTGTCGCGCCTCGGCGGACGGCGGTTCGTGATCGGGGTGAACGAGGACCGCAAGGAGGACCTCGCCGCCCTCGCGCCGGCCCTTGAAGCCGGGGACGTCCGCCCGGTGATCGACCGGCGTTTTGCGTTCGATGCGATCGGCGAAGCCCATGCCCTCGTCGAGACCCGCCACCGCAAGGGTGCCGTGGTGCTCGATATCGCCGGGCCGCCGGCGGAGGCCGCCACCTGAACGAAACCGCTTGCCCGGCCCGGTCGGCGGCACTAGCCATGTTCCCCATGCGAATTCTCTATCTGGGCGATGTGGTTGGCCGGTCGGGGCGGGACGCGGTGGCCGCGAACCTGCGGACCCTGCGCGCCGATCTGAATCTCGACTTCGTCGTGGTCAACGGCGAAAACGCAACCAGCGGGGCAGGGCTGTCGCCGGAGCACGCGCAGGGGCTGCTCGACGCGGGTGCCGACGTGCTGACCCTCGGCGACCATGCGTTCGACCAGAAGGAGATGCTCTCCTTCGTCACCACCGAGCCGCGCGTCATCCGGCCGATCAATTTCGCCAGGGTCGCCCCCGGCCTCGGCGCGCGGGTGTTCGACGCGCCCGGGGGCCGCAAGGTGCTCGTCGCCCAGGTGCTCGGCCAGGTCTTCATGAAGCGGCCCTTCGACGACCCGTTCTCGGCGATCGACGAGGTGCTGAAGACCCATCCGCGTGGCGGACGGGTGGCCGCCAGCGTCGTCGACATTCATTGCGAGGCGACCTCGGAGAAGATGGCGATGGGGCACTGGTGCGCGGGCCGGGCAAGCCTCGTGGTGGGCAGCCACACCCATGTGCCGACGGCGGATGCGATGATTCTCGACGGCGGTACCGGCTACATGACCGACGCGGGCATGTGCGGCGACTACGTCTCGATCATCGGCATGGACCGCGAGGAGCCGATGCGGCGGTTCCTCACCGGCATGGGAAAGGGCCGCTTCGTGCCGGCCCGGGGCGAGGCGACCCTGTCGGGGGTTTTCGTGGAGACCGACGACCGCACGGGGGCGGCGACAGCGATCCATCCCGTCCGGCGGGGCGGGGTATTGGCACCCTCGCCCCCGGCGACTTCCTGATCCCCCGCATAACGTGCGTGGGCGACAGCGACGCGACCGTGTCTTCGGTGAGTGCGCCGCATCGCGCCGTCAGCCGCCTCGTCGGCAGGAATCGCAGATCTGGTGCGACACGCCGAAGCCGCTTGTCTCCAGCGGACCGAGGCGTGAGTATGCCGCCGCGACGGAAAGGGCAAGTCCATGATCCTGCCTGACTTTTCAGCGACCACGGAGGCGGTGCTGACGCTCGTCGTCGTCGCCGGCATGTTCGTGATGTTCGTGCGCGAGACCTACCCCACGGAAGTGGTCGCGATCGGCGGCGTCTCGGTGCTGCTCGCTCTGGGCCTCCTGCCTTACGAGGACGCGCTGACTGTCCTGTCGAACCCCGCACCCTGGACCATCGCGGCGATGTTCATCGTGATGGGGGCATTGGTGCGGACGGGGGCGCTTCTGGCCTTCACCCAGCGCGCCGAAAGGCTTTCCGAGGGGCGGCCAGGTCTCGGAGTGGCCGCTCTTCTGGGGTTTGTCGTGCTCTCCTCGGCGATCGTGTCGAACACGCCGGTGGTGCTGGTGATGATTCCCGTCTTCGTTCAGCTCGCCCGCAAGCTCGGGGTGGCGGCCTCGAAGCTTCTCATCCCGCTGTCCTATGCCGCGATTCTCGGCGGCACGCTCACGCTCATCGGCACCTCGACGAACCTTCTCGTCGACGGGGTCGCCCGTGCCCAGGGGCTCGCGCCGTTCACGATCTTCGAGATCACGCCGCTCGCGGTGGTGCTCGTGGCCTGGGGGATATTCTACCTGCGGTTCATCGCCCCGCGGCTTCTGCCCGACCGCCAGAGCCTCGCCGCCCATCTCTCCGACCGGTCGCAGATGAAGTTCTTCACCGAGGTCGCCGTGCCCGAGGGCAGCGAACTCATAGGCGAGCCGGTCACCGAGGTCGAACTCTTCCGGCGCGGCGGAGTGCGGCTCATCGACGTGCTGAGAGGCGACGCCTCGCTCCGGCGCAATCTCGGGGGCGTGACCCTCGAGGCCGGCGACAGGGTCGTCCTGCGCACCCAGATGTCGGAGCTTCTGGGCCTTCGGGACGACAAGAACCTGCATGTGGTCGACCGGCTGTCATCGGTGCAGACTTCGACGGTCGAGGTGCTCATCACCCCGGGTGCCCGGATGGTCGGCCGCTCGCTCGGTGCGCTCAGGCTGAGACGACGCTACGGGGTCTATCCTCTCGCGGTTCACCGGCGGTCGCAGAACATCGGACGGCAACTCGACGACATCGTCGTGCGGGTGGGCGACACGCTGCTGCTCGAAGGAGCTGCCGGGGACATCCAGCGGCTCGCCTCCGACATGGACCTCGTCGACGTCTCGCAACCGGCCGAACGTGCCTACCGGAGAGGCCACGCCCCGATGGCGCTCGCCGCGCTTCTCGGCATCGTCGGGCTCGCGGCTCTCGGCGTCGCGCCGATCTTCTTTCTCGCCGTCCTCGCGGTGGCCCTGGTCCTTCTGACCCGCTGCATCGACGCCGAAGAGGCGTTCCAGATGGTCGACGGGCGGCTCCTCGCGCTGATCTTCGCGATGCTCGGCGTGGGAGCCGCGCTCGAGGCGTCGGGAGCGGTGCGCCTGATCGTCGAGGCGCTTGCGCCCTCCCTGGCGGATCTGCCGCCGTTCCTTCTCGTCTGGTCGATCTACCTGATGACCTCGGTGCTGACCGAGACCGTGTCGAACAACGCCGTCGCCGTGGTGGTCACGCCCATCGCCATAGCACTCGGTGCCGCTGTGGGCGTCGATCCGCGCGCCCTCGTCGTCGCGGTGATGGTCGCGGCCTCGGCGAGCTTCGCCACTCCCATCGGCTACCAGACGAACATGATGGTCTACGGCCCCGGCGGCTACCGCTTCACCGACTTCCTGAAGGTCGGCATTCCGCTCAACCTTTCGGTCGGGCTGATCGCCTCGGCTCTCATTCCGTTCATCTGGCCGCTGTGATGCGCCGGTTTCTCCCGCTTTTTCTCGCCGCTGCCTGCGCGGCGCCCCCTGCGCCGGAGGCGGGCGTGGAGCGGGTCATTCTCTATACCGAGACGGTGACGGTCCTGATGTCGGACGGCACGCTCTGCGTCTCCGACCGGCCCGGGCGCGCGACCGCATGGTCGGGCCGGCTCGAAGGCTGCCCCCATGCGCTCGCCGTCGAGGTGCGCACGCTCCCGGGCGCCCCCCGCGAGGAGCTCGCGCCTGGCGGCGCAAGTGTGATCGTCGCGGGGCAGGGCTGGGGCTAGGGCGCATGGCACCCCGGGCGATGTCTGGCGCCTGTCAGACACCCCGGAGCAGCCTGCGCGGTTGACGACGCGTTCGGCTTGTCGGCTGGCAGCGTCGCTGCAAACCCGAGCCTA
>CAZPPH010000160.1:0-6954 GCA_964588375.1 uncultured Rhodobacterales bacterium | reverse complement strand
GTGCATGTCTTCACCCTGTCGCCGGCGGGAAAGTTTCACCCGACCTGGGGCTGAGGCGCCGGCCCCGCCCCATCATCGGCCTTCAAGTATCCCGGGGGAGCGCCGGAGGCGCGGGGGCAGCGCCCCCTTCGGCGGGTGCCTCGATGAGATGGATGTGCGCCGCGCCGTAGCGGCGGCTGTCGAGAAGCCGAAACCCCTCCGGAGGAGTTTGCGGCGCGGCTTCCTCCCAGACGATCAACGCCGCGGGTGCGAGCCAGCCGCCCGCCCGGGCGGACGCGAGCGCGCGCTCTCCGAGGCCCTTGCCGTAGGGCGGGTCGAGAAAGACGAGGCTTGCGGGCGTGTCCGCCGGCCCGAGGCGGGTGGCGTCGCGGTTGAGAACGAGGGTCTCGGCCTCGACGCGGGCTTTCGCGATGTTGGCGCGCAGGAGGGTCTGCGCCCTTGCGCCGTTGTCGACGAAGGTCGCCCGCGCCGCGCCGCGGGAAAGGGCTTCGAGGCCGAGCGCGCCGGTGCCCGCGAAGAGGTCGAGCACTGTCGCGCCTTCGGGGAAGCCGTGGTTGGCGAGAATGTTGAAGAGGCTTTCGCGCACCCGGTCGGCGGTGGGCCTGAGATGCGCCGCGGCGTCGCCCTTGCCGAGGCCCGCAAGCTGCAGACCCTTCAGGCGGCCGCCGACGATCCTCACGCCTTCAGGAGTGGCTTGAGATCGGCCGACGCATCCGCGATCACCGCCGGATCGGGGGATTTGCCGGCCTCGATGAGCCTCTTGCCGACCATGTAGGCCCGGCTGTCGTTCATCGCGTCGAGCGCGCGCAGCGTGTCACCCTCGTAATACCAGTGCGACCGGGCGCCGCCGCCCTCGCGCACGACGAGCCGGTCGTAGCCCGCCGAAAGCCCCGCGATCTGGAGCTTCACGTCGTACTGATCCGACCAGAACCACGGGCTCGGGTCGTAGGGCTGTTCCTGCCCGGCGATGTTGGCGGCCACCGTCTCGGACTGGTCGATGGCGTTCTGCACCGATTCGAGCCGGATCCTCCCGAGATTCCTGTACTCGAAGGCAGCGCAGTCGCCTGCCGCCCAGACACCGGGCGCGGACGTGCGGCCGTATGCGTCGACCGAGATGCCGTTGTCGCAGACGATGCCGGCGGCTTCGGCGAGCGCGGTCTCTGGCGCGATGCCGACCCCGACGATGACGAAGTCGACCGCGAGCGCCGCACCGTTCGAGAGTTCCGCTCCGCTCACCCGGCCTTCCCCGGTCAGCCGCGCAAGGCCCGTGCCTTCGCGGATGTCGACCCCGTGGGCGCGATGCAGGTCGCGGAACCAGTCGGAGGTTTGCGGTGCGGCGACGCGCTGGAGAATGCGGTCGGCCGCCTCGACGAGCGTGACGCCGAGGCCTCGCTTGGCCGCGACCGCCGCCGCCTCGAGGCCGATGTAGCCGCCGCCGACGATGAGCAGTCTCGCCCCCTCGCGGAATTCGCCGGCCATGGTGTCGATATCGGCGAGCGTTCGCACGGTGTAGACGCCGCCGAGGTCGCCGCCGATCGCCGCCGGCAGTCTGCGGGGACGCGAGCCGGTCGTGAGGGCGAGGTGGTCGTAGCCGAGGGTTTCGCCGCCGAGCGAGACCGTTCGCGCACCGGTGTCGATGGCGCTCACGCGCGCGCCGGTTCGCAGCGTGATGTCCTTTTCCGCATAGGCGGCCTCGGGGCGGAGATAGAGCCGCTCGCGGGCCATTTCGCCGAGGAGATAGGCCTTTGACAGGGGCGGGCGCTGGTAGGGCGGCTCGGGTTCCTCGCCGACGAGGGTCACCGGCCCGTCATGGCCGAGCGCTCTCAGCTTGAAGGCGAGCGAGGCGCCCGCCTGTCCTCCGCCGACGATCACGATGCCGCTCATGTCCCTGCCTCTGGTCCCGTGCCTCGCGGGCCTTATATCGCCCGGGCGGAACCATGCAACGAGAAGGACGGACAGGCATGACGATCAGAGTGGGCGACAAGGTCCCCGAAGCGACATTGATCCACAAGAATGGGGGCGGGCCCGAAGAGGTCGACCTCGCGGAGAAGCTGAAGGGGCGCAACGTGGTGCTCTTCGGGTTGCCGGGCGCCTTCACCGGCACCTGTACCTCGGCCCATCTTCCGAGCTTCATCCGTACTGCGGAGGAATTCCGCGCCAAGGGGATCGACGAGATCATCTGCGTTTCGGTGAACGATGCCTTCGTGATGGAGGAATGGGGCAAGGCCACCGGGGCCCACGAGGCCGGGATCACCCTGCTCTGCGACCCGTCGGGCGAATATGCCCGTGCGCTGGGCATGCAGTTCGACGCACCGCCCGTCGGGCTTCTGGGCCGGCTTTCGCGCCACGCGATGATCGTCGAAGACGGGGTGGTGACGATTCTCGAAACCGACGAGCCGGGGACGTGCGACACCACCGGCGGCGAAGCGCTTCTCCAGCAGATATCACAGCCCAGCACGCCCGCCGCCTGATCGCGCAACCGAAGGACGAAGATCGGCGGGTCAGGCCCCGGCCTGACCGGCGATCTTGTCCATGATCCGGGCGAGCTTGACGTCGAGCTCGGTCAGTCCGCCGGCGTCGTGGGTGGTCAGCGTCACCTCGACCCGGTTGTAGACGTTGAACCATTCGGGGTGGTGGTTCATCTTCTCCGCCCGCATCGCGGCCTGGGACATGAAGCCCCAGGCCGCGACGAAATTGGCGAAGCGGTAGTCGCGGAAGAGCGCGTCGCGCTCGGGGTCGTGCGCCCATCCCGCGCCCAGAAGATCCTGAAGCGCCTCGTCGCGGGCGGGTCCTTCCAGTTTCTCGGCCATCATTCCTCCTCGGTCACTTTTCGGAACGGTCCATAGCTCGTGAGGACCTCGATGTCTTCGCCCACCGCCGCGCGTTCGGCCTCGAGATAATCCTCGACGGCGCGCGAAAAGCCCTGATCGGCCAGCCAGTGCAGCGAATGGGTTTCCACGGGCAGGTAGCCGCGGGCGATCTTGTGCTCGCCCTGGGCACCGGCCTCGACCGAATTCAGCCCGTGGGCGATGGCGTAGTCGATGGCCTGGTAATAGCAGGCCTCGAAATGCAGGCAGGCGTGATGCTCGATCGCGCCCCAGTAGCGGCCGTAGAGCGTTTCGCGGCCGATGAAGTTGAGGGCTCCCGCCACCGGCCGGCCGTCGCGAAGGGCGAGGACAAGCAGCATGTCGTCGGCGAGCGTCTCCTGGGCAATGTCGAAGAAGGCCCGCGTGAGATAGGGCGTGCCCCATTTCCGCGCGCCGGTGTCCTGGTAGAAATGCCAGAAGGCGTCCCAGTGCTCGGGGCGAATGGCATCGCCCGTCAGCCCCACGATCTCGCCGCCGAACTCCCGTGCGGTGCGCCGCTCCTTGCGGATGGTCTTGCGCTTTCTGGACGACAGGTCGGCGAGAAACGCCTCGAAATCCGAGTAGTCACGGTTCTCCCAGTGATATTGCTGGGTGATGCGGTGGAGAAGCCCGATCTCCGCGCCGCGGGCCGCTTCCTCGGGCGTGCAGAAGGTGACGTGGAACGACGAGAGCCGCTGTTCGCTCGCGAGGCTCACCGCGCCCTGCACGAGGGCGGCCGTGCCGCGCCCTTCCTCGCCGGGCTTCACGAGAAAGCGCCTTCCCGTGGCGGGGGTGAAGGGGACGGCCAACTGAAGCTTGGGGTAATAACGTCCGCCGGCGCGCTGCCAGGCGTGGGCCCAGTTGTGGTCGAAGATGTACTCGCCCTGGCTGTGGCCCTTGGCGTAGAGAGGGGCCACGCCGATCACCTCGCCGCCCGCGCGCGCGACGAGATGGCGGGGCTGCCAGCCGGTGCCTGTGCCCACCGAGCCGGAGGCTTCGAGCGCGTGGAGGAACCGATGCGTCGTGAAGGGGTCGCGCGGCCTGCCGCCGTCCGCCGCCTCGGGGGCCGCGCAGGCGTCCCAGTCTGCGGCGTCGATCTCGCCCAACCCGGCGAGAACCGTGATCTCGATGGCGTCGGGTGATGTCATGGCTGAGGTCGGCTGTTGCACGTTGCAAGAGTTGGGCCGTGCCGCGAGCGCGTCAAGACGCCGCCGCGCCGGGATCGTAGCCCTCGAAGGTGATGTTGCCGGCAACCCGCCGCGCTTCGGCTTCGGCTTCGGCCGAGCGCACCGTCCAGCAGAGCACCGCCGCCCCGGCGGCCTTCAGCCGGGCGACCGGGCCGGCGGCGAGGTCGGTGGCGTTGTGGCTGATGAAGCACGCTCCGACCCGGTCGTAGTCGCCGATCGCGCGCAGGGCGTCGCCGACGGCCTGCGGGAGGTCGGGCCAGTCGGCGGCGAGAAACGGGTCGGTGACGAGGCCGCGCGGGATGTCCGGGGCGAGGCGGGCCATTTCCGCGACGGAATGGGGGTTGAACGACATCACCGCAACCGGGCCGGCATAGTCCGTCAGCGCCCTCGCCACCGCAGCCTCGAGCGGGCCGATGTTTTCGCCCAGCGCGCCGTCCTGGTCCTTGATCTCGAGAAGAAGCGGAACCCGGCCGGCGACCTCGGCCAGCACCGCCTCCAGCGTGGGGATGCGGTCGGAGCTGCCGGTGAGCGCGATTTCGCCAAGCTCGGCGGCCGTGCGTGCCCGGACCTCTCCGGTTTCGCCGGTGAGCCTGTCGAGCCGGGCGTCGTGAAAGACCATCGCCGCGCCATCGGCGGAGACTTGCAGGTCGAGTTCGACCCCGAATCCACGCTCGACAGCCGCCCGGATGGCGGAAAGCGAGTTCTCGATCCGCCCGGCGCCCCGGTCGTGAAGTCCGCGATGCGCGATGGGGGTATCGAGAAAGGCCGCCGGAAGCGCGGTCATGCGATCTCGAACACCGCCTCGATCTCGACGGCGACGCCTTTCGGCAGCGAAACCGTGCCGACGGCCGAGCGCGCGTGCCGGCCCTTTTCGCCAAGGGCCTCGACGAGAAAGTCGGACGCGCCGTTGATGACCTGCGGCTGGTCGGTGAAATCCGGCGCGGAGTTCACGAAGCCGGTGAGCTTGACGACCCGCACGAGCCTGTCGATCTCGCCGCCCGTCGCGGCCTTGAGTTGCGCCAGAAGCGAAATCGCGCAGGTGCGCGCGGCCCGGGCTCCGGCATCCGCGTCGAGGTCGGTGCCGAGTTTTCCGGTAATCAGCCCGGTCTCGTCCATGCTGATCTGACCCGACACCCAGACGAGGTTGCCCGTCCGGACGAAGGGCACGTAGTTCGCCGCCGGTGCCGGGGCGTCCGGCAGGGTGACGCCGAGTTCGGCGAGGCGGGCTTCGATTGTCGCGGTCATGGCGGGGCTCCCTTGTTCGCCGCCGACGCTACCGGCCTGCAATGGCGGCGAAAAGCCCGGTTTGATGCCATGGACTGCACAGAAGCGTGTATTTCGCCCGCGCCGGGTTTCTATGGCCGGGGAGCTATGGCATGTCTTGGAACGTATTCTTACTGACCGAGTTTTTCCGCATGGCACGAAAGATCGGGCGATTTGCGCTGGTATCGGCGTTTCTGGCGCTTTGCGCCTGCACGACACCGGATCAGCCGGTGGAGACCTTCGACCCCTACGAGGCGGAGAACCGCGAGGTGCACGCCTTCAACCGCGCGGTCGACGCGACCGCGCTGCGCCCGGCAGCCACGGGCTACGGCACGCTCGTTCCCGTGCCGGTGCGGATGGGCGTGGCCAATTTCTCTTCGAACCTCGGGATGCCGAGCATGGTCGTCAACGACCTTCTCCAGGGCAACCCGGGCGATGCGCTGCACAACGGCTTCCGGTTCGTCCTCAACACCACGCTCGGTTTCGGCGGGCTCTTCGACGTCGCCACGACCGGGGGCTTCGAGGAGCGGACCTCCGATTTCGGAGAGACCCTCGCGGTCTGGGGAGCACCGGAGGGCGCTTATGTCGAGGTGCCGTTTCTGGGGCCGCGCACCGAGCGCGCCTTCGCCGGCGATGTCGTCGATCTGGTGCTGAACCCGGTCAACTACGTCTTCGGGCTGGAATATGGCGGTGTCATCGTCGGCGCGAGGGCCGCTACGGCTCTCGACAGCCGCTTTGCCCTCGGCGAAACGCTCGACGAAATTCTTTACGAAAGCGCGGATAGCTATGCGCTGTTGCGCTCCCTATATCTCCAGAACCGGCGGTTCGAACTGTCAGAAGGCGGTGTCGCCGGTGGAGAACCGGCGTTCGACCCGTATGAGGATCTCTATGGCGACATATTCGAGGAATGAAACGGGGCGCCGCGCCGCCCTCGGCCTTCTTCTCGGTGCGGCGGTGCTTCCGTTCGCCGGCACGCGCGCGCACGCGCTCGATGTCGCCGAAGCCCGCTCCCTGATCGACCGCGTCGTTTTCGAAATCAAGCGGATCATCAATTCCGGAAAGTCCGAGCAGGCGATGTATCGGGATTTCGAGGGGATCTTCGACCGCTATGCAGACGTACCGACGATCGCACGGTCGGCCCTCGGCCCCCCCGCCCGCACGGCGTCGCGCGCTCAGCTCGCGGCCTTCGGGGATGCCTTCGGCGCCTACCTCGCCCGGAAGTACGGTGCGCAGTTCCGCGAATTCATCGGCGGTGAGATCGAGGTGCGCGACGCCCGCCAGCTCAAGAACTTCTTCGAGGTCCGTTCGACGGTGGACCTGCGCGGCCAGTCGCCGTTCTCGGTCTCCTTCATGGTCTCGGACCGGTCGGGAGCGAACAAGTTCTTCGACATCGTCATCGAGGGCGTGTCGCTTCTGAAGACCGAGCGGGTCGAGATCGGCTCGATGCTCGAGCGCCGCGGCGGCGACATCGACCGGTTGATCCGGGACCTCCGGTCGGCCTGACGCGCCGCGAAAATTCGGGCCTCGTCCCGGAGCGCCAGGGGGCGGTCGACGGGGCCTGCACCGCCCGTCCAGGGCGGCAGGCCTGGCGAAAGACCCTGTTCTGGCGCGTGTCGCGGCCATTCGCAGTCACGCGGTCCGCTTCAACCCCTTGATTT
>CAZPPH010000159.1:0-6957 GCA_964588375.1 uncultured Rhodobacterales bacterium | reverse complement strand
TTTCGAAGGCCGCGCCGGGAAAGCGGATGTCGTGCGAAAAGCAGCGTCCGGGAAAGGCGTCGGGCATGTCCTTGCCGGTGTTCGGAAGGATCGCGCAGGCGTGAGGCGGCGTCGTCTTCGCGAAACTCGCGGACCGCGCGGGTCGGGAACCTGAGGGGCCACTCGATGAGCGGCAGGTCGGGGGCGGCGGCCATCTGGCGGGCAAGGACGGTCCGGCCGGTGCCGGTGCCGCCCTCGAAGGCGGGGCGCGCGCGAGCGTGACCGCGGTGTCGACCGCCAGCCGCAGCCCCTTGCTCGCCACGTCACAGCGCGTTGAGGTGAATTCCACGTGATATCAGGACTCTGGGTGCGGTGCCGGATGTGACGACAGGCGCTGGCCCGAGCGCCGGCAACCCCCGCTTTGGGGCGTGACAAGTGCAACGCGCCCGTGTATGTCCCGCGCCAACGGGGGTGGCCCGTGCGTCCCGCCAAGCTACCTGTGAGGCGAGGCAGTGCCATGACAAGGGGAGCCGGAATGAAGGCTGAACTCTTCCTGCCCGACGATTACCGTCCGGCCGAAGACGAACCATTCATGAACGAACGCCAACTCGAATACTTCCGCCGGAAGCTGCTCGCCTGGAAGGCGGATCTCGTGGGCGACAGCAAGTCGACAATCGAGGGCCTGCAGGAAGGGTCGCGCAACATTCCCGACGTCGCCGACCGCGCCAGCGAGGAGACCGACCGGGCTCTCGAACTCAGGACCCGCGACCGGCAGCGCAAGCTCGTCGCCAAGATCGATGCCGCCCTGAGGCGGATCGAGGAGGGCGAATACGGCTATTGCGAGGATACCGGCGAACCGATCAGCCTCAAGCGGCTCGACGCGCGGCCCATCGCGACGCTTTCGCTGGAAGCCCAGGAGCGACACGAGCGGCGGGAGAAGGTCCATCGCGACGAGTGACGCAGCGATGACCGGACGGCAGATGCGCCGGGGCCCTCGCCCCGGCGTTGTCGTTCACGGGCCGGCGTGACGAGCGCCGCGCGCGACCGGGTGACCATCGTCGGCGGCGGTGTCGCGGGCCTCGCCACGGCGTGCGCACTGGCGCGACCGGGGCGCCGGGTCACGCTCCACGAACGCGCGCCGGACTTCGCCGAGGTCGGCGCGGGGCTGCAGGTCTCTCCCAACGGCATGCGTGCGCTCGCCGCCCTCGGTCTCGACGCGGACTTGCGCGACGTGGCGGTCGCCTCGCGCGGTGTGCGGCTCGTCGACGGGCTTTCGGGGCGGGAGATCCTTTCGTTCGCCCCGCGGGAGACGACCTTTTTCGCGCACCGTGCCCGGCTCGTCGGGGTGCTGAAGGCCGGTGCCGAGGCGGCCGGCGCGACCCTCCGCACCGGCAGCACGGTGACGCCGGAGGCTGCGGAGGGAGATCTCGTCGTCGGCGCCGATGGCCTCCGCTCGGCGTTCCGACATGCCGTGGAGGGAGACGCCGGGCCGCGCTTCACCGGCCAGGCGGCGTGGCGCGCAATCGTCCTCGACCCCGCCGCGGAGCCGGTGGCGGAGGTCTTCCTCGGCCCGGGGCGGCATCTCGTGAGCTATCCGCTGGGCGGCGGCCTGCGAAACATCGTCGCCGCCGAGGACCGGGCGGACTGGACCGCCGAGGGCTGGCACCATGAAGACACGCCGATGGCGCTCAGGGGGGCTTTCGCGCGCTTTCCCGCCCGTGTTCAGCACTGGCTCGCCGAGGTCGAGCGGGTGCATGTCTGGGGGCTCTTCCGCCATCCGGTCGCCCGCAGATGGCACGACGGGACCCGGGTGCTTGTCGGCGACGCGGCGCATCCGACGCTGCCCTACCTCGCGCAAGGCGCCAACCTCGCCCTCGAGGACGCGGTGGTGCTCGCCCGGGCGCTCGACGGCCCCGGGCTGGACGCCTACGCCGCGCACCGGAGGCGGCGCGCCGAGGCGGTGGTCGCGGCCGCGGGTGCGAACGCCCGTCGGTTCCACCTCGCCAACCCGCTTGTCCGGCAGACCGCCTTCGCCGCCCTGAGATTGCGCGAGCGCGTCGCACCGGGCCGGGCCGGGCGGGGCTTCGACTGGGTCTGGGACTACGATCCGGCGACCGCGTCACTCTGAAAGCCGGGCGCCGAGGGTTGCTTCTTCCTGGCGAGAAATATCTCGGGGCCCGGGGCAGCGCCCCGGACGCGCAGCGCCAGGCGTCAGGCCGCTTCGAGGGCCGCGATGATGCCGGAGAAATCCTGCGCCTTGAGCGAGGCCCCGCCGACAAGCGCGCCGTCGACATCCGCCACCGCGAAGATCTCGGCGGCATTTCCGGGCTTCACCGAGCCGCCGTAGAGAATCGGCGTGTCGGTTGCGGAGAACGCCGCGTTCATCTTCGACAGCTCCGAACGGATGAAGCCGTGAACCTCGCCGATCTGGTCGGTGGTCGGCACCTTGCCGGTGCCGATGGCCCAGACCGGCTCGTAGGCGATCACGAGGGCCTTGAGATCGCGGGGCACCGAGCCGGCGAGCTGGCCGCCGACCACCGACAGCGCGTCGCCCGCCTCGCGCTCGTCGAGCGTCTCGCCGACGCAGATGATCGGCAAAAGACCGGCAGCGGCCGCTGCCGCCGCCTTGGCGGCGACGAGGGCGTCGGTCTCCCCGTGATCGGCCCGGCGCTCGGAATGTCCGAGGATGACGTGGCTCGCGCCGGCGTCGGCGAGCATCGCCGCGGAGATATCGCCGGTGTGGGCGCCCGATGTCGCTTCGTGGCAATCCTGTCCGCCGGCGCGAAGGGCGGTGCCGGAGACGCGCTCGGCCATGCGAGAGATCAACGTTGCGGGCGGGCAGATGAGGAGATCGCAGCCCGGAGCGGGATGAGCCGCCGCGAGCGCGTCGATTTCGGCGAGGCTGTCGCCCAACCCGTTCATCTTCCAGTTTCCGGCGGCGAGCTTCGTCGGCATTGGCGCGTTCCCTTGCTGTCCGGCTGCGTCTTAACGAAGCCGGGCAGGAAAAAGAAGGCTCAGTCGCGCCCCTGTTCGGCGGCGAGTTCCTCGACGTCCTTGAACTTGATCGATTCTCCGCAGCCGCAGGCGTCGGTGACGTTGGGATTGCGGAACCTGAAGCCCGCTTCGAGGAGCGAGGTCTCGTAGTCGATCTCGGTGCCGAAGAGGAACATCTGCGCCATCGGCGCGATCATCACACGCGCGTCGCCCTCTTCGACAACCTCGTCAAGAGGATCGATCTCGTCGACGTAATCCATGGTGTATTCCATGCCCGCGCAACCGCCCTTCTTGACGCCGATGCGAAGGCCCTTCTTGCCGCCGTCGGCCATCAGCCGCGCGATCTGGGCCCGTGCGGCGGGTGTGATGGTCAGGGCCTGCTTGCCGGGGATCGAGAACATGGGTCGGCTCCTTGGGGCTTCAGCCGGAAACTAATCCTCATGGGCGCCGCGCTCAAGGGGTTGGGCGGAGGGGGACCCGGGGAGGGGGGCTTTCTGCCCCCCCGGACGGCGGAGCCGTCTTCCCCCCGAGGATATTCAGGGGCCGATGATCGCCGGCTTTCAGCCTGCGTGAAGCGGCCGGGCGGGGTTGCCCGCGACGGTGTGTCCCGGGGCGACATCCCTCGTGACGACGGCACCGGCGCCGATCACCGCGTCGTCGCCGACCGTGACGCCGGGCAGAACAAGCGCGCCGCCGCCGATCCAGACGTTGCGGCCGATGGTGACCGGGCGGCTGAACTCGAGCCCCGCGTCGCGGCTGCCGGCGTCGCGCGGGTGATCGGCGGTGAGCACCTGCACATATGGCCCGATCTGGGTCATGGCCCCGATGCTGATGGCGCAGCCGTCGAGAAAGACGCAGCCGAAGTTGAGAAAGACATCGGCGCCGAGCGAAATGTTGTAGCCGTAGTCGACATAAAAGGGCGCGCGGACGACGGCGCGCGCACCCCTGTGGCCGAGGAGCGCATCGAGGATGTCGTCGCGCCCGTCGTCGCCGAGGATGGTGGCGTTGTAGTCGCGCATGAGCGCCTGGGCGCGGGCGCGGTCGGCGGCAAGTTCCGGATCGCCGGCGCGGTAGAGCGCGCCCGAGATCATCTTTTCCTTTTCGGTCACCGGCGGGTTACTTTCCGTGTTTGGGTTCCCTGGTCGGGCCCGGCTCCGGCCAGGGCGGCGGGAGTCCGCCGGGCGCGGCAAGAACCGGCGACATTCCTTTCACAGAAATCGCGATTGTCCGCCACTGGGAAACCGCACGAAAATCAGGTCTCGATTTCGTCACATTCAGCGTGTCCTGATGATCGCGAGCAAGCGGGATTCGAACGAGACAGGAGTCGACATGAAACGAACCTCGCGAAACGGACTCGCACTTCTATCCGCGCTGGCCCTGACGACCGCCCCGGTCGCGCTGGCCGCGACCATGGCGAGCGTCGGGCTGACCGACGCCGCTTATGCCAAGCCCGGCAACGGCAATGGCGGCGGCAACGGCAACGGCGGCGGCAACTCGAACCGGGGCGGCAACAGCGCCGCGGCAAAGGACAAGGCGCAAGCCCAGCGTGGCGGCGGCGGCCGTGACGGCGGCGGCCGCCCGGATGCGGGCCAGAGAGGCGGAGGTGGCGGACTGCTCGAAGCGCTCGGCCTGAAGAAGCGCACGGTCGTCGTGCGCGCGGCGCCCCAGGGCGAGACCCGGCGCGCGCCGAAGCCGGTCGTCACCGCGTCGCCTGTTCCGAAACCGAAGCCGCGCATCGTCGACGCGGTCGCCGACACCGACACCGGGGAGGTGGAGACCGCCCGCGGCAAGAGCTGGAAGACCCGTCTCGACGGTGAACTGACGACCCATCCCTCGGAGCTCGGGGCCTGGAACTCCGCCCGGCGCAGCCCCGTCGCCATCGCCAACATGGCCGAGAAGTACCGCATGACCGGCGATGCCTCCGGGGCCGGCGGCATGATCGGCGCGCTGGTCGTGGCCTACGAGGATTACGGCAATGCGACGGCGAGCTTCCAGGAGGCCCTCGACGAGGCGATCGCCGCGGAACGCATCGACGAGGAGACCGCGAACCGGCTGATCGACGGCTCGCTGAGCGAGGAGTCGATCGCCGCCACGCTGATGGAGTTTGAAACGCGGACAGGCGAGCTTTTCGTCTACGACGACGCGACGAACACCTATTCCTGCGGTGACGCGGGCGAGGGCGACTGCTCGCTGGTCAGCGCCGAAGAACTCGACGCGCTCAATACGGACGCCGCCACGCTCTCGATGATCGCGAGCGATGCCGCGCTTTCGGATGCGATCGACGCTTATGCCGGGGCGGACAGCAGCCTCGAGGACGCCAATGCGCTGGTGCAGCCGAACAGGTCGACCGACCCGGCCGTCCAGGAAGCCATGCTCGAGGATGTGCTCGACCTTCTGGATCTCGAAAAGCAGGAAGAGGTCTCGCTCTACGAGATTCCCGAGGATGATGGTGGGGAGCTGTTGGCCGAAGACGGTCTCGAACCAGTCGAGAACTGACGCCAGCGCATTCGTACACGGGAAAAAGGCGGCCCGATGGGGGCCGCCTTTTTTCGCGTGTCCGTTCTCTTGCGCGCGGGAAGTTACATGAAGCCGAGTTCGAGGCGGGCCTCGTCCGACATCATGTCCATGCCCCAGGGCGGGTCCCAGGTGAGTTCGACATCGACGGTCCTGACCCCGGGGATGGGAGAGATGGCATCGGCGATCCAGCCCGGCATCTCCCCGGCCACCGGACAGCCCGGGGCGGTGAGGGTCATGACTATCTGGACGTCGCCCTCGGCCGAAATGTCGATGGTGTAGACAAGCCCCAGATCGTAGATATTCACCGGAATCTCGGGGTCGAAGACCGAGCGGCACGCCTCCACGACGGTCTCGTAGAGCGGATGGTCGGTGCTCGACGGCCGGATGAGGGGGGCGCCTTCGAGGGGCTCTGTGCTGTGTGCGGACATCTGGGCCTCGTGATTAGTCGACCAAATATATAAGGAATGGCGCGGCGTCCGTCCAGACGCGGAGGAAAAGAGATGAACGAGATCGACGGGTACTGGGAGCGGCTTGCAGGGCCCTGGCTCGCCAACGAGGAGGCGATGGAGGCGCTGATCGCCCCGGTAGGGGCCGTGCTCGACGCAGCACTTGCGCTCGGCGCCGGCGAGGCGGTGCTCGACGTGGGGCCCGGGAGCGGGGCGAGCCTTCTGCGCCACGCGGCCGCGGTGGGCCCCGCAGGACGGGTCGCGGGCGTCGATATCGCGCCGCCCTTCGCGGCCCGCGCCCGGACCCGCACCGGCATCGAGGTCGTTCTCGCCGATGCCGGGGCGGGGCCGGTCGAGGAGGGCGCCTTCGACGCGGTCGCATCGCAATTCGGCATGATGTTCTTTCCCGACCCGGGGGCCGCCTTCGCGGAGGTCGGACGCAACCTTCGCCCCGGCGGGCGGATCGTCTTCGTCGCCTGGGGACCACGGCCCGAGAACCCGCTCTTTTCGGTGCCGGGGCAGGTGGCGGCGGAGCTTCTCGGCCCGGCCGAGCCCGCCGACCCCGACGCGCCGGGCGCCTTCGGGTTGCAGAACGCCGCGCGCACGACGGGGCTTCTGGCCGACGCCGGGTTCGCCGGGGCGCAGGCGACCCCGGTGGCCCTCGCCCTCGTTTCGGGCCATGACGCGGCCGGCTTCGCGAAGGTGCAGACCGAGGTCGGCCCGGCGGCGGGGCGGCTGCGGGAGGCGGGCGGCGGCCCGGCGGAGACCGCGGCGATGCGCACCCGGCTGACAGCGGCCTTCGAGGCGTTCGAGGACGGCGGGGTCGTCACCCTGCCGGCCCTCGTCCATGTCTATTCCGCGCGCTGGGCGGGAGCGACGGCGTGAGCGGTGTGACCTTTCATCTCGACGCGACTGACGGGACTGCGCGCACCGGCCGGATCGAGACCGCGCGGGGGACGATCCGCACGCCGGCCTTCATGCCGGTGGGCACCGCCGGCACGGTCAAGGCGATGCTGCCCGA
>CAZPPH010000158.1:0-7116 GCA_964588375.1 uncultured Rhodobacterales bacterium | reverse complement strand
CTCGACACCTGCCTCGCGATCATGAACGTGCTGCACGACGGGCTGGCCGACACCAAGTACCGCCCCTGTCCGTTGCTCACGAAATACGTCGAGGCGGGCTGGCTGGGGCGGAAGACCGACCGGGGCTTCTACGACTACCGGGGCGAGACGCCGGTGCCGACGCGCTGAAGCGTCCTGTCATCGTGAAGCAGGTTGCCCCCGGGGAGCCGCGAAGGCCGTGCGGGTCGCGGCGTTTCAGGCGAGCGCAAGGGTTTCCGCGCGAAGCCAGGCCATGAACTCGCGCGGACGCCCGGCCCAGTCCTGCACCTCGACCGGCGAGACCGGCTTGCCCACGATGGGCCGCTGGGGCCGGTTCAGCGCATGGCAGACCTCATGCAGCAGAAGTCCCTGACGCAGCGTCGGCGAGATGCGGTTGGCGACCTGGTAGGCGCGGCTGTTCTGACCCGGAAACCGGACCGGGAGGACCGTGGCACCGGACCGGAAGATCATCTTCGCGGTGAAGGGGTTCCACTCGGCCTCGACGGCGGGTCCCCACATCCGCTTCGACGAGGCGACGACACCGGAGGGGAAGAGCACGACGCAGCCACCACCGGCGAGGTGCGACATGGCGCGCTTGCGCATCTCGAGGTTCTTGCCGAGCGCGTCGTCCTCGTGAGGAAAGGGGACCGGGATCATGAAATCCTCGATCTCGGCCACGCCGGTCAGCAGGGAGCGTGTCAGGATCTTGTAGTCGGTGCGAACCCGCCCGATGAGCTCGGCGAGCACGACGCCGTCCACGAGCCCGTGGGGGTGGTTGGCGACGATCACCAGCGGCCCCTCCCGCGGAATGCGGGCGATCTCCTCTTCCGGGGTCTGGAGGGTGATTCCCATGATGTCGAGCGCCCGCGGCCAGAAGGCCTGCCCGTGGGGCACGCCGCCCGACTCGAATTTCCGAATCAGGTACAGGAGGCGGAACTTGCCGGTGAGAAGCTCCATCGTCTGGATAACCCGGCGAGATATCGGGTTCGTGAAGGTATTGGCGTAGGAAAGCCGTCGCCGGTCGTAGGGCTGTTCCGAAACCGGCGTGCCGTCGCCCTGTCCCAGAAATTGCGACGAGGGCGGCAACGTTCCGTCCGGCGGCGGGGCTTCCGGCGCGCTTCGCCCGGCGCTGCGCAGCGTCATCGGGTGTGGCTGGGAGCTTTCTACCAAAGGCTCGCGTCCCTCTTTCCCGGCTCAGCCCTCTTCGCCGAACCTGTCGGCGACGAGGGCTTCCAGCGCGTCGGCAAGCTTGATTGCCTCCCGCCCACTGGTCCGGACCTCAATAGTTGTTCCGCGCGAGGCTGCCAACATCAAAAGGCCCATGATGCTGTCGCCCGACGCGGCCATGCCGTCCTTCGAGACCTCGGCCTCGGCGTCATGGGCCTCGACGACCTCGACGAGCCGGGCGGAGGCCCGTGCGTGCAGGCCCTTCTCGTTCACGATCTCCAAAGTGCGGGTTTCGGTCATCGTCGGGTTCCCTCAATCCGCATCGAACGTGTCGATATATTTCCGCCCCGCCGCGGTGGCGGCCGCGACCGCAGCGGCGACGGTCCTGTCGCGGGACTTCGCGAGCTTGATGAGCGCGGGCAGGTTGGCGCCGTAGAGAATTTTCCGGTCGAGCGGCCGGCAGGCGAGCAGCGAAAGGTTGGACGGAGAGCCGCCGAACATGTCGGTGACCACGACGACGCCGTCGCCGGTGTCGACCGCGTCGGCCGCCGCGCAGATCTCGGCTTCCTTGGCGCGCCGGTCGACTTCGTCGCCGATGGGAATGGCGACGATTCCCTCCTGACGGCCGACAACATGCTCGACCGCCGCCTTGTAGCTTGCGGCGAGGTCGCCGTGGGCCACGATGACTATTCCGATCAACCGGTGTTCCCCCCGCCATGAACCCGAGCGGCGAAGCCCCGCCGCTCCAGTTCCCGGTGCCTTAAAGACACCGGCCATCCCTCGTCCCGCAGCGCCGCGGCCAGCCTTTCGGCCACCGCGACCGACCGGTGCTGGCCGCCCGTGCAGCCGAAGCCGATCGTCAGATACGTCTTTCCCTCTTCTATGTAGGCCGGAAGGAGCCAGCGCACCAGTTCGCTGACCCTGTCGTGGAACCCCTCGAAGCGTGCGTCTGACGCAACGTAATTTGCCACCCGGGGGTCGCGTCCGTCGAGCGGGCGGAGGTCGGCCTGCCAGTGTGGGTTGACGAGGAACCGGACATCGAAGACGAGGTCGGTGCCTCGCGGCAGGCCGCGCTTGTAGGAAAACGACTGCACGGAGATCGCGAGGGCCGCACCTTCGCCGCCCCCGAAGAGCCGGGCGAGTTCGGCGCGCAGGTCGTGCGGCGAGAGGTCGGAGGTGTCGACGAGGATGTCGGCCCGGGCGCGCACCGGCGCCAGTAGCTCGATCTCGCGCTCGATGCCGATTCCGGGGTTTTCCGCGGGGGCGAGCGGGTGGCGCCGCCGCGTCTCGGAGTAGCGGCGCAGGAGCACGTCGGAGCGGCATTCGAGAAACAGAAGGTCGACGCGGATTGCGCCGCTCTGGTCGAGCCGCTCGACGGTCTCGACGAGACCGTCGGCGGTGAAGTCGCGGTTTCGGGTGTCGATGCCGAGGGCCATGGGGCGCTCGAGCGGGCCGCCCGCGAGCAGGCGGTCGAGAAGGGCGAGCGGCAGGTTGTCGATCGCCTCGAATCCGAGGTCGGCGAGCGCGTTGATCGCGGTGAGACGCCCGGCCCCCGAGGCTCCGGTGACGAAGACGAGGCGGGGGGCCTCGCGCGGGTCGGGGCGGCCCGGATCAGTCATGTGCCTCGAGACCGCCTTTCACGGCGACGATGATCGCCGCGGCAGCGTTCGGCGTGTCCTTCGCCCAGAGCAGGGGCACGGGATGGCCGCAGAGCGAGTTCGTCCGTGGCGGCGGCAGCCGGCCATCGCAAGGCTTGCCGAGGTCGATGGCGAGGGCCAGCGGAACCCCGCCCTGCCAGTCGGTTCGAAGAAGTCCGAACCCGCGCGCCTCGATCCGGCCTTCGAGGCCGGCGGGCGGGCTCGCTCTCGGCGGACCGTCTTCGCTCGCCTCGAGCACGACCCGGTCGTCGGCGACGAGGGCCGCGCCGCGGGAGATGAGGTCGAGGGCGAGGCCCGACTTGCCGCTGCCCGACGGGCCCATGATCAGCACGCCCCGGCTCCCGAAGGCTACCGCAGAACCGTGCAGGATCTCCGCCACGGCGCGCCCGTCAGACGGGAAGGCCCACGACGAACCGCGCGCCGAGGGGTTCCGAGGTGGCGTCGATCTCCGTCGGGCGGATGTTCTCTGCCCAGATCACGCCGCCATGGGCCTCGACGATCTGCTTGGAGATCGCGAGGCCGAGGCCCGAATTGTTGCCGAAGTCGGTCTGCGGCCGCTCGGAATAGAAGCGGTTGAAGACTTTCGTCAGCGCTTCCTCGGGGATGCCGGGGCCGGTGTCTTCCACCACGATCAGCACCCGGTTCTCGCGGCGGCGGACCCAGACGCGGATCGCGTCGCCGTCCTCGCAGAAGGAGATCGCGTTGGAGAGAAGGTTGACGAAGACCTGGGCCAGGCGGCTTTCGAGGCCCTCGATCATGATCGCCTCCTGGGGCAGGTCGGTGATGAACTCGATGCCCTTGGCGGATGCCTCCTGGCCCATGTGGTCGGAGAGGTTCTCGACCATCTGCAACAGGTCGAAGGTCTCTTCGTCCTCCTTCACGAGCTCGGAATCGAGCCGCGAGGCGTTGGAGATGTCGGAGACCAGCCGGTCGAGCCGCCGGGTATCGTGCTCGATCACGTCGAGGAGCTTGTCGCGCTGGTCCTGCCGTTTGGCGACGCGCAGGGTGCCCACCGCGGAGCGGAGCGAGGCGAGAGGGTTCTTGATCTCGTGGGCGACGTCCGCGGCGAATTGCTCGTTGGCGTCGATCCGGTCGTAGAGCGCGGCGACCATGCCCCTGAGCGCCGACGAGAGCCGGCCGATCTCGTCGGGCCGCGCCGAGAGGTCGGGAATGCGGACCCGGCCGGGGGAGAACTTGCGCTTTTGTTTCTCGGAACCGATCTCGGCCGCCGCGGCGAGGTCGGAAAGCGGGTTCGCGATGGTCGAGGCGAGCACCAGCGAGAGGCCGATCGAAACCAGAATGGCGATGACGAACATCTGCAGCACCTGCTCGCGCTCGGCGCGCACCAGCCGGTCGATCTCGCCGGCCGCCGAGGTGACCGCGACGATGCCGACGACGTCGTCGCCCTGCGCGATCTGCGTCGCGACCGAGAAGATCGTGTTGCCCTGCGCGTCGGTGCCGGTGTTGATCTGGGTGCCCTCCTGCAGCGCCAGCGAAACGAGAGCGGAGGCGAGGCTTTCGCTGCTCTCGCTCCCGTCAGCCGGCGGGTCGCGCGAGAAGACCCCCGACATCACGTCCCAGATCGAGTTGAGAAAATCGGTGATGACCGTCGAGCGGTCGTCGCGGGCGAGGTCGGCGAAGGGCGCGCCGGAGCGCGACTGGCCCATGGTGGTGGCGATGAGATTGCCGGTCCGGTCGTAGACGAAGACTTCCACGGCGGTGGGAAGCTCGAGATTGGCCAGTGTGCCGGGCACGTCCAGCCCGTCGCCGGTGGCGAGGTTCACCGGCGCGTCCCGCGGCAATTGCGCCTCGAACACCTCCGCGATGAGGCTCGCCTCGACGACGAGGCCGCGCTCGCGCTGGAAGACGAGGCTGTCGCGGAACGGATTGAGAAAGAGGACCCCCGCGACGAGGACGAGAATCGCGAGAAGGTTGAAGGTGATGATCTTGCGCGCCAGCGGCGAGCGGTTGATCGAGATGATCCCCCGCCGCCCGCGTTGCGCACGCAGTTCGGTGTCGGCGGCGGCGTCCGCCCCGACCCAGTCTTCGCCGAGTACGACTTCGGCATCTCTGGAAGATTTTGCGCCGTCCACCTTTTACCCCGACGCAAGCACTAGCTTACTCTTCGTTGTAGCGATACCCGATACCATAAAGCGTTTCGATTGCCGAGAAATCCTCGTCAACCATCCGCATCTTCTTGCGAAGCCGCTTGATGTGGCTGTCGATCGTTCGGTCATCGACATATACCTGATCGTCATAGGCGACGTCCATCAACTGATCGCGCGACTTCACGAAGCCCGGGCGCTGGGCGAGGGCCTGCAGCAACAGGAACTCGGTGACCGTCAGAGAGACATCCCGGCCCTTCCAGGATACTGCGTGGCGCAGCGGGTCCATCCGCAATTCGCCGCGCAGCAGGACCTGGCTGGTTTCGCCCGGCTCGCCCTCCACATCGCCGGCGATCACTTCCTGGCGGCGCAGGAGCGCGCGGATGCGTTCGACCAGCAGGCGCTGGGAGAACGGTTTCTTGACGTAATCGTCCGCCCCCATGCGCAGGCCGAGGACCTCGTCGATCTCGTCGTCCTTCGAGGTGAGGAAGATGACCGGCATCGCGGATTTCTGCCGGACGCGCTGGAGCAGATCCATCCCGTCCATCCGGGGCATCTTGATGTCGAACACGGCCATGTCCGGGAGCTTCTTGGTGAAAGCGTCCAGCGCGGCCTGCCCGTCATTGTAGGTCTCGACCTCGAAACCCTCGGCCTCGAGCGTCATCGACACCGACGTCAGAATGTTTCTGTCGTCGTCGACCAGTGCGATCCTCGACATAGATTGTTTCCTTCAACTGCTCTCGCTGCACGCTGTTTGACACAAGCATTGCGTCTTTTTTCAGGCATAATCGTGTGCGGGTTCGGCCGAATCAACCGAAAACGCGAATCACGCTCCCTGACGGACCGGAAGATGACCGGATTCTGTAAGGAATGGCTAAATTACCTCACCTATCATCCGTGTTCGCGGTAACTGTCCACGAGACCGAGGTGATTGCGCTAACCGTTAGCGTAACACCGGTTCCCTCACTCCGATTTGGCACGTTAAGCGTGGTGGATGCGGCGTCTTGAGGCGCGGCGGCAACCTTGGAGGGTGAGTTTCATGAACACGGGCCGGGTCAATCCGAAGCGACATCTCGAGGATCAGGGTATCACCGGGCTGGCTTCGGTCTATTACAACCTGCCCGAAGCGGCGCTGATCGAGGCGGCCCTCACCCGGGGTGAGGGAAAGCTCGGCAATGGTGGCGCATTGCTGGTCTCCACCGGCAAGTTCACCGGCCGGTCGCCCAAGGACAAGCACGTCGTTCGCACTCCGGGGGTCGAGGACAAGATCTGGTGGGAAAACAACGCGGCGATGTCCGAGACGGGCTTCGACGCGCTTTACGCCGACATGCTCGAGCACATGAAGGGGCGCGATTACTTCGTGCAGGATCTCTTCGGCGGCGCCGACCCCGCCAACCGGCTCGACGTGCGCGTGGTCACCGAACTCGCCTGGCATTCGCTCTTCATCCGCCACCTGCTGCGGCGGCCCGATGCCGACGAACTCGACGCCTTCGAGCCGGAGTTCACGATCATCAATGCGCCGACGTTCCGCGCGACGCCTGAGCGGCACGACTGCAAGTCGGAGACCGTGATCGCCATCAACCTCGAAAAGCGGGTTATCCTGATCGGCGGGACGGAATACGCCGGCGAGAACAAGAAGTCGGTTTTCACGCTCCTGAACTACCTTCTGCCCGAGAAGGGCGTGATGCCGATGCACTGCTCGGCAAACCACGCACCGGGCAACCCCGTCGACACCGCGATCTTCTTCGGGCTTTCGGGCACCGGAAAGACAACCCTTTCGGCGGATCCCGACCGTGTGCTGATCGGCGATGACGAGCACGGCTGGTCGGAGCGGGGAACCTTCAACTTCGAAGGCGGCTGTTACGCCAAGACGATCAACCTCTCGCCCGAGGCCGAGCCCGAGATCTACGCCACGACGCGCATGTTCGGCACGGTGATCGAGAACATGGTCTACGACCCGCAGTCGCTCGAACTCGACTTCGACGATGACAGCCTGACGCCCAACATGCGCTGCGCCTATCCGATGGAGTACATCTCCAACGCCTCCCGCACGGCGCTGGGCGGACACCCAAAGAACATCATCATGCTGACCTGCGACGCCTTCGGGGTGCTTCCCCCGATCGCGCGGCTGACCCCGGCGCAGGCGATGTATCACTTCCTGTCGGGCT
>CAZPPH010000157.1:4074-7158 GCA_964588375.1 uncultured Rhodobacterales bacterium | reverse complement strand
ACCCGTCCTTCGACATCGCCGCCCGCGCCTTGCCCCGTTGCAGCTTCAACTGTTGCTCCCGCCAGATGATCAGCACGCCGGCCGAGATCACCAGCGCGGCGCCGAGCACCATCTCCAGCGTCGGTACCTCGCTGAACCACACGTATCCGATCCCGATGGCGAACAGGATCGAGGCGTATTCGAAGGGCGCCACGATGCCCGCGTCCCCGTACCGGTAGGCGCTGGTCAGCAATATCTGGCCCACACCGCCCAGAAACCCCGCGCCCACGAGCGCTGCCGCCGCGCCGGCGCTCGGCACAACCCATCCGAAGGGCGCGGTGAAAAGACTCAACCCGGTCGCCGTCACCGAGAACCAGAAGACGATCGCGGCGGTCTCCTCCGTCTCGACGAGCCGGCGGACGAAGATCTGGGCGAACGCCGCGAAAAAGCTCCCCGCGAGCACGACGAGCGCCCCGAACGCCAGCCGGGCATCCACATCGTCGCCGGTAAAAGCCGTGAGGCGCGGCCAGAGGATGATGAGCACTCCGGCCATTCCCAATGCCACGGCGGTGATCCGTACGAGCCTTATCCGCTCTCCAAGCATCACGGCCGCCAACAGCACCACGAAGATCGGCATCGCGTACTGGATGGCCTTCACTTCCGACAGCGGAAGAATCGCGAGGCCCGCGAAGCTCATTCCCATCGCCGTGGACCCGATGACGCCGCGCCAGACATGGCCCATGGGGTTTTGCGCGCGCAATCCGGTCCGCAGAAGCCCCCGCATGGCCAGCCAGGCCACGATCACCGGTATCGCGAAGAAGGACCGAAAGAACACCGCCTCGCCGGGAGGAACCTCGGCGCTGCCCACCTTGATGAGCGCTGCCATGACGACGAAGAAGAGAACCGAGGTGATCTTGAGCGCGATCGCCCTGGTCGCATTGGCGGGAGCGACGGACATGGAGGGGGTTCTAGCCCCTCCTCCGCCCCGCCGCCAGCAGGCTCAGCCGCGCCGGTCTATGGCGAGAAACTGGGTTACCCGCTCCTGGGCATCCCGCGTCCGCGCCCGGCGGAACACATTCTCGAAGAACGGCGATAGCGGCCCCGAGGCCCGCCGCTCGATTCCGGTGTACGCCTTGAGCCGCGAACCGCGGCGCGTTTTCGTGGCGCGGTCGATAATGTGTCTTTGCATGAGGTCTCCTCTTCTGCCTGATGAGGTAATGTAACAGATTCGCCCTTGCCGTTCACTCTTTCCCGAGCCGCGAGAGCGCCCAGCGCGCCGCGTCCGCGACGCCCGGGTCGGTGTCGCCGAGGAGCGGTCGCAGGGCCTCAACCAGTTCCGGCCGCCCCGAGTTCCCGATCGCGTAGGCGACGTTGCGCACGAACCTGTCCCGCCCGATCCGCTTGATCGGGCTCTTGCGGAACATCGCCCGGAAGCCGGCATCGTCGAGCGCGGCGAGTCGCCTGAGTTCAGGCGCCTCGGTCTCCTTGCGGCTCGCGTAGCCGGTCTCGCTCGCGGCCTTCGCGAACTTGTTCCAGGGGCAGGCCGCGAGGCAGTCGTCGCAGCCGTAGATCCGGTTGCCGATTCCCTCCCGCAGGTCCTCGTCCACCGGCCCGCGATGCTCGATCGTGAGATACGAGATGCAGCGCCGCGCATCGAGCCTGTAGGGGGCCGGAAATGCATCGGTCGGACAAACATCGAGACAGGCGCGGCAGGAGCCACAATGGTCGGTTTCGGGTGGATCAGGGTCTAATTCCAGAGTGGTGAAGATGGCGCCCAGAAAGAACCAGCTCCCGAGGTCGCGGCTGACGAGATTGGTGTGCTTGCCCTGCCAGCCGAGCCCGGCGGCCTCCGCCAGAGGCTTCTCCATAACGGGTGCCGTATCGACGAAGACCTTGATCTCGGCTTCGGCCCCCTCGCGCCGCCGCGCCTCGTCCAGAAGCCAGCGCCCGAGCCGCTTCAGCCGCTTCTTGACGAGATCGTGGTAATCGGCCCCCCGCGCATAGACGCTGATCGCGCCCCGGTCCGGCATTCCCACCACCCCCATCGGGTCGGCCTCGGGGGTATAGAGCTCCGCCAGCATGATGACCGACCGCGCCTCGGGCCAGAGCGCCGAGGGGTTTCCCCGCCAATGCGCGCGCTCTTCCATCCAGCCCATCTGCCCGTGATATCCCGCGGCGAGATATTCGGCGAGCCCACGCGCCGCGCCTGGCGCGGCGTCCGGCCGCGTCACCCTGCAGCCGGAGAAGCCTTCTTCCTCCGCCCGCGTGAGAAGTGCCGCCTTGAGGTCCTTCATCCTCGCACGAATACCTTGGGAAAACCCGCTCGACAGGGGGAGGTCACCGTTGCTCCGCCGGTTCCGGCGGCCGGTGGACCACGCCGCCTAGAAGTCGAGGTCCGCATAATGCGCCGCCGGCGGGAAGCCGGGCACCTGGTCGGCCAGCACGCTGCGGAATGCCGGGCGCGACTTGATCTTGGCATACCACTCGCGCACGCTCTCGCTGCGGTTCCAGTCCACATCCGAAATGTAGTCGAGGCAGGACAGATGCGCGGCCGCCGCGAAATCCGCCAGCGTCATGGCGTTGCCCGCCAGCCAGCGCCGCTCCTCCAGAAGCCAGCTCATGTAGTCGATGTGGAACTTGACCGCCTTCGCACCGGCCTTGACGTTGCCGCTGTCGGGGTAGCCGGCCTTGGCGAGCTTCTTGTTGACCCGCTCGTAGAGCAGCTTCGAGGTCACGTCGGCATGGAACTTGTCGTCGAACCAGCCGACGAGCCGGCGCACCTCGGCGCGTTCGGCCGCGCTGCCGGGCAGAAGCGGGGGTTCGCGGTGCCTCTCCTCGATGTATTCGGTGATCGCGCCCGAATCCGACAGCGTCAGCCCGTCGATCTTGATGACGGGCACCTTGCCGGCGGGGTTGCGGCGCAGAAAGTCCGCATCCCGCTCCCAGAAGCGCTCCTCGACGAGTTCCACATCGAGCTTCTTTTCCGCGAGAACGAGGCGCACCTTCCGGCAGAACGGCGAAAGGGGAACGTGATAGAGCCGGATCATCGGGGTGTCTCGGACCACATTTGCCCCCTCAATGCCCGAAGGCTGGGCCGGGATCAAC
>CAZPPH010000157.1:0-3974 GCA_964588375.1 uncultured Rhodobacterales bacterium | reverse complement strand
CTATTCCGGCTGAAAACACTCCGCCCGCCCGTCCCGGGCGATCGTCGCCGCCCCGTCGGCGATCGCCAGCGCCCGGCGCTCGACGAAGCCCGAGGGCTGGCGCGCCGAGCGCTCCTTCGGGTTCGGCAGCACCGCGGCCAGCAGCGCCGCCTCCCGGGCTGTAAGCCGCCCCGCTCCCTTGCCGAAGGAATGCATCGCCGCGGCTTCGACGCCGAAGACACCCTCGTCGAACTCCGCCACGTTCATGTAGACCTCGACGATCCGCTCCTTCGACCAGATCGCCTCCAGAACCGGCGTGAGCACCGATTCGAGCGCCTTTCTTGGCCAGGAGCGGCCCTGCCAGAGAAACACGTTCTTCACCGTCTGCTGCGACAGGGTCGAGGCGCCGCGAACCGCGCCGTCGTCGATCGCGGCGCGGATCGCGCCCATGTCGAACCCCCAATGCAGGCAGAAATTGGCATCCTCCGCCGCGACGATGGATCGCGCGACGGCCGGAGCGACATCCTCGATCGGAACCCAGCTGTGCTCGAGGGCCCCGAGCCGAAAGCGCTCGGCGAGCATGTAGGGGGTTGCGGGCGGGCGGACGACGGAGAACAGGGCGACGAGCAGCACGGCGAGAACCGCGAGCGCCAGCACGGCCCTCAGCGCCCAGCGCAGGGCGCCTTTCAGAATCTCCCAGCCGAAGAACCACGCAAGGAAGCGCCGGACGGGCCCGCCCTTCGCCTTCCGCGTCCGCTTCTTCGTCGCCCGCTTCGCCATGACCTTCTGCTCTCACGCCGTCCGCCGGGCCTCAAGCCGCTCCGGTCCTCCAGAGGGCGAATGCCACAGAACAGCTTCCCTTCCGCCGCACTTCCGCCTTCTTTCTGCCCATGAATAGACATGCCGCGCAGCATTGCGCGGTGAACAAGGAGGTTTCACGTGACCATTTCCATGAAGAAACTCGTTCGCGCCGAACACGGCGCCGTCACCGTCGACTGGGTGGTCCTGACCGGCGCCATCGTGACACTGGGCATCGCCGTCATGCTCTCCGTCGGTGGGCCGACGACCGATCTCGCCGACAATGTCGGGTCCACCGTCGGCGATTACGACATCGCCACCTATTGAACGGCGAGAAGCCGCGCCTCCCAGGCGCGCAGCGCCGGCAGGGCGATGGCGCCCTGTCCGGCCGCCTCCGGCAGATGTGCGAGAATCTCCCGCTCGCTCTGTGCAAGTTCGCCGCGCGGGTCGAGCGTCTCGGTCTCCGCACCTTCCGCGAGAACGATCTCGTGGTCGGCGCACATGATGTGATGGTATCGCACCCGCGGCATCGGCGCCCGGCTGACGCCGTCGCCGTCCACGAGATGCATGGCGGCGACGAGCACCTCGTCGTGACCGGCGATGAGTTCCGCTCGCCAGCCCCGCACCACCATCCGGTGCTGCGGCGAGACGAAGAGATCGCGGCCGGCGCCGAGAACGCCGGCGGCAATTCGCACCGGAGCAAGGTGCCCGGTGCCATCGACCACCCGCGACCCTGTCCAGACGAGCGGCACCGCCCCGTTGTCGCGGGTCGTCACCTCGTCTCCCGCCGCGAGCGTTTCCACGGCCCGCGGTCCCCCGGGCGTCGCGATGAGCGTCCCCGGCAGGAAGCAGGGCGGGCCGAGCTCGCCCGGCACCGTGAGCGGTCCCTGAGTGTTCACGAAGGAGGTGTCCACAAGGGTGCCGTTCTGAAGCACCTGCCCGTCGGTCGGGGTGAACACCCGCTCGCCATTGTCGAGATAGAAGGTGGTGCCCGTGTAGGTCACGTTACCCACACCCGGGACATTGATCGTCACCGTATCCCCGGGCCAGCTCTGGAAGATGTCCACACCGCCGACACTGTCCTCGTCGAAGCGGTCGATATCGCCGTCGTCGTTCTCGTCGGTCAGGGTACGGGTGACAAAGGTCACCGCTGTCCCATCCGGCGGCGGGTTCGCCGGATCGAAGGTGTAGAACTGGTCGGTATACGTTGTCGGCATGACGACAGTCTCTTGCGTTCGGTTTAACGAATCACACCACAGAAAAGCGTCCCGAGGAAGGCCGGCGTGCGCCTTCGGCGGGGCCCCGCCGTCCGGATCCGGGGCCCGACCGCTTGCGGTCGCGCCCACCAGTCCCCGAGACTGGCCGCCCCTGGCGTCGTACTCTGGGTGGAAAGCGCCCTTTCCCGCCCGATTTGCCACATTCGCGCCACATTCGCGGCGATGTTGACACAGACGTGGCCGGTTCGTGCCACGGCCACCACCGGGGATGTTCATCAGATGACCGCTGCCTTCGTCACCCTCTGCCTTATCCAGATCGCCCGCTTCAGCCAGATCTGGCTGCGCCTCACGCGACAGCTGCTCGCCGAACGTCATTACAACCGCGTGAAATCGGGCCTGCGTTGGGACGAGGATTCCGGCCGCACCCGCCGGCTGGCCTGAAGCCGGCGCAAAGGACCGCGGTCAGCCGGACACCGGGTGACCGCGGCACACCGCCTGCGCCCGAGGCTATTCCGCCGGAACGGCCTGGTCGCCCACCCCGAGCGGAGCGCTGAGCTTGTCCAGCATCTCCTTCGGAACGATCTGCACGAAATGCCGCAACTCCTCCGGCCAATGCTGGAGAATGCCGCGCGCCCGCACGCTGCCGGTCTCGGCGAGGTGCCGCTCGACGAGGCCCTTGAG
This sequence comes from uncultured Rhodobacterales bacterium, assembly GCA_964588375.1. GTDB lineage: Bacteria > Pseudomonadota > Alphaproteobacteria > Rhodobacterales > Rhodobacteraceae > JASJAR01. The sequence continues at coordinate 1,299 of CAZPPH010000157.1, read as the reverse complement.
CTCCGTCTCCCAATGCTCCGTCGAGACCGGGCAGGTGATGACGCCTTCGTGGTTCAGCATCGTCGGCACCCGGCCCTCGGGGTCGTAGAGATAGGCCATGCCACCCGTCATTCCCGCCCCGAAGTTGGCGCCCACCGAGCCCAGGATCACCGCGACGCCGCCGGTCATGTATTCGCAGCCGTTCGAGCCGCAGCCTTCGACCACGACCTTCGCGCCGGAATTCCGCACCGCGAACCGCTCGCCCGCCCGCCCGGCGGCGAAGAGGTAGCCGTCGGTCGCGCCGTAGAGCACGGTGTTGCCGATGATGACGTTGTCGGCCGCCACGAGCGGCGAGGCCATCGGCAGGCGCACGACGATTGTGCCGCCCGACAGCCCCTTGCCGACATAGTCGTTGGCATCGCCCGACACCTCGAGCTTGAGGCCGGGTGCCGCGAAGGCGCCGAGCGACTGGCCGGCACTTCCCGAGAGCTTGACGTGCAGGTGGTCGGGCTGAAGCGAATTGTGCATTCCGAAGGCCCGCACGAGGTGGCTCGAGGTCCGTGTCCCGATCGTCCGGTGCGTGTTCCGCACCGCGTAGGACAGCTGCATCTTCTCCCCGTCGTTGAGAAAGCGCGCGGCGTCCTTCACGATCTCCGCGTCGAGCGTGTCGGGTACGGGGTTCCGGGGCTTTTCGCGGTCGTAGACGATGGTCTCCGCGCCATCGACCGTGATGAGCAGCGGGTTGAGGTCGAGGTCGTCGAGATGCGCGGCACCCCGGCTCACCTGGGTGAGAAGATCGGCCCGTCCGATCACGTCGTCGAGGCTCCGCGCCCCGATGGAAGCCAGCGTCTCGCGCACCTCCTGGGCATAGAAGGTGATGAGGTTCACCACCTTGTCGGCATTGCCGGTGAACTTCGCGCGCAATGCCTCGTCCTGGGTGCACACCCCGACGGGGCAGGTGTTCGACTGGCACTGGCGCACCATGATGCAGCCCATGGCGATCAGCGCGGCGGTGCCGATGCCGTATTCCTCTGCCCCCATCATCGCCGCCATGACGATGTCGCGCCCGGTGCGCAGCCCGCCGTCGGTGCGCAGCGTCACCCGGCCGCGAAGCCGGTTCATCGCGAGCACCTGGTGGGCTTCGGTCAGCCCCATTTCCCAGGGCAGACCCGCGTACTTGATCGAGGTCGCCGGGCTCGCCCCGGTGCCGCCGTTGTGGCCCGAGATGAGAATGACATCGGCCTTCGCCTTCGCCACGCCCGCCGCGATGGTCCCGACCCCCGACTGGGCCACGAGCTTGACCGTGACCTTGGCGCGGGG
>CAZPPH010000156.1:0-7170 GCA_964588375.1 uncultured Rhodobacterales bacterium | reverse complement strand
GGTTTTCGAGACCGCCCCGTTCGACCACTCCGGCACCTCTCCGCGGGGGTCTGGACGCGCGGGATAAGCGATGCCCACGCGCCACGCAACCCCTTTCGCAAGTGCTTGGAGAAGCCGGGCAGGGCGCCTATGTTGTGCCCGTAGCGACCGACAAGGAACCGTCATGGCCCGTATCCTCGCCGCCCTAGCCGCCCCGCTTCTCGCGCTCGGCCTCTCCGCACCCGGCGCGCGCGCCGGCGAGGCCGCCGACCTTTACGAGACGATGCGTCTCGGGGAGATCCTCGAGATCATGCGTGAGGAGGGTCTGGAGTACGGCGACGACCTGCGGACCGAGATGTTTCCCGGACAGGGTGCGGCGGGCTGGCCCCGGGTGGTCGGGCGGATCTATGCCCTCGAGCGGATGGAAGCGGAGTTTCTCGCGTCGTTCGAAGACGCCGTCGGTGACCAGGACCTCTCCGCCCTCATCGATTTCTTCTCCTCGCCCCGGGGCCGTGACATCGTCGAGTTCGAGGTCTCCGCGCGCCGCGCGCTGCTCGATGAGGAGATCGAGGAGACCGCGCGGCGGATATGGCGCGATCTCAAGGGCGAGATCGACCCGCGCCGCGATCTCATCGAGCGCTTCGTGGATGCCAACGATCTCATCGAGGCGAATGTCGCGGGCGCGATGAACTCGTCCCTGGCCTTCTACGAGGGGCTCGCCACCTCGGACGCCTTCGGTGGCGACTGGACGATGGACCGGATTCTCTCGACCGTATGGGAGCAGGAGACCGAGATTCGCGCGGATACGAAGGACTGGATCTACCCCTACCTGACGCTTGCCTTCGAGCCTCTGCCCGCCGAGGATATCGAGGCCTATATCGCGTTGTCCGAAAGCGAACCGGGCGAGGCGCTCAACGCCGCGCTCTTCGCCGCGTTCGACGTTCTTTTCGTCAAGATCTCCCGCGAGATGGGGGAGGCGGCGGCGCTCTATCTCGAGGGTGAGGACATCTGAGCCCGGACGCCCCGAGACGCTTGACAGACGGGATGTTTTCACCGATATCGGCGCCTCCCGCAGGCGACCGGCCCGCGGGCGTGCAATGATCGTCCTGTAAAGGGGCGCGCAGTCCGAGGCGGCCGGAACCGGCCGAAAACACCCGCAACGGGGGCCGCAGGACGCGGGTTAAGAAGGAAAGAACGATGTTTGCGGTCCTCAAGACCGGCGGCAAGCAGTACCGGGTCCAGTCCGGTGACGTGCTGAAAGTCGAAAAACTCGCCGCCGCGGCGGGCGAAACCGTCCAGTTCAACGACGTTCTCATGGTCGGCGCGACCGTGGGCACACCGCTCGTGGACGGGGCGGGCGTCCAGGCCGAGGTGATCGACCAGATCAAGGGCGAAAAGGTCATCAATTTCGTGCGCCGCCGGCGCAAGCACTCGTCCAAGCGCACCAAGGGCCACCGCCAGAGCCTGACGCTCCTGAAGGTCACCACGATCCTCGAGAAGGGGGCGGAGAAGTCGGGTGTCAAGGCCGCGATGGGGGCGGGGTCAGCCGTTGCCGTCGCCGAGGCGCCCGCTCAAGAGCCTGCAAAGAAAGCGGCCCCGAAGAAGGCCAAGGCCGAGCCAAAGGCAGAGGCACCGGCCCCTGAAGGCGGCGACGACGACCTCAAGCGGCTCTCCGGCGTCGGCCCCGCGCTCGAAAAGAAGCTTCACGCCGCCGGCGTGACGAGCTTTGCCCAGATCGCGGCCTGGGGCCCCGACGAAATTGCCGAGTTCGACGAAAAGCTCTCTTTCAAGGGACGGATCGAGCGTGAGGGCTGGGTAGACCAGGCGAAGACACTCGCCGCCGAAAAGGAGTAACCTGAGATGGCACACAAGAAAGCAGGCGGTTCATCCCGCAATGGCCGCGACAGCGCCGGCCGCCGCCTTGGCGTGAAGAAGTTCGGTGGCGAAGCCGTCATCCCGGGCAACATCATCGTGCGCCAGCGCGGCACCAAGTGGTGGCCGGGCGAGGGTGTCGGCATGGGCAAGGATCACACGATCTTCGCCGTGACCGACGGCGACGTCACCTTTCACAGGGGTCTCAAGGGCCGAACGTTCATTTCGGTTCTTCCGCGCGCGGAGGCTGCAGAGTAAGCCGACCCTGACTACATGTATCACTGGGGGGATCGGCGGGCCGCCGGTCCCCCCTTGAATTTTGAGGCACACCGGACGCGGGGGGGAAGGCGAACGGGACCGGCAGCGCCGGAATTTCGAGGAGGAGCAGGACAATGAAACTGGACCAGGTGGTCGACCAGCCGACGATCGAGGCGGAACGCATCATGCTGCGCCCGCTGAGGAAGTCCGACGCGGGTCTCCTGTCGCTTTATGCCGGCGATGCACGGGTGGCGAAGGCGACGCAGTTTCTACCGCATCCTTATCCGCCGGGCGCGGCCGAGGGCTATATCGGGCGGGCCACCGCCGGCGACCGGACCGAGGATGTCTGGGCGCTCGACGGGTCAGCCTCGGAGCTGTCGGAGCTTCTCGGCGTCGTCACTCTCGCGCGGATGGATCGTGGCCAGTCGGAAATCTCCTACTGGGTGGCCCCGGCGTTCTGGAACACAGGGCTCGCCTCCGAGGCGGTCCGGTCGATGATCGCGGCCAACCCGCAGAACGTCCGGACCTATTTCGCGGTCGTCTTCCAGGACAACCCGGGTTCGGCGCGCGTGCTCACCAACGCCGGATTCGAGTATATCGGCGATGCCGAGGCGTTCTCTGTGGCGCGCGGCGAGACCGTGCCGACCTGGACCTACCTCTACCGCTTTGCGTGACAGGTTGCTCACCGTTCCGCGACTGACGACGCCGAGGCTCGAGTTGCGGCCCCCCGGGCCCCGGGACATCGACGCGATGGTCGCGGGTGTGGGCAATTACGATGTGGCCCGCTGGCTTTCGTCCGTGCCCTACCCCTACACGAGGGCCGATGCCGAGGCATTCCTCGCAGATCGCGCGTCGGTCGAGGGGGCGGTCTGGGCCATCGACGCGGGCCGGGGCCTCATCGGGATCGTGTCCGTCACCGACGAACTCGGCTTTTGGCTGGCCCGGCCGGCCTGGGGCGGGGGTCTCGGTTTCGAGGCCGTGCGCGCCGCCGTCGAGCACTGGTTCGATCGGGCCGCCAATGCGAGCCTTCGCGCGAGCCATTTTCCCGACAATGCCCGTTCGGCGCTCCTGCTGTCCTGTCTGGGCTTCGAGCCGGCGGGGCAAAGCCCCCGCCGGTCCCGCGCGCTCTCCCAGCAGGTCATGGCGCAGGACATGCTTCTGACCCGCGAGGGATGGGCGGGGCGGCGGGATTTCGACGTCCGGACCGCGCGCCTGAGGCTGCGCCCGCTCGAACGCAAGGATGCCCGGGCTCTCGTCTCCATCGCCACGCCGCAGGTCGCGCGCATGGTCTCCTCGATTCCCGAGCAATTCAGTCTCGCCGCCGCCAAGGCCTTCATCAACAAACGGCGCTGGCGTGGCCTTCCGGGCTTCCTGCTCGGCATCGAGGGGCCGGATGGCCGGTTGGTCGGTTGTATCGGCTGTGGCGGCGACCCGGTCACGGCGATGATCTTTCTGGGAGAGGAGCACTGGGGCAGGGGCTATGCGACCGAGGCCTCGGCGGCCTTCGTGGAGGAGTTGTTCCGCCGCTTTCCGCTCTCTGCGATCCACGCCGAGCATTTCACCGACAACCCGGCCTCGGGCGCGGTTCTGGAAAGGATCGGCTTCGTGCGCGTCGGCGAAGACACCGGCACCTCCGAGGCAAGGCTTGAGCCCGCCCCGGTGGTGCAGTATCGCCTGAGCCGCGACGCGCACCGGAAGTCATCATGAAATTTCTCGATCTCGCCAAGGTTCATATCCGCTCCGGCGCGGGCGGAAACGGAGCCGTGAGCTTCCGCCGGGAGAAATACATCGAATACGGCGGGCCGGATGGCGGCGACGGCGGGCGCGGCGGCGACGTCTGGGCCGAGGCGGTCGAGGGGCTGAACACGCTCATCGATTTTCGCTACCAGCAGCATTTCTTCGCGAAGGACGGCCAGGGCGGCATGGGCAAGCAACGCACCGGCAAGGACGGCGACGACATCACGCTGCGCGTGCCCGTTGGCACCGAGATCCTCGACGAAGACGAGGAGACCGTGATCGCCGATCTCACCACGGTCGGCGAACGCGTTCTCCTCGCCGGAGGCGGCAACGGCGGCTTCGGCAACCTTCATTTCAAGACCTCGACGAACCAGGCCCCGCGCCGCGCCAACCCCGGCCAGGACGGGGTCGAGCGCACGCTCTGGCTGCGGCTGAAGCTCATCGCCGACGTGGGCCTTCTGGGCCTTCCCAACGCGGGCAAATCGACCTTTCTCGCCGCGACTTCGAACGCCCGGCCGAAGATCGCGGACTACCCCTTCACCACGCTGCACCCCAATCTCGGCGTCGTCGGCATCGACGACACCGAGGTCGTCGTCGCGGACATTCCCGGCCTCATCGAGGGCGCCCACGAGGGCAAGGGGATCGGCGACCGCTTCCTCGGTCACGTCGAGCGCTGCGCCGTGCTTCTTCACCTCGTCGACGGCACCTCCGACGACGTCGCCGGCGACTGGGAGACGATCATCGCCGAACTCGAGGCCTATGGCGGCGCGCTCGCGGAGAAGCCCCGCATCACCGCGCTCAACAAGATCGACGCGCTGTCGGATGAGCTGCGTGCCGCGCGCCGCGCCGAGCTGGAAGCGGTGGCGGGTCCGGTGATGCCGATATCGGGAGCCTCCCGGGAAGGGGTGGACGACGTGCTGCGTGCGCTGCGCCGGATCATCGAGGAGGCCCGGGCCGCAGAGCGGGAGGACGTGCGGGAGGCCGGACCGTGGCGGCCATGAAGGACGCCCGCCGCGTCGTCGTGAAGATCGGCTCGGCGCTTCTCGTCGGCAGCGAAGGGCTTCGCCTTGACTGGATCACAGCACTTGCCGAGGATGTCGCCGCGCTGAAAGCGCGGGGGGCGGATGTCATCCTCGTCTCGTCCGGCTCCATCGCGCTCGGCCGGCGCAGTCTTTCGCTTCCAGACGGGGTGCTGCCTCTCGAACAGAGCCAGGCCGCCGCCGCCGTGGGCCAGATCCGTCTCGCGCGCGCCTGGGAAGAGGCGCTCGGGCCCCATGGCCTCATAACCGCGCAGGTCCTGCTCACCCTCGAAGACAGCGAGGACCGCCGCCGCTACCTCAACTCGCGCGCCACCCTCGAACAGCTTCTCGCCTTCGGCACGGTTCCGGTCGTCAACGAGAACGACACCATCGCCACCGACGAGATCCGCTACGGCGACAACGACCGTCTCGCCGCCCGGATCGCCGCCACCGTGGGGGCCGATCTCGCGGTGCTGCTGTCGGATGTCGACGGATTCTACACGGCCAACCCCAAGACGAACCCCGACGCGGAGCATATCGGCGAGATCACCGCGATCACCGCGGAGATCGAGGCGATGGCGGGCGACGCGGGCACCGGCCTCGCGAAGGGCGGCATGAAGACCAAACTCATCGCCGCGCGCAGCGCGATGCGGGCGGGGGCGACGATGGTGATCGCCGAAGGCACCGGGATGAACCCGCTGCGGGCGCTCGAAGAGGGCGCACGGGCCACCTGGTTCCGCCCCGAGACCGACCCGGGGCGGGCCCGCACGACCTGGATCGCGGCGATGAAGCCGCGCGGTGAGGTCACCGTCGATGCAGGGGCGGCCGGGGCGCTGGCGCGCGGCAGCTCGCTCTTGCCCGCCGGGGTGACCCACGTCACCGGCGGCTTCGGACGGGGCGACCCCGTGGCGATTCTCGGGCCGCGCGGCGAGCGCCTCGGCACGGGGCTCACCCGCTATACCGCCGCCGAGGCCGAAGCGATAAGAGGCCGCAAGACCACCGAGATCGAGAGCGTCCTCGGCTACCCGGCCCGTTCGGTTCTCATCCACCGCGACGACATGTCGAGCTGATCCACCGGACTTTTCAACGCCGCCGGGTGAGCCTATGCTCCTTTATGGACAGGCGTGGGAGAGCGGGATGAAGGACGGATCGGAAGTTTCTGAAATGATGTCCGGAATTGGCCGCAAGGCTAAGGACGCCGCCACCGATCTCGCGGTCGCCTCCGCCGAGATGCGCGGTGCCGCGCTCGAATTCGCCGCCGACGCGATCGAGGCTTCCGTTCCGGCGATCCTCGAGGCCAATGCCAAAGATATGACGGCCGCGCGCGGAAAGGGCCTGTCCGACGCGATGCTCGACAGGCTTCTGCTCGACGAAGGCCGTGTCGCCGCCATGGCGGCGGGCCTGCGCGCCGTTGCCGCCCAGAAAGACCCCGTGGGCGAGGTCATCGCGGAATGGAGCCAGCCCTCGGGCCTCCATATCCGCAGGGTTCGCACGCCCCTCGGCGTCATCGGGGTGATCTATGAAAGCCGCCCGAACGTCACCGCCGACGCGGGCGCCCTCTGCCTGAAGTCCGGCAACGCCGTGATCCTGCGTGGCGGGTCCGAGAGCTTCCACTCCTCGGCCGCGATCCATGCCTGTCTCGTCGAGGGTCTCAAGGCCGCGGGCCTGCCCGAAGCCGCGATCCAGCGCGTGCCCACCACCGACCGCGCGGCGGTCTCCGAGATGCTGACGATGACGGGCACGATAGACGTCATCGTCCCGCGCGGTGGCAAGGGTCTCGTGGGGCTCGTCCAGCGCGAGGCGCGGGTGCCGGTCTTCGCCCATCTCGAGGGCATAGTGCACATCTATATCGACGCCGCCGCCGACCCCGAGAAGGCCCTCAAGGTGGTGCTCAACGCCAAGACCCGGCGCACCGGCATCTGCGGGGCCGCCGAGTGCCTGCTGATCCACCGCGACGTGGTCGACACGATCGGACAGGGCGTGATCCGGGCGCTGATCGACGCCGGCGTCGAGGTGCGCGCCGATACCGCCCTCCAGGCGATCGACGGGACGGTTCCGGCCACCGAAGACGATTGGGGGCGCGAATACCTCGACATGAAGATCGCCGCGAAAGTCGTTGACGGAACGGACGAAGCGATCGCCCATATCCGCCGTTACGGCTCGGCCCACACCGATTGCATCGTCACCGAGGACGACGCTGCGGCGGACCGTTTCTTCACCCGGCTCGACAGCGCCATCCTGATGCGCAACGCCTCGACCCAGTTCGCCGATGGCGGCGAGTTCGGCATGGGGGCCGAGATCGGCA